>NZ_JAQGEI010000007.1 GCF_029017505.1 Sedimenticola hydrogenitrophicus
CAGAAAACGGTAATGATTATACAAAATGAACTTGCAGTGATATTGCCATATACAACGTATATACAAATTCTCGGTAGATTTAGTTTCTTTTTATGCATATCACGATACTATTTCGAGCAGCCCTCGTCTGGCTAATCATCGCCATCCTCGCCATCGCTAACGGCGCACTCCGCGATCTTGTACTGACCCCACTCATCGGTCCTGCATGGGCACTGCCGCTTAGCGGCGTTTCACTGTCTTTTATTATCCTTCTGGTCACCAACCTGACCCTCCGATTTCTGGGTGCCAATAGTACTACTACCCGTTGGCTTATCGGTGTTCAGTGGGTCGTTATGACCCTGGTGTTCGAGTTTGGCTTAGGCCACTACTTTACTGAAAAATCCTGGGAGGAACTGTTGCGATCCTTCAATGTGCTAACCGGTGATCTGCTCCTGCTGGTACTGTTCGTCAGCCTGATCGCTCCTTCATTAGTCGCCAGAATAAGATATAAAACAAAAACCGGGACATCCAAGATCTGAGTATCAGACAGGAATGAATCGGGCTCTTGTGTCCGAGATGGTCAGCCAGTTGATACAGGACCCTTCTGGTGAGCCGGGATCCGCCCCCGTATCGTGCCAGCGGCTGGAGTCCACGGCAGCCATTTCCAGGCTATGCTTCAGCAGGTCAGTCGTGATTTCGTTTGTCAAGGTCTCCATGCCGAAGTCGGTGTGGTGGATGATGAACCACTCACGGATACCTAACAGTTTGCTGGAGATTACCAACGATTGGCCTGACCAGAACGGAGGCCGCCACCCACCGGATCGCGATACGCTATCATGTACGGTATCGAAAACACGCACAACCGGGCGTTGGCTACAGCCTGAACACACTACCAGTCTGTATCTCATCGATCAGGCCGGACAGCTCTTTAACGTGGTGCCTTACGGCCTGCCGCCGAGCCATGTCTTAACGGTCGTGTGGTCGCTGCCTGATGCACCGGCGCAGTAGTCGGCGGCATGGGCGCGCCAGTCAAAGCCCCCTTCTCCCAGCAGAGAAGACGACGTTGAGGATAGAGAAAGATATTAGGCAAGCGAATGTTTCAGATCACCTCGACAACCGTGATTTTGTTAAATTTACCAAGCAAATAAAAAAGGAGTACACGCTTATGAAAGCCAAAGCCGCCGTGGCCTGGGAACCGAAGAAACCCTTGTCTATCGAGATGATCGATGTGGAAGGCCCCAAGGAGGGGGAAGTGCTGTTAAAAGTGATCGCCTCCGGGGTCTGTCACACCGATGCGTTTACCCTCTCCGGCGATGATCCGGAGGGCGCCTTCCCCTGCGTACTGGGTCATGAAGGGGGCTGCGAAGTGGTGGAGTGCGGCCCCGGTGTGAAGGGGCTAAAGCCGGGTGACCATGTCATTCCGCTCTACATCCCCGAGTGCGGTGAGTGCGAATACTGCCACTCGAGCAAAACCAATCTCTGTCAATCGATCGCCGAAACGGTCTGGACCGGATACATGCCGGACCACACCCGGCGTTTCTCCATGAACGGCAAGCCGATCTACCACTACATGGGTTGCTCCACCTTCTCGGAGTATACCGTGGTGCCGGAGATTGCCCTGGCCAAGGTCAACAAGGCAGCGCCACTGGATAAGATCTGCCTGCTCGGTTGTGGCGTCACCACCGGTATCGGCGCCGTCCTCAACACCGCCAAGGTAGAGCCGGGCGCCACCGTCGCCGTATTCGGATTGGGTGGCATCGGCCTCTCCTGCATACAGGGCGCTGTCATGGCCAAGGCGGAGCGCATCATCGCCATCGACATCAACCCGGACAAATGGGAGATCGCCAAGGCGTTGGGCGCCACGGATTTCGTCAATCCGAAGACCCTAAGCGGCAGTGTTACCGAAGCGATTGTCGAGATGACCCAAGGCGGCGTCGACTACTCCTTCGAGTGCATCGGCAATGTGCATGTGATGCGCGAGGCGCTGGAGTGCTGCCACATGGGTTGGGGCGTCTCCACCATTATCGGCGTCGCCGGCGCCGGTCAGGAGATCAGTACCCGCCCCTTCCAGTTGGTCACCGGCCGCACCTGGAAAGGCACCGCCTTCGGTGGCGTCAAGGGCCGCAGCCAACTGCCGGGCTACGTGGATCGCTATATGAATGGCGAGATCGAGCTGGACAGCATGGTGACCCACACCATGCCGCTGGAAGAGATCAACCGCGCCTTCGACCTGATGCACCGTGGCGAGAGCATCCGCTCCGTCATCATCTTTTGAGGTTGCGGCATGAAACAGATAGAGCAGATCAAGGAGTTCGGCGGCTGGCTGAACCGCTATCAACATGACTCGGAGAGTTGTCACTGCATCATGACCTTTTCCGTCTACCTGCCGCCCCAGGCGGCCACGGCGGCGGTGCCGGCGGTCTACTGGCTATCGGGTCTGACCTGTACCGACGACAATGTACGCACCAAGGCCGGGGCCCAACGCTACGCGGCGGAGTTGGGCATCGCCCTGGTGATGCCCGACACCAGCCCACGCGGCAGTGAAGTGGCGGATGAACTGGCGCGTTACGACCTGGGCCAGGGCGCGGGTTTTTATGTCAACGCCACCCAGCCCCCCTGGTCGAGGCACTACCGGATGTACGACTACGTCACCCGGGAACTGCCGACACTGCTGGAGGCGGAGTTGCCGCTGATACCCGGCTGCAAATCGATAACCGGTCACTCGATGGGCGGGCACGGCGCACTGATCTGTGCCATCAAGGAGCCGGGCGCCTACCGTTCGGTCTCGGCCTTTGCTCCCATCTGCCACCCCACCCGGTGCGACTGGGGCCAGGGCTGCTTCAGCGCCTATCTGGGTGAGGATGGTGACGCCTGGAAGGCCTATGACGCCACCGAGTTGATCAAGGCCGGCGCCTATGGGTTACCCATGCTGATCGATCAGGGCACCGGTGACGAATTCCTCGCCGACCAACTCTACCCCGACGACCTGAAGGCTGCCTGTGAAGCGCGGGGCATCCCACTCACCCTGCGCCTGCAGGAGGGTTACGACCACAGCTACCACTTCATCGCCACCTTCATCGGCGAACACCTGGCCTACCATGCGGCCGCATTGAGGAGCCAGTAAATCAATGGGGTCAGACTCGATTGATATTTGATTGAAGGCGAAGTATAGTGCCTGCATCAACTCTTCAGGGAGCAAGGAAATGGCACGCTTACCCCGATTTGTAATCCCCGGCCAGCCGCAACAGGTTATCCTGCGGGGCAACAACCAAACCGAAGTCTTTTGTACCGATGCCGACTACCAGTTCTACCTGGGAAAACTCCAGTTAGCCTGCAAGGCCCACAATTGTGATCTTCATGCCTATGTACTAATGACCAATCACCTACATTTGCTGATCACCCCGCATACAGAGCAAGGCATCTCCAAAGTCATGCAGAAGTTGGGGCGTCACTATGTCCAGCACTTCAACCATTGCTACCAGCGCACCGGCACATTGTGGGAAGGACGCTATAAGGCCACATTGGTTGATAGTGAATCCTATTTGTTAACCTGCATGCGCTACATCGAACTAAACCCGGTTCGCGCGGGCATGGTTACCCACCCGTCCGATTATCGCTGGTCAAGCTACCATTTCAACGCACTGGGGCAACCGAATGCGCTGGTGACCCCACACCTTGAATACAGACGTTTGGGAAAAACAATTGAAGCACGGCAAGCCGCCTACCGCCAACTCTTCAAACATCGCATATCGAATGATAGTCTTAACGAAATCCGGGAAGCGACCAACAAGGCGTGGGTGCTGGGCAATGATCGGTTCAAGGCGCGCATCCAGAAGAAACTTGACCGCCGGGTAAAGCCGAAGGCCAAGGGCGGGGATAGAAGGTCCGAGAAGTACAAAAGCAATCGAACCTGACCTATAGATTATAGAGAAGCTCGCGGCTGATTCCAGACATTGGGGTGAGGAACGCCCCATCGGGCTCTATGAACCGGAGTTATTATGGAAACCTATAATCCAGATAAAGAAATTGATGCAGCTGCCTGGCTTTGGCTGGATGAAAACGAGAGGATTGAACTGGTCCAGCAATTTCATTTGCTCTCAGATCAAGATCTTCCTGAAGATAAAATTCGTCTACACTCAGCTATCCACGTCGTAGTTGAAAATCAATTGGCGATGGGCGTTGAGCCAGTTCCAGAAACTATCGCAAGATTGATCAGACAGGGTTTGGATCGCCATGAAGCAATCCATGCCATAGGAGCGATAATAGCTGGCGATATATTCGATATACTGAAGGGCAATGTACAAGAATATTCACTTGTGAAATACCGAAGAAAGCTTGAGAAGATTACAGCTAAAAGATGGCGGAAAGGTCAGTACTGAGTCCAGCCATGTAGTCGAGTAGCATGGGCACAAACAACGTGCCCACCCTACCCGGTTGGGGTCAGTCTCGATCATCAGGTCACGGTTGGGGACAGAAGATCTGGGGAGCAGATAATCAATCGACCCTATTGGTTAGGGACCGATGCAGCGCACCGAAGCGCTTGCGATAGTGTGCCGGGGACATATCGACCTCGCGCCGGAACAGCCGACTGAAATAGCCGGCATCCTCGTAGCCGACCTCATTGGCGATGCCCTCGATCGGGGTCTCGGTTGCCTCCAGCATCTGTTTGGCCTCTTCCAGCCGCAGTGCATGGACGTACTTGAGTGGCGACATACCGGTCGCCTGTAGAAAGCGCCGCTTGAAGGAGCGCTCCGCCAGGCCTGACAGCCGTACCATCGAGTTCACCGGGTTGGGTTCCTGGTAGTGCTCGGCAATCCAGGTCTGGCAGCGCGCAATGCCGGCTTCATCCACCTGCCGGGTACAGGCGAGGCGTGCGAAGGGCTGTTGGCCGACCTGGTGCCAGTCGATAAGGTGGAGGCGCGCGACCTGCATGGCGGTCTCGACCCCCAGGGTGCGCCCGATCAGATAGAGCGCGAGGTCCAGCCAGGAGGTGCCGCCACCCGCCATGATCAGGCGCTGGCCCTTGCCGCTCGCCACCAGGGCACGCTGCCCGTGGACTCTGACATTCGGGAACCTTTCCCGCAGCACATCGCACCAGGCCCAGTGTGTCGTCGCCTCCCAACCGTCCAGCAGACCCGCTTCGGCAAACAGCATGGCGCCCGAACAGGCGGCCGCGAGCAGGGTACCGGCTTCGTGGCGCCGCCGCAGCCAGGCGATCTCTTCGGCGTAACGCCCGGCCAGCGGCTCTCCCGGCGGCAGGTTGACCTCCGGCACGCAGACGATGTCGACGGCCGGACAGTTCTCCAGGCTGAACTGGACCCTGACAGGGACATTGTTAACGATCTCGACCAGGCCCTTTTCCCTCGCCACCAGCACCGGCCGGATAAGCTCGGGGCCAGGGCGGCCTTGGGTGATGATGCCCCAGTCCTGGCCGGCCGATTTGAGCAGGTCGTACAAACCGTACACCACGGACGCGCTGGCGTCGGGAATGACAAGGATCGCGATCTTCACAGGGATGGCGCCCATGGGAGATGTCTCCGATATCGACACAGGATAAGTCTAGCCCAGCCCGCGGCCGTTGGCCGGTTTGTCCTATTCGTTGCACAAACGGCTTTAGTGAAGCAGCGCCGCCAGCGGTAACCTGCCACCGCACGGACCGACAGCTGCGGCGACACCAAGACCGGAGCCTGCCGCATCAAAGTTCCGTTCCCGCACCTTCAAGGAGATTCAGCCATGAGCCACTACCGCGACAACCTGCCCCAGTTGAAAGACACCCTGTTCCTGACCGATGGGGGTCTGGAGACGACCCTGGTGTTCCACAAAGGCATGGAACTGCCATACTTTGCCGCCTTCGACCTGCTTCGGCACGACGCCGGGGTGGCGCGCCTGCGCCGCTACTACGAGGCGTATATCGAGATCACCCGGCACCGCGATCTCGGCTTCCTGCTCGAAGCGCCCACCTGGCGTGCCAACGCCGACTGGAGAGTAAAACTCGGCTACGACGCCCGGACCCTGGCCGCCGCCAACCGGCGGGCGATCGACCTGATGCTCGAACTTCGTGACCATCACGAGACGCCGGAGAGTCCGATGGTCATCAGCGGCAACCTCGGGCCGCGCGGCGACGGCTACCAGGCCACCGCCCGCATGAGCGCCGCGGAGGCGCGACGCTATCATGCGCACCAGATAGAGACCTTCGCCGATACCGCCGCCGACATGGTTGCCGCCTTCACCCTCACCTACGTCGACGAGGCGATAGGGATTGTCCAGGCAGCCCGCGAAGCGGCGATACCGGTCGCGATCTCCTTCACGCTGGAGACCGACGGTCGCATCCCCGCAGGTGAAACCCTGGCCGGGGCGATCGCGCACACCGACCATGAGACCGACGGCTATGCCGCCTACTACATGATCAATTGCGCGCACCCGACCCATTTCATGCACCTGTTGCAGGAAGAGGGTGAATGGCGCGAACGCACTCGCGGCCTGCGCGCCAACGCCTCGAAGCGCAGCCACGCCGAACTCGACGAGAGCCCCGATCTCGATGCCGGCAACCCAGGGGAACTGGGCCTGGAATATCGCAGGATTCGCGAGTGGCTGCCGCGGCTCAGCGTACTCGGCGGCTGCTGCGGCACCGACCACCGTCACCTGGGCGCGATCTGCGCCGCCTGCACCTGACGACAGTCAGCGCCCGAAAGTAAAAGAGTGGAGGGAGAGTGGAGGGGACGGAGGAATTTAAAAATGAACAATTGGACTAACTGATTAAAATTTACCCCCCTACCCAAATGGCACTTTCTTAAAGCGAATTGCAGGATTTTCGTCATTCCATCCTAGGTCCGTAAACGGTGCATCCATGCACCACTTCTCCGGCGCAGGCCGGACAAAAGCGCGAAGCGCGTTGAACGACTGAAAGTCGGCCCGAAGGGTGAGCGAAGCGAATCATCCAGGAATACCGCCACCATTAAGCAGTCTGGATGCCATCCTTAGGTCCGTAAACGGTGCATCCCTGCACCACTCCTCCGGCCTGCACCGGGATGACGGTAGTTCTTGGCTTAAGTAAGTGCAATTCCCCCTCCCCTTTTTCGCTTCTTTTCCGAATCAGGACGGATGCAATGTGCATCCGTCCTGATTGATTTAGCGTTTGATCGGGGTAATTTTTGTTCCCTCAATTGTGACCCCTGCCATCAGTCCTTGCTGACTGAAAATAAACGCATAGGCATCCTCCTTCAGTGAGGATGTCGAAAGATTCTTCGCGATTCCTTCGTCAACCACAACAATTGTTGGACCGACGCCAATTTCCCAACCATCGGTCTTTTCAATATATTGAACGGCCTCGTCTGTCATCAAAAACACGGCATACCCGTAGGACTGAGCACCTGCCTGCAGACCCCAGGATCCGGAAACGGAATTATAATAATCAACGACTGTTGAGCCCTTGATCAACTCTCCTTCGCCATAGCTGCCGCCGAACACCAACCCAGCCTTCACGATATTCGGGAAGACGAGTATCGCCTTGGCGGTGCGCGAAATATCCTTGGCAAGAGAATTGGATTTATAGAGCGTCTGCAGGGCCTGCCGGGAATCCTTATCCAGATCCTCAGCCGTTGCTGCGTTTGCCATATTCATTATTCCCAGCGAAAAGATTGATAGCGTTGCAACCATCAATGCAAAGACATTGCCACGTATGTTGCTCATTTCATCCCCCTCCCTGATTGGGATTCAGAAATCTTCGTTAGTGGTACTGGCCTACAATCGCGAGCAGTCGAAATAGTATTTTCAGGTAGGATACCGGTCACTCGACGCTGATTTTATCGCTGCAAGGCCCAGTCACCCCGTCATCTGTCGTCTAAAAGATAGTCCGCGCCAAAAAAGAATACAAGGAAGCTTAATTGCCGGAAAAAAAGTAAAGAGGGGGGAACATTAGCCGTCCCCGCTCACTCCTATCCTCCCATTTCTGGGAATTCCTCCCAATTCTGCGATAGCCAGGAGAGGTATGTCGTAACCCTGAGTTAAAGTCCCCCTGGCCAATCCCGAATGCCCTCTCCATATCATCCTCCGGCTGATCGGAAATTATCTTTATTCAGTTGATTTTAAAGACTAAATATCACTTGACCAGAGCCATTGGCCGGCATGGGAGAATAACCATGCTTTTAATATAGTTTCTGGCTCGCATATTGCAAGTGCGTGAAGATATTGATGAAGCATTGCGAGGTGCCGCGTGAAATTTCAACTGGTCCGTTACTTTACAATCGCCAGTCTGGTGGTGTTTTTGATTGTGGCCTTCTCGCTCAATTTCGTGCAAAACAGGATTCAAACGGCTGCGCTGGTTGAGCAGGAGGAGAACCAGAACATCAACATGACCCGGGTGATATCCAACTCCATCTGGCCAGAGTTTGATTTCCTCATCAACAGATCCGGCACAGTCTCGACCGAGTCGTTAAAAAAACATCCGGAGATGCAACGCATCTTCGATCTCACCACGTCCCTCTTGAAAGGGTTGCCGGTGATCAAGGTGAAAGCCTTCAACCTGGAGGGACGGACTGTATTCTCCACCCAGAACAGCCAGGTGGGGGAAGACAAGAGCCAGAACTCCGGGTTTATCTCTGCCAAAAAAGGCGTACCG
The DNA here is from genome assembly GCF_029017505.1 of Sedimenticola hydrogenitrophicus. GTDB lineage: Bacteria > Pseudomonadota > Gammaproteobacteria > Chromatiales > Chromatiaceae > Sedimenticola > Sedimenticola hydrogenitrophicus_A. The sequence goes on from NZ_JAQGEI010000007.1 coordinate 8,597, forward strand.
GCCAGTGCGCTCTCCCACCGGGACACCTTCGACGCATTTGACGAGACCATCAGTGATCGTGACGTCGTCTCCAGTTACATACCGGTCTACAACCCGCAGACAGGAGCGCTGGAGGGGGTGTTCGAGATCTATTCCGATGTAACCCTCTTTCTTGGCAAGCTGCGCGAAACCCAATACATGGTGGTAGGCGGCATTGCCGGCCTTTTGGGACTGCTGTTTATCGCCTTGCTGGTTATCGTGAAACGGGCTGACCAGATCATTAAACAGCAGGATATAGAGAACCAGAAGTCACGTATGCAGATTGCCCAGTCGGAAAAGATGGCATCCCTGGGCCATATGGTGGCGTCGGTTGCCCATGAACTCAATACGCCGCTGGCCTTCACCCGCAGCAATATGGAACTTGCGGTAGAGGGCCTGGATAATCTGCGGCTGCCGAGCAGCTATGGCAGACAATTGATCAATTTTGCCAAATCGAGACGAAGCAAGAACTCAACCGGTATCAACATAAAATATACGAACAAGCTGCTCCGGGAAACCGACAGTTACGAAGAGTTGACGGAGATTGAAGATCTGATCGAAATGCTGTCACAAACACAAAGTGGCCTGGCACAGATGTCGGAACTGGTTTCTCACTTGAAGAAGTTTACCCGGATCGATCAGAACAGTGTGGCCGACTTCAATCTCAATAACTGTCTGGAAAATGTTCTCTATATTGCGCGTAGCACCATTCCGGAACATATAACCATCAATTGTGATTTTGGCGATTTACCCCTGATCGAGTGCATGCCGTCACAGTTAAACCAGGTATTCATCAATCTGATCAACAATGCCTCCCATGCCGTCGATTCCATCAACGGCACCATCTCGATACGCAGCTTCGTGGACGATGGCTATATCAAGGTGGAAGTCGAGGACAACGGCATCGGTATTCCGGAGAAAGACCTGGAGACCATATTCGAGGCTTACTACACCACAAAAGGTGTCGAGGAAGGCACCGGGCTCGGTCTATCGATATCAAAGGAGATCGTTGAACAACACAATGGTGTGATCAGTGTCAGGTCAAGCGTCGGTAAAGGCACCACATTTACGGTTCAATTGCCTATCCAGACGGTATCTGAGAACCGGAAAGCCGCCTGATAACCCAACAATCAATAGAGTGATATCGACATGACGCAAGCCATTCAATCTGTCCTCTTCGTCGACGATGAACCGCATATTCTGAACACCATGAGGTGGTTGTTCAAACGGCAATACAACGTATTGGTTGCCGACAGTGGTGCCAAGGCCATCGAGATACTGAAACAGCAGAAGGTTGACGTGATCGTCAGCGATCAGAAGATGCCGGGTATGACGGGTGTGGAAGTCCTGCACCAGGCAAAGGAGTTATGCCCGGCCAGTATGCGCATTCTGTTGACCGGGTACTCCGATTTTGATGCCACGGTCGGCTCCGTGAACAAGGGAGAGATATTCCGCTTTGTACAGAAGCCTTGGGTAAACAAGGAGTTGAAGGATGTGGTCAATCTGGCGGCCGATACCGCCTCGCACACTGCCAGCGATATTATAAAAAGCTTTAAGACAATCCCCAGCGCCAACGCCGAGCGGAATGACGCGACGACTGACATTAATGATCCGGCTGTCCTGGTGCTGGATGGTGACCGGGAGAGCAGTGTTCACATCCGCGATAGCCTGATCAATCGTAGCCAGGTGTTCTATACCCATGACATGGAAGAGGCCCTCAACCTGCTCGAAAAAAAGTCCATTGGCGTCATCGTCTCCGAGACCCGGATTGGCCGGAACGATGTCACCTCGATGATCAAACTGCTCAAACACTACCACCCGGATATCGTCAGTATCGTTATGACCAACAGTAATGATGCCAATACAGTGATTGACCTGATCAATGAGGGACAAATCTTCCGTTTTCTGACCAAACCGGTGAAACAAGGCATGTGTCGACTCTGTATTGAGGCCGGCCTGCGCAAACATAAAGAACTGAAGGCAAATCCCAACCTGGCGAAACGCCACATTGTCGACAAGCACACCCTGGCGGTAAGCATTACCGGCGAAACAGAAGGGGCATCTGATCGGGAACACTCAAACAACCAGGTCGCGGCATCGGCCAGCGGTGGATTTTTTGCATCGATGATCAATCGCATCAGGGGATTGCGCACCAGCCAGGTCAGCTAGATCCCGGCGTTGTCGGGGGAAATTCGGTCTGTTTCCGTCATCAGGAAAGTTGTCCGGTCAGAACAACCGCAGCGGGCTCTCCCCTGCCGCTCGATCCTCGCCCTGGGCGATCCGGAAACAGTCATCGGCATGCCGCCCGGCAAGGGCCACCACCTCGGGGTCGAGTTTTCCGCTCCGCGCAAACTTTTCGAGAATGGCCAACACCTCGTCGATCTGCATGCCGGCCCGGTAGGGCCGGTCCTGCACCAGGGCCTGGAAGACATCGGCCACCGCGATGATCCGCGCCTCCATGCAAAGATCCCGCTCCCGGGGATGAAAGGGGTAGCCGGCGCCATTCAGCCCCTCGTGATGGAACGCCGCCCAGTTGGCGATCTCGTCGAGCCCCTTGATGTGGCGCAGGATCTCGAAGGTCTCGTAGCTGTGCTGGTTCATGATGGACCGCTCCAGCTCGTTCAGCGGCCCCGCCTTCTCCAGGATACTGTCCGGCATGTGCAGCTTGCCCAGGTCGTGCAGCAGGCCGGCGATCTCGATCTTCTCGCACCGCTCGGCCGGCAGGCCACGGGTCGCCGCCAGATAGCGGGCCAGGGCGGCCACCCGGACCGAGTGCTGGGCGGTGAACGGGCTCTTCTGATCGACAATATAGGCCAGGATCAGCGACAGCTGCTTGACCTGGGCGATGCTCAACGGTTGGCTGCTGCCGAACCGCCCCATGTCCCACACGTAACGAGTCACATGCCGGTCCTCCAGGGCGATCCAGAACGCCTCCGACCGCTCGGCCTGTTGAAAAACCTCCACCAGTGACGGATCGAAATAGCGGTCGCCATAACCGGTGATGGATTTCACCACCTCCTCCCGGGCCAGCAGGATATCGGTTTCGTAATGGGCGACGGCCAGGACATCGATACGGTCGGAGAGGAAGATGAGGTTAGCCATCCGCTTGTCCCGGTCGCTGATATCCAGCCGCCGAAGCGCCTCCCAGGGTGTGTGGTGATAGAGGATGGGGGTGGCGAAGGCGGCCAGCGGCGCGAAGTCCTTCAACAGGCGGTAGCCGATCTCGCAATGGATGTGGGCATCGCTCCAGTCGAAGTGGTTGACCAGGCTGGTGTGCATCTGTTCGGTGGAGACGCCGCAGTCGTGCAACAGGCCCAGCTCGAAAGCGAACTGGATCTCCTGGTCGCTCCAGCCGAGCTGATGCGCCAGCTGACCGGCGATATAGCCCACCCGCTTGCCGTGGTTGGTATCGTTCATGCCCACTTGCGAGACCGCCGACTCGATGGCAAAAATCATCTGACGAAGGTCGATGGTCAGCGTAGCGTATGAACTCATTACAGCACCTGAAGCAGCCCGCACAGTCAGGCTACAGTCTATCCTCCTTCGGGGATTTTGGCCGTGCTAACCGCCTAACAGTTGACCTGCCCCAAGAACCTTGTCGACAGCCGAGATTTTAGTTACGGCCGGGGAAAAAGAGTCTGCACCCGCCGCCGGCGCGGGCGTCGACAGCAGCCGGTGGGCGAAGCCTGTTCCGGAGTACCGCGGGCAGTCCGATTGTCGAGGCAGGGCTCCACTGTCAGGCTGGTTGTTATCCCGTACACGCCGCGTGGGCACAAAAAACGTGCCCACCCTACCGGAATTAACGAATCACAGCCCGTTCCGGGCCAGGATGTAGGCCAGGGCGAACGGGATCACCAGCAGGCTGCCGAGGTTGCCGAGCATCACGATCGACGCCACCTTGCGTGGCTCCTGGTTGTACTTCTCCGCCACCATGAAGTTGAGTACCGCCGGCGGCAGCACGCTGAACACCAGCAGTTGGCCGTACTGCAGCGCCGGCAGGTCGAGCAAGGGGGTGATCAGCAGCACGATGATCAGCCCGGTGGCGGGACAGACCAGGGCACCGATGACGCCGATGCGCCAGTCGCGCAGATCGACCCCGGTCAGGCGCACCCCGAGCGAGAACAACATCAGCGGAATCGCCACCTGCCCCACCATCTCGATGGAGACCGACAGTACATCGGGCAGCACCCAGCCGGTGAGGCTGAAGGCGACGCCGACCACCGTGGCCAGCACCATGGGAATGCGCAGGATGCCGATCAGCGAGGTGCGGTGATCCAGCATCTTCATGCCGACACTGAAGTGCAGGGTGTTCTCCACGATGAACAGCACCACCGCGGCAGGCAAGGCCGCCTCGCCGAAGGCGAACAGGGCCAGCGGCAGCCCCATGTTGCCGGAGTTGGAGAACATCATCGGCGGCACGAAGGTCTTGGGCTCGTAGTGCAGCAACCGGGCCACACCCCAGGCCAGCAGACCGGAACCCAGCACCACCGCCAACGCCGCCAGCGCCAGTTCCTGGTAGGCCCCCAGCTCGAAGCTCTTCTGCGACAGCACATGAAAAATCAGCGCCGGCACAAAGATATCCAGGTTGAGCTGGTTGGCGGCGGCCATGTCCGGGGCGTGGCGGCGGCCGTAGAGGTAACCCACCAGCACGATGGCAAAAATAGGGAAGACGATACTGAATATCTGTTGCATGGGGGGTGCGACCTGAATGGCGGGGACGGTTCTTTTTTTGAGGCGCTAGTATCCCTGTTTAAACAGCGAAAAACCAGCACCCGGACCGGGCCATACAAACACGCAATGCGCTTGTCCCCAGGAGCGTAGCCCGGATGAAGCCGCCACCTCCGAAACAGGAAAAGCTGCATGTCCTCGCAGCGGCGGAGTCCGGGGAATAACCGCTACGCAATGACACCCCGGATTCCGCCCGTGCGGATTGGTGTGTTTGTCGGGTTCCGTGGGCGGGCTTCATCCAGGCTACAAACTGAATGCACGCGCAGCGGCCCTAAACCGTCATCCCCAGCAGCGACTGGATGGCGATGGAGGTGGCGGCGGCGCGATTGTCCACCTGGATCTTGCTGTAGATCTGCTCCAGGTGCTTGTTGACGGTGCGCGGACTCAACGTCAGGATCTCGCCGATCTCACGGTTGGTCTTGCCCTGTGCCACCCACAGCAGCACCTCTGCCTCGCGCTTGGTCACCGGCAGGGCCGCCTCCAGCGCCTTGGGGTCGAGCAACTGGTGCTGATCGACGATGCGCAGCAGGTGCTCGTCGGCATGTACCGTCTTGAAATAGCGGATGATCAGGGGTTGCCGGGCGGTGTGAATAATCAGATCCTGGGCCGTTTCCCGGCCACCGATCCACTCCCTGATCTGGCCGCTGAGGACAAACCCGCCGACCGCCACCTCGATGCCGTTACCAGCCAGCAGCGCCCGCGTCTCCGGGGTGGTCCACAGCACCTCTCCCCTCTTGTTTACCGAGAGGAGGTGTTGGCGCGCGGAGTCCAGCGCCTCGCGGGCATCGCTGATCAGGTGGGCGCTACGCACATGGGCGGTGATGCGCGCGAGCAGCTCGTCGGGGTTGATCGGTTTGGTGATGTAATCGGTGCCGCCATGCTCGAACGCCTTGACGATGTGCTCGGGATCGCTCAGGCCGGTCATGAACAGGATCGGCGTCAGCGGCAGCGAGCGGCGCATCTGGCGGCAACTTTCAAAGCCGTCCATCACCGGCATCAGCGCATCCATCAGCACCACGTCGGGCTGGATCCGGGCGACGATGTCCAGCGCCTGCTGACCATTGAGGGCCACCAGCACGGTGTAGCCACCCAGCTGAAGCGCGCTATGGATCATGCCCAAGGAGTCGGGCGAGTCGTCGACCACCAGTACGATGGGATTGTTTCGGTCAAGCGGCATGATGGAACTCCCGAACGGTGCGGACGAGGCCCTCGAGATCACAGGCCTCGGCATGGGTCTTGAGATAGCCCAGCAGCGCGGAGCCGGCGTAGCGCGTCTCCAGCGCCTCCAGCTTCTCCAGCACGCCGTTGAGGTATCCGATCTTGGCCAGGGAGATCAGTTCGTCGAGTTCGGCTTGTTCCGGTGCGGGCTTTGGCACAGGTGCAGGCTCGCCCCTCCCCGGGTGCGGTGGTGATAGCGTTGTTTCCACGATCGTCGGTGTATCGAACACCCAGGTCAGATCCAGGGCATTGCCGATCTTCTCCAACAAGTTTTCCAGATTGATCGGTTTGATCAGATACTCGTTGTGCAGACGGCTGGTGAGCTCCTCGCGCTGGTTTTCGATGGCATTGCCGGAGAGCATGAAGATGGGCGCCTCCACCCCCTGACCACGCAGCCGCTGCGCCAGCTCCCAGCCATCCATCAGCGGCATGCGCACATCCAGCAGATAGAGATCGATCGGCTCGCGCCCGGCGATCGCCAGCCCCTGCCTTGCGGATTCGGCATCGTGCAGGCGGAATCCCAGGGGGCTCAGGAAATCGCGGATCAGCGCCCGGTGCCAGGGTTCGTCATCCACCACCAGCAGGACCTTTCGTGGCCCGGCGTAGCCGAGAATACGCTGTCGGGTTACCGGCGGGCGGCTGGGCTTGTAGACGAACGGCAGCATGATGGAGAGGGTGAAGTCGCTACCCACGCCATATCGGCTGCTGAGGGCCAGATCGCCCCCCATCAGGGTGCAGAGCAGCCGGGAGATGGTGAGGCCCAGGCCGGTGCCGGTGACCAAGCGTGTCTCCTCGTTCTGGATGCGCTCGAACGGGGCGTAGATGCGCTCCCGGTCATCTTCCCTGATGCCGATACCGGTATCGCTGACGGTGAATTTGGCGACCTCGTTGCGATAGCTGATCTGGAAGCGCACCCGGCCGGCGTGGGTGAACTTGACGGCATTGGAGAGCAGGTTGGTGAGGATCTGCCGCAGGCGCTTCTCGTCGGTCAGGACGTGGTTGGGCAGTTCGCTGTCACAGCGGTATTCGAAGCGCAGATGCTTGGCCTGGGCCTGCACCGCGAACGTTTCGGCCAGCTGCTCGACCAGCGTGTGCAGATTGACCTCGTCGCGGTGGATGTCGACGCGCCGTGCCTCGATTTTCGAAATCTCCAGCAACCCCTCGATGACATCGGAGAGGTGTTCGCCATTGCGATGGATCACCTCGGCCGCCTTGCGATTGCGCGCCGCCAGCTGTACGTCCGCCTTCAGCAGCTGCGCGTAACCGAGCACAGTATTGAGCGGCGTACGCAGTTCGTGACTCACCCCGGACAGGTAGCGGCTCTTGGCCTGGTTGGCGGTGACCGCCACCTCCTTGGCATCCTGCAGTTGCCGTGCCGTCAGTTCATGGGCCGCCACCTCGCGGCGCAGCAGCGCGGTATGGTGCAGCGAATCCTCCAGCGCCTTGCGCTTGCTGTCCTGCGCCAGCACGTAGAGCCACACCAGCACCCCGTTGACGATAAACAGCAACAGGAAGGTCTTGCCCAGCGCCGAGCCGGCGATCGCGGCCTGCGGCACCGACGCGTAGTCGCCGGAGTGATAGACGATGAAGAACAACCCGGCGATCACCAGGGAGGTCACCACCAGGATGACCAGGAAGTGAATCACCGTGGCGTGCAGCCGCAATCCCCAGGCCTGGGGAAACAGGCGGCCGAAGGTCTGGCTGAATTGTGCCTGCAGATGGGCCTGCGGCCGGCAGCGGTCGCGACAACTGGCATCCAGGGCACAGCAGAGCGAACAGACATCGCCACCGTACACCGGACAGGCGAGCATGTCCGGGTGCTCAAACCGGTTGGCGCAGATCGCGCAATCCTCCGCATGCTCCTGGCACTCATGGACCGGCGACTCATACTCCCGGGCCAGGTAGTAGCGTCCCCCGGTCAGCCAGGCGATGAGCGGGGCGGTGATAAACGGGATGAACAGGGAAATGAACGGCGCCAGCGCCTTGAAGGTCGGCCCCAGCAGACCCAGTTGTCCGACCATGCCGAGCAGCGAGGCAATCGCCATGGAACCCACACCCACCGGATTGATGTCGTAAAGCCGGCCACGCTTGAATTCCATCTGCCGGGGGCGCAGGCCCAACGGCCGGTTGATCACCAGATCGGCCACCAGCGAGCCCATCCAGGCCAGCACCAGGGTGGAGTAGGTGATCAGGATACTCTCGAACGCCTGATACAGCCCCAGTTCCATCAGCAGCAGGGCGATGGCGACGTTGAAGAAGAGCCAGACGATGCGCCCCGGGTGATGGTGGGTGAGGCGGGAAAAGAAGTTGGACCAGGCGAGCGAACCCGCGTAGGCGTTGGTGACGTTGATCTTGAGCTGGGAGATGATGACGAAGGTGGCCGCCAGCACCAGCGCCACCTCCGGATGGCTGGTGATGTAGCTGAAGGCGACCAGGTACATGTGGGAGGGGTCGTCGGCCAGTTCCGCCGCCACGCCGTGCTTGAGCGCCAGCACCGCCAGAAAGGAGCCGGCCAGCAGTTTGAGCACCCCGAACAGGGTCCAGCCCGGTCCGGACAGGGTGAGCGCCAGCCACCATTTTCCCGAGCCCTCCTGCGCCTTGGGCAGGAAGCGCAGGAAATCCACCTGTTCCCCGTTCTGGGCGATCAGCGGAAAGATCACCGCGGCCGCAGCGCCGAACAGCAACAGGTCGAAACCGCCCTCGCTGGCCGCCTCCAGACCGGTGAACCGGGTCCATTCCGAGACCGCCTCCGCGTGATGGTAGAGGATGAACAGCAGCGGCGCGAGCTGCAGCACGATCCACAGCGGCTGGGTCCACAACTGAAAGCGGCTGATACGGGTGATGCCGTGGGTCGCCAACGGAATCACCATCAGCGCGCTGACCACATAACCCCACGCCAGGGGAATCCCCAGCAGCAGTTGCAGGGCCATGGACATGATCGCCGCTTCCAGGGCAAAGAAAATAAAGGTGAACGAGGCGTAGATCAGCGAGGAGATGGTGGAGCCGATGTAACCGAAACCGGCACCCCGGGTCAGCAGGTCGATATCCAGGCCCGAGCGGGCGGCGTGGTAGCAGATGGGCAGGCCGAACAGGAAGATCAGGGTACAGACCACCAGGATCGCCCACAGGGAGTTGCTGAATCCGTACTGCAGGGTGATGGCGCCGCCGATCGCCTCCAGGGCGAGGAAGGAGACGATACCCAGAGCGGTGTTGGCGACCCGCGCATCGGACCACTTGCGCGCCCGGGTCGCGGTAAAACGCAGGGCAAAATCCTCCAGCGTCTCGTTCGCCACCCACTGGTTATAGCGGCGTTTGGTCGGGTTGATCACTGGGGGAGACGCCATCTTGTGCATCATCTCGTCGCTTATCGTTTCGCCATGCACCCTTTTGGGGCGCCCTACCCTAGGTTCTCACCAAGCCAGTGAACATACGTCATTTGACGTATGCCGCTGAGTGTAACGCCGCATGGCGATTCAATCGGCCCGGGGAGAGACTGGAACCGTAAAAAAACAGGCGCCGGTTACCGGGAGAGCAATTCCAGTGCCAAATCATAAGCAACCCAACATTTTCCAAGATTGTGGAGAGTCCGAGATGAAAACGAGTTACCTGAAAAGCAGCCTGGTATCCATGGCCATCGCGCTCGCGGGGATGAGCGGCGCGCAAGCCGCGGAGACCATCAAGGTGGGAATCCTGCATTCCCTATCCGGCACCATGGCGATCAGTGAAACCACACTGAAGGACACCATGCTGATGCTGATCGACGAACAGAACAAGAAAGGCGGCCTGCTCGGCATGCAGCTGGAACCGGTAGTGGTCGATCCCGCCTCCAACTGGCCGCTGTTTGCCGAGAAGGCGCGCGAGCTGCTGAGCCAGGAGAAGGTGGCCGCCATCTTCGGCAACTGGACCTCGGTGTCGCGCAAATCGGTGCTGCCGGTGGTGGAGGAGCTGAACGGCCTGCTGTTCTATCCGGTGCAGTACGAGGGCGAGGAGTCGTCGAAGAACGTCTTCTACACCGGGGCGGCCCCCAATCAGCAGGCGATCCCGGCGGTCGATTACCTGATGAACGACATCGGCGTGAAACGCTGGGTGCTGGCCGGTACCGACTATGTCTACCCGCGCACCACCAACAAGATCCTCGAGGCCTACCTGAAGGCCAAGGGTGTAGCCGACAAGGACATCATGATCAACTACACCCCGTTCGGTCACTCCGACTGGCAGTCGATTGTCTCCGAGATCAAGAAGTTCGGCTCCACCGGGGTGAAGACCGCCGTGGTCTCCACCATCAATGGCGACGCCAATGTCCCGTTCTATAAAGAGCTGGGCAACCAGGGCCTCTCGGCCGAGGATATTCCCGTGGTGGCCTTCTCGGTGGGTGAGGAGGAGCTCTCCGGTATCGACACCAAACCGCTGGTGGGTCACCTGGCGGCCTGGAACTACTTCATGAGCGTGGACGCCGAGGCCAACAGCGGCTTTATCGACGCCTGGAAGAGCTTCATCAAGAACGACAAGCGGGTCACCAACGATCCGATGGAGGCCCACTACATCGGCTTCAACATGTGGGTGAAGGCGGTTGAGAAGGCCGGCACCACCGACTCCGATGCGGTACAGCAGGCGATCATCGGCGTCTCGGTGCCCAACCTGACCGGCGGTTACTCCGCCATGCTGCCCAATCACCATGTCACCAAGCCGGTGCTGATCGGCGAGATCCAGGAGAACGGCCAGTTCGAGGTGGTGTGGCAGACCTCCGGTCTGGTGGCCGGGGATGCCTGGTCCGACTTCCTGCCGGGTTCCAAGGACATCATCGCCGATTGGCGTGCACCGCTGGCCTGCGGCAACTACAACGTCAAGACCGCGAAATGTTCCGGCCAGAACTACGAGTAACGTCGTACCACTGATACTTGTTATGCAAGTGTGACCAGTCCGGTCCAGTCGGACCGGCCTGGTCCCGACCACCAGAGAACGCAGAAGCATAAAAACATGGCTCTATCCCAGTTAGTTGTTGGTGTTGATCAAGCTTGGTGAATCACCCCGTAGGAGCGCCTCTGGCGCGAAGGTTTTCGCGGCGAAGCCACTCCTACAAAAGTACGGTCCCTCATGCAACACCTTACTGGTATCTAGCTAAAAAACATTGGTGGCCTTTATGAAACCCTATAACCCAGAGCAAATAAGTAGGCACATGTCACGGCTTTTAAACTGGATACTGCTGCTTGCCTGCCTCACTGCGGGTCAGCTCCCTGCGCTATACGCCGCCGAAAGCGACACGCCGCTGCATGCGGCGGCCGAATTGTTCAAGTCAAAAAAGTTCGACCAAAAATACCAGGCCATTCAACTGCTGGCGTCCGACGGCAGCGAACAGGCGAGAGCGATCCTTGTCGCCCTGATGGATAGCCGGCTCTACACGCTGAAGCGTGACCAGCGGCTGATCATGCTTGGGCGCCGCAGCGGAAGCCCCGACGCGGTCGATGCGATCACCGGCGAGTCCGTGGGCAATGTCGCCCGGGGCGCGATGAACAAAATCACCCTGAACAACCGCATGCGCAGCCAGATACGCAATGCCCTGGCGATGCTGGATCTGCGCAACCCGGACAAGACAAAACGCCTCGCCGCCGTCAACCAACTGCTGGACCGTCCCGACGCCGCGAGCGCCGCGTTGATTCAGTCCTTACTGGAACAGGAGAGCGACGGACAGATCCGTGAAGCGATGGAGATCGTCATCGCCCTGGGGAAACTGAGCTCGGGTGACAAAACCGAACGCCTCGCCGCCGTCGAACTGCTGGACGGCAATATCCATCCGGCGGTGCGCAACGGCCTGCTGAAACTGCAGCAGAGTACCAGCGACGAGGCATTCGCCGCCGAGATCAAACAGGTATTGGACAATATAAAGGCCACACTGCAGCTCTACAGCCTGGTCGAGAACATCTTCTTCGGCCTCAGCCTCGGCTCGGTGCTGGTGCTGGCCGCCATCGGCCTGGCCATCACCTTCGGCGTCATGGGGGTGATCAACATGGCCCACGGCGAACTGATCATGCTCGGCGCCTACGCCACCTATGTCATGCAGCTGCTAATGCCGGAGCATATCGGCGCCGCGCTGCTGCTCTCCATACCGGTCGCCTTTGTGATATCCGGGCTGGTCGGCATCGGCATCGAACGGGGCGTGATCCGCTTTCTCTACGGCCGCTCCCTGGAGACCCTGCTGGCCACCTTCGGCATCAGCCTGATCCTGCAGCAGACGGTGCGTTCCATCTTCTCCCCGCTCAACCGCTCGGTGGAGGCGCCGAGCTGGATGAGCGGCAGCTGGGAGATCAACAGCGCCCTCTCCCTTACCCTGAACCGGCTCTATATCATCGCCTTCTGCCTGCTGGTGTTCGCCGCGCTGTTCCTGGTACTGAAAAAGACCTCGCTGGGTCTGCAGGTGCGGGCGGTGTCGCAGAACCGGGCCATGGCCCGCGCCATGGGGGTGCGCTCGGAATGGGTGGATGCCATGACCTTCGGTCTCGGCTCCGGCATCGCCGGGGTGGCCGGGGTCGCCCTCAGCCAACTGACCAACGTGGGCCCCAACCTGGGCCAGTCCTACATCATCGACAGCTTCATGGTGGTGGTGTTCGGCGGCGTCGGCAACCTCTGGGGCACCCTGGTGAGCGGCATGGGGCTGGGCATCGCCAACAAGTTTCTCGAACCCTGGTCCGGCGCCGTGCTGGCAAAGATCCTGGTGTTGGTGTTCATCATCCTGTTTATCCAGAAACGGCCGCGCGGACTGTTCCCGCAGAAAGGCCGGGCGGCGGAGGGCTGAGAGATGGGTCTGCTGAATCTGCTGAAACAGGATCGCGGCGGCCAGCTGTTCCTGGGCCTGCTGGCGCTGGCCGCCGTGCTGGTGCCGCTGCTCAATCTGTTGCCACCCGAGGGCCATGCGCTGCACCTCTCCACCTACACCGTCACCCTGCTGGGCAAGTATCTCGCCTTCGCCCTGCTGGCGATCGCCGTGGACCTCGCCTGGGGCTACCTGGGCATACTCAGTCTCGGCCACGGCGCCTTCTTCGCCCTCGGCGGCTACGCCATGGGCATGTACCTGATGCGCCAGATCGGCGACCGCGGCGTCTATGGCGACCCGCTGCTGCCGGACTTCATGGTGTTCCTCAACTGGGACGCCCTGCCCTGGTTCTGGTACGGCTTCGACATGTTCTGGTTCGCCGCCCTGATGGTGATGCTGGCGCCCGGCCTGCTGGCGTTCCTGTTCGGCTGGCTGGCCTTTCGCTCGCGGGTGACCGGGGTCTATCTCTCCATCATGACCCAGGCCCTGACCTATGCCCTGATGCTCGCCTTCTTCCGCAACGAGATGGGTTTTGGCGGCAACAACGGGCTGACCGATTTCAAGGAGCTGCTCGGCTTCGATCTGCAGGCGGACAGCACCCGCATCGGGCTGTTCGTGGTGACCGCGCTGATGCTGGCCCTGGGCTATATCGTCTGCCGGGCCATTGTCCAGTCCCGCCTGGGACGGGTGGCGGTGGCGATACGCGACGCGGAAGACCGCGCCCGCTTCGTCGGCTACCGGGTGGAGCATGTGAAGCTGGCCATCTTCACCTTCTCCGCGGTACTCGCCGGCATCGCAGGGGCCCTCTACGTGCCCCAGGTGGGCATTATCAACCCGGGGGAGTTCTCCCCGCTCAACTCCATCGAGATCGTCATCTGGGTGGCCGTGGGTGGACGCGGCACCCTGTACGGCGCCGCCGCCGGCGCCCTGATGGTCAACTATGGCAAGACCTACCTGACCGGGGCCCTGCCGGAGGTGTGGCTGTTTGCCCTCGGCGCGCTGTTCGTGCTGGTCACCATCCTGCTGCCCCGGGGGCTGATCGGCCTGATGAAAACCCGAAGCAAAAAAGGAGGCGCAGCAGCATGAATTCACTGGACAACCTGCGAACGGTGATGCGGCGTGACCGGGTATTCGATTTCATGCTGCAGACCACCGGCCTGGAGGTGGATCTGAGCCACGGCACCATCCTCTACCTGGAGGATATCTCGGTCAGCTTCGACGGCTTCAGGGCGATCAACGACCTGAACCTCTATATCGACGCCGGCGAGCTGCGCTGCATTATCGGTCCCAACGGCGCCGGCAAGACCACCATGATGGACATCATCACCGGCAAGACCCGACCGGACAAGGGCAGCGCCCACTTCGGACAGAACATCAACCTGCTGCAGCTCAGCGAACCGGAGATCGCCCAGGCGGGAATCGGCCGCAAGTTCCAGAAACCGACGGTATTCGAGTACCACACGGTATTCGAAAACCTGGAGCTCTCCATGGCCGGGGAGCGGCGCATCTGGCCCACCCTCACCGCGCAACTGGACGGGGTGCAACGGCAGCGCATCGACGAAGTGCTGGAGATCATCGCCCTGCAGGCACACCGCGACCGCAATGCCGGCGCCCTCTCCCACGGCCAGAAGCAGTGGCTGGAGATCGGCATGCTGCTGATGCAGAACCCGAAGCTGCTGCTGGTGGACGAGCCGGTGGCCGGCATGACCCATCAGGAGATGGAGCGCACCGCCGAACTGCTCACCGCGCTGGCCGGCGACCACACGGTGGTGGTGGTGGAGCATGACATGGATTTCATCCGCTCCATCGCGCGCAAGGTGACGGTACTGCATCAGGGCAGCGTGCTGGCCGAGGGGAGCATGGACGAGATTCAGAATGACCCCCGGGTGGTGGAAGTCTACCTGGGTGAATAGTAACTCACGGAGTGATTGGCCTGGCTTGTTGGCCGATCTTGATGGCGCCTCGAATCCGGCCCCGTTTTCAGATTCAAGCCTGCCCTTGTTTGAGCGAAGCGAGTTTGGGCAGGCGCTGAAAATGGGGCCGGATTCGAGGATACAAGCCATCGTGCGAGGCTGGCAAGCCAGGCCAATCACTTACAGACTGGGTGAGTAGTTGCGGCGAATAATTGGGACAAATCAGATGCTGAAGGTCGAACAAATCAATCAGTTCTACGGCGAGAGCCATACCCTTTGGGATCTGGATCTCCATGCCCCCGAAGGCCAGTGCACCTGCCTGATGGGGCGCAACGGCGTCGGCAAGACCACCCTGCTGCAGTGCGTGATGGGACTGCTGCCTTTCCGCTCGGGCGAGATCCGCTTCGCCGGCGACTCGCTCAACCGCCAGATCGCCGAGCGGCGCGCCCCGCTCGGCATCGGTTACGTGCCCCAGGGGCGACAGATCTTCCCGCTGCTCACGGTGGAGGAGAACCTGCGCATCGGCCTGCCGGCGCGCCGCGAAAAAGGCAACAGGATCCCGCCGTTCATCTTTGAACTGTTCCCGGTGCTGAAGGAGATGCTGGGGCGGCGCGGCGGCGACCTCTCCGGCGGCCAGCAACAGCAGCTGGCCATCGGCCGGGCCCTGGTGATCGATCCCAAGCTGCTGATCCTGGATGAGCCGACCGAGGGGATTCAGCCCAATATCGTGCAGGAGATCGGCGACATAATCCTGCGCCTGAACCGGGAGATCGGACTCACGGTGCTGCTGGTGGAGCAGAAGCTGCCGTTTGCCCGCAAGGTGGCGGACCGCTACTGCATCCTGGATCGCGGCCGCCACGTGGCGGCCGGCGAAATGGCCGGACTCAACGACGAACTGATTCGTCAATACCTGACGGTGTGAAGATGGCGGAACCGGCGATCCGTTCAGATGCGATGGAGAGCACCGGCTGGCAGGCCGCCCTGCGCCTCGGCTTCAGGCAGATCGCGGGAAAGACCCTGCTGGCCGAGCGCAGTCGCCAGGGTCCGCTGGCGGTGCAGCGTGCGCTCTACCCGGAGGGCGATCTCTGCCATGTCTACCTGCTGCACCCGCCCGGTGGTGTGGCCGGCGGTGACCAGCTGCGGATCAGCACCGAAGTGGCCCCCGGCGCCACGGCGCTGGTGACCACCCCCGGCGCCACCAAGTTCTACCGCAGCGCCGGTCCCTGGGCCACGCAGCGGCAGACACTCCGTGTTACGGATGGCTGCCTGGAGTGGCTGCCACAGGAGAACATTATTTTTCCGGGGGCCCGGATCGAGCTGGCGACCACCGTGCAGCTTGAGGGCAATGCCCGCTTTATCGGCTGGGAGATTCACTGTCTTGGCCGCCCAGTGATTGACGAGGTCTTCGACCACGGCGCGGCGCTGTTTCGTTTCAGCCTGTTCAGGGACGGTCTGCCGCTGCTGCATGAGCGGCTGGAGGTAAACGGACAGGCCGATCTTGGCGCCAGTGCCGGACTGCGTCACCATCCGGTGCTCGGTACCCTCATTGCCACCACCGGGGCCACCGCCGGAGATAACGGCCTGCTGGACACGATCCGCGCGCAGCTCCCGGAATCGCAACGGAACAGGCTGGGCATTACCGAGGTGGACGGCCTGTTCATCGCCCGCTACCTGGGGGACTCCACCGAGACCGCCCGCGCCCTGTTCAGCGACATCTGGAAAGCCCTGCGACCCGCCGTGGTCGATCGTCCACCCTGCGTGCCGCGCATATGGAATACCTGATATTTAGTAACTACTCACCCGGCCTGCAAGCGATTGGCCTGGCTTGTTGGCCTATCTCGATCCAGCCATCGTGTGAGGCCGGCAAGGCTGGCCAATCACCCGTGAGTAGTTACGATATTTGAACCTGATATTTTTAAGGAGTCATTCATGGATCTCACCCCCCGGGAAAAAGACAAACTGCTGCTGTTCACCGCCGCCCTGCTGGCGGAGCGGCGCCTGGCGAGAGGCGTGAAACTGAACTATCCAGAGGCGATCGCCTACATCAGCGCCGCCATCCTGGAAGGGGCTCGCGATGGCCGGACGGTCGCCGAGCTGATGGATTACGGCCGCACCCTGCTCACCTCGGCGGATGTAATGGAGGGGGTCACCGCCATGATCCACGACGTGCAGGTGGAGGCGACCTTCCCGGACGGCACCAAGCTGGTGACGGTGCATGACCCCATCCTACCCTCTGACAACGCCCCCGCGGACACGCTCATCCCCGGCGAGATCATCACCGCGCCCGGCGAGCGCGAGCTCAACAGCGGCCGCGAAACCGTGACCCTGTCGGTGGCCAACAGCGGCGACCGGCCGATTCAGGTGGGTTCCCACTACCACTTTGCCGAGACCAACCCGGCCCTGGAATTCGACCGCGACAAGGCTCGCGGCTTTCGTCTCGATATTCCAGCCGGCACCGCGGTGCGTTTTGAACCCGGACAGACCCGGCAGGTGACCCTGGTCGCCTATGCTGGCGAGCGCAAGGTGTACGGTTTCAACGGCGCGGTGATGGGTAACCTGGAGGGATAATCAATGGCGATTGATCCATCACAGGAATGTAGGGTGGATAAGCTTGCGCATCCACCATCAACTGATTCAGCGTGGATGCGCCTACCGGCTTATCCACCCTACGACACCACCGCTTTCGCGAGCATTTCCTCGATCAGGCGACGTCGTCCTGATTAAATGATCGGAGCATTAAACAATGGCAATTATCAGTAACCAGGCCTATGCCGAAATGTACGGGCCGACCACGGGTGACCGAGTGCGGCTGGGCGACACCGCCCTGCTGATCGAGGTGGAGCAGGACCACACCATTTACGGCGACGAAGTGAAGTTCGGCGGCGGCAAGGTGATCCGCGACGGCATGGGCCAGAGCCAGCGGCCCTCGTCGGAACCAGGGTCTGAAGTGGTGGACACGGTGATCACCAACGCCCTCATTCTTGATCACTGGGGTATCGTCAAGGCCGATGTGGGGATCAAAAACGGCCGCATCAGCGCCATCGGCAAGGCCGGCAATCCGGATGTGCAACCGGGCGTGAATATCATCATCGGCCCGGGCACCGAGGCGATTGCCGGCGAAGGCAGCATCCTCACCGCCGGCGGGATCGATTCCCACATCCACTTCATCTGCCCGCAGCAGGTGGAGGATGCGCTAATGTCAGGCGTCACCACCATGCTCGGTGGCGGCACCGGCCCGGCCACCGGCACCAACGCCACCACCTGCACCCCCGGCCCGTGGAATATCCATCGCATGCTGGAGGCGGCGGATGGGCTGCCGATGAATCTCGGCTTTCTCGGCAAGGGCAACGCCAGCCTGCCGCAGGCCCTGGAGGAGCAGGTGGCGGCCGGCGCCATCGGCCTGAAACTGCACGAGGACTGGGGCACTACCCCGGCGGCCATCGACAACTGCCTGACGGTGGCCGACGCCTTCGACGTGCAGGTGGCGATCCATACCGACACCCTCAACGAGTCGGGCTTTGTCGAGCACACCCTGGCGGCCATGAAGGGGCGCACCATCCACACCTATCACACCGAGGGGGCCGGCGGCGGCCACGCGCCGGATATCATCAAGGCGTGCGGCCAGGCCAACGTGCTGCCCTCCTCCACCAATCCGACCCGCCCCTACACCGTCAACACCATCGACGAGCACCTGGACATGCTGATGGTCTGCCACCACCTGGACCCCAACATCGCCGAGGATGTGGCCTTCGCCGAGTCGCGCATCCGCCGCGAGACCATCGCCGCCGAGGATATCCTGCACGACCTGGGGGCGTTCTCCATGATCGCCTCCGACTCCCAGGCGATGGGCCGGGTCGGCGAGGTGATCACCCGCACCTGGCAGACAGCGCACAAGATGAAGCAGCAGCGCGGCAGCCTGGCCGGTGATCCGGCGCGGCACGACAACCTGCGCGCCAGGCGCTATATCGCCAAGTACACCATCAACCCGGCCATCGCCCACGGCATCGCCCACGAAGTGGGCTCGGTGGAGGTGGGCAAGCTGGCCGATCTGGTGCTGTGGAAACCGGCCCTGTTCGGCACCAAGCCGAGCCTGATCATCAAGGGGGGCCTGATCGCCGCCGCACCGATGGGCGATCCCAACGCTTCCATCCCCACGCCGCAGCCGGTGCACTACCGACCCATGTTCGCCGCCGTGGGCCGGGCGATGTATTCCACCCGCATGACCTTTCTTTCAAAGGCCGGGTTGGGCGCCGGGATTGCCGAGCGACTGCGTCTGCAGTCGCTCATCGGCGTGGTGCGCGATTGCCGCCATGTCACCAAGGCGGACATGCGGCTGAACGACTACCAGCCGCTGATCGAGGTGGACCCGCAGACCTACCAGGTACGTGCCGACGGCGAGTTGCTGACCTGCGAGCCTGCGGCGTCGCTGCCGCTGGCGCAACGCTTTTTCCTGTTTTAGATCGTAGGGTGGGCACGCTTTTTGTGCCCACGCGAATGAACGGGAACAAATACAGCGTGGGCACAGAAGACGTGCCCACCCTACCGAACTGTTTAGAAACGTAGGATGGGTGAAGGAGGAACGACGTAACCCATCAAACAGATATAGGGCGCCCCGTGGGCGCCAACCACAACACAAACAACCGCATAGGGCGTCCCGTGGGCGCCAGCCGCACCAGGATTCAGGGAACGTATGATGATCAAACTCATTGAAAAGACCGCCGGCCTCGCCGCCGTCGACACCACGCTGACCCTGCCGCTGCAGAGCCGCATCAAGTGCCGGCTGCGGGTCACCCTGGACAATGGCGTGGACGCCGGCCTGTTCCTGCCGCGCGGCAGCACGCTTGTGGACGGCGATCTGCTGCGTGCCGACAACGGCTATACGGTGAAGGTCGTCGCCGCCCGGGAAACCCTCTCAAGCGTGGTCAGTGACGACCCCCATCTTCTCGCCAGGGCCTGTTACCACCTGGGCAACCGGCATGTTCAGATCGAAATACAACCCGACCGGGTCAGTTATCCGCATGACCATGTGCTGGACGGGATGCTGCGCGGCCTGGGGTTGCA
This sequence comes from Sedimenticola hydrogenitrophicus, assembly GCF_029017505.1. Taxonomy (GTDB): domain Bacteria; phylum Pseudomonadota; class Gammaproteobacteria; order Chromatiales; family Chromatiaceae; genus Sedimenticola; species Sedimenticola hydrogenitrophicus_A. The sequence goes on from NZ_JAQGEI010000007.1 coordinate 28,343, forward strand.
GGTGACGGTCACCGAGGCCCCGTTCGAGCCGGAACCGGGCGCCTATGGCGGCAGTGCGGAAAACGGCCATCGGCATGCACAGGGAGCCGGTCATGGCCACCACCATTGAGCCGGATGTCGCCCGCCTGCGGCTGCTGCATCTGGTCAGCCCTTCGCTACCGGTCGGCACCTTCACCTACTCCCAGGGACTGGAGTGGGCGGTGGAGTGCGGCTGGGTCGGCGACGAGGTCGGGTTGAAGGAGTGGCTCGGTTGCCTGATGCACAGCGGTATGACCCAGTTGGAGATCCCGTTGCTCGCCCGGCTCTACCAGGCCAGCGCCGATAACGACGACACCGCGCTCGCCTACTGGAGCCGCTATCTGCTCGCCTGCCGTGAGACCCGGGAGCTGCGGGAAGAGGAGCGTAATCGCGGCCGGGCGCTGGCCAGCCTGCTGCCGCACCTCGGTATCCCGGTGTCGGCAGCGCGGATGCCGATCCTCAGAAGCTGCCAGCTGGCCGGCTTCGCCCTGGCCGCGCAACACTGGGACATCCCCCTGCGCCAGGCCGCCGAGGGCTATCTCTGGGGCTGGCTGGAGAACACCACCCTGGCCGGGGTCAAGATCGTGCCCCTGGGACAGACCGCGGGGCAGCAGATCATCGCCGCCCTGACCGGCGACATCCCCCGGCTGGTGGAGCGCGGCCTGAACCTGGAAGACGAGGTGATCGGCGCCTCCTGTCCGGCCCAGGCGCTGGCCAGCAGCCTGCACGAAACCCAATACACCCGACTCTACCGATCATGAAGGGAACAGAAACCATGAACAGCACACCTCTACGTATCGGCGTCGGCGGCCCGGTCGGCTCCGGCAAGACCGCGCTGCTGGACGCCCTGTGCAAGGCGATGCGCGACCGCTATCAACTGGCCGTGGTCACCAATGACATCTACACCCAGGAGGATGCCCGCTTCCTCATTCACAGCCAGGCGCTGGCGGCGGAGCGCATCATTGGAGTGGAGACCGGCGGCTGTCCGCACACGGCGATTCGCGAGGATGCCTCGATGAACCTGGCGGCGGTGGAGGACCTGTGCGAACGCTTCCCCGATCTGGACCTGGTGTTCATCGAAAGCGGCGGCGACAACCTCAGCGCCACCTTCAGCCCGGAACTGGCCGATCTCACTATCTATGTGCTGGATGTGGCCGAGGGCGAGAAGATGCCGCGCAAGGGCGGTCCCGGCATCACCCGCTCCGACCTGCTGGTGATCAACAAGGTCGACCTGGCCCCCTATGTAGGAGCCTCGCTGGAGGTGATGGCGCAGGACACCCGGCGCATGCGCGGGGACAACCCGTTCGTCTTCTCCAACATGAAGACCTGTCAGGGGCTTTCTGAGATCATCGCCTTCATCGAGCACCGGGGCATGCTCACGGAATCGACGCCGGAGGCCGGCCAAATCAGGTCTTGAAGGCCCCGGTCACCGCGCTCAACTGACTCGCCTTGTCGGCGACGACACGGCTGGTGTCGGCGATGGCGCCGGTGGCCGACTGGCTGTTGGTCACCGCCTGCGCCACCTGTTCGATACTGCGACTGATCTCGCGGATGGTGACGCTCATCTGTTCGATCGCCGTAGCGATCTGGCCGGTGCGCTCGGACGATTTGGAGGCCTGTTCCCGCATCAGGTCCATCGACGCCTTGGCCTCCTCCCCCAGGGAGACGCCGCGCTCGGCCGACTGTTGCCCCAGTTCCATGGCCGCCATCGCCTCCCGGCTGCCGCCCTGGATCTGTTCCACCGAGGCGGTGATCTGGGTGGTGGCCTCCACGGTCTTGGTGGCCAGGTTGCGCACCTCGTCGGCCACCACCGCGAAGCCGCGCCCGGCATCGCCGGCTCGCGCCGCCTCGATGGCGGCGTTCAGCGCCAGCAGGTTGGTCTGCTCGGCGATCTCGTTGATCACATCCACCACCACGCCGATCTGGTTGGAGCGAACGCCCAGCTGATGCACCATGGCGGCGGCATCGTTCACCACCCGGGCAATCTCCCGGATCGCCTCCTCGGTACGGGTTACCAGTTGGGTGCTGGCATCGCCCGCCTCCCAGGTCTTCTGCGCGGCGCGGTTCAGGTCATTGACCGTGTTGGCCACCTCGTTGGCGGTGACGCTCATCTCCTCGGAGGCGGCGGCGACCTGCTGGGTCTGGTCGTTGATCTGGCGATTCACCGATACCAGCTGTTCGGTGGATACGGACAGCTCCTGGGAGATTCCCACCATCTCCCGACCGGCAGCGTCCGCCTGACGCACCAAATCGCCCAGGCTGCCGGCCATGGCATTGGCTGAAGTGGCCAACTGACCGAATTCATCCCCGTCCTTGTCATAGCCGTCCAGGCGGGCGGCCAGGTTGCCGCCGGAGAACTCGGTCAGCAGCCCCATCGTATCGCTGAGCCCGCGGTTAATGGCGCGACCGATCCAGAGCAGCAGCAACACCAGAACGGCGGCGGTGGCCACTGCCGTGGCCACCAGGGTATAGCGCGCCTGCTGACTGACCGCCTCGGCCCTGCTGCGGGCCTCGGCCAGCAGTTGCACATTGATGAATTCAGCCACCGTGGCCACCGCCCGCTCTATCTCCGGCAGTTGACCGAGCAGCTTCTGATCGAGCATGGTGAGCTGCCGATACTGCTCGTGCGCCGGCCCGAAGGCGGCCGCATAGGCATCGATCGCCGGCATGAAAGTATCCTCGAACTGCAGCTCCACGATCAGCGCCTTGAGCTCATTGAGTTCGCTTTCGAAGGGGGCGGCGTCGGTCGGCAGGCCGCCGCTCAGGCTCGCCTTCTCCACCTGGGCCACCTCGACCAGCGCCCGCTCCATGGCCGAGAAACCCTTCACCAGGGCCTCCAGGGCGGCGGCCTTCTCGCGTAGCGTTCCGGTCAGGCCAGACGCCTGATCCATGCCCAGGGTCAGGCGAATCTTGTGCCAGGCCAGGAGTTGCCGCAGATAGCCTTGCAGCGCCCCGCGCAGGCCCTCCAGGTGCCCGGTCAGGGCCGGTGAACCGAGTTCGGTGGCAACCCGTTCCAGCTGTTGCGCCTGCCGTGCCAGGGTCTGCTCAAGGCCGTCCCGATACGCCGCCTCATTGTCCTGGTTCAGTCCGCGTTTCTGCAGTGTCAGTGTCAACACCTCGGCCTGGGTACTGTCGATCACCTGGGCCGCCTGCTGGGCCGATTCGAGCCGCCGGGAAGCGGCGTTCATCTCATCCAGCACGTTGAACGTGACCACGCCCTGAACCATGAAGCCGGCCAGGGAGATGACGATCACCAGGAGGAGCCTGGTTTTGATCGAGTGAACTTTAAGCATCAAATGTTCCTCATGTCTCTTGGATCATCGGCGCCAGCCCTGGCAGGCAATCGGTGAAGAGGTACAGCTATCAGCGTTGCGTATCTCCATGTAACGGCTGATCAACATTTCTCTTAAGTGATGCGCGCGGCATATACCCTTGGCGGCGCTCATTTTCCCTGCATTTTACGGGTGTTTCCGAGTTGTCCACGCAACTCCCCGACCGCCCTCAGCAACAGATCCAGGTCACGGTTCCGGTTGCCGCGAATCAGCTCGTCCAACTCGCTTTCAGAATTTGAGCAGATAGCGGCCGTGGCGCGCTGAAGCGGCACAAGCAGGTGTAGCCGGATCATCAGCAGGCTGGCGGCGACCAGCAGGGCGCCGAGCAGCAGCAGTTCGATCGCCCGCCGGCTCAATACCGTAACCAGGCTGTTGTGCATAAAGGCGGGCGAGACATGCACTACGGCGACGCCGATCTGTTCACCCGCTTCGGTAACCACCGCCGTTTCCGCCATGATGGCGTCGGCGTCCTGTTGACTAAACAGGAAACCTGGTTTGATACTTTCCCGCCTGCGCTCGAACAGTGTCCGCTTGTCCAGTGGATCGAGGATCTCCACCGCCGCGAGGGCATGCTGGGTCATCTCCGACTCGACCGTGGAGCTGATCTGCTGCTCGTTGATCGACCAGAGCGGGGCGGCGAGCTGGCGGGACAATCTGCTGGCAGTGGCCTCGGCGACGCCGGACAGCTCCTGCTTAAGGCTGCTGCGCAGATCAAGATAGTGGATCAGCAGGTAGCCGGACAGAACCGACATCACCAGCAGGGAGATGGAGACCGCCAGACGCACTCTGGTACTGACAAAAGCTTGGGACATATTTAAATCCTCCGGATGGATGGGATTAGTCATAGGACGCGATCGGGTCCCGACCTATTCGATCAGGCTGCTGACACGTTCGATTTCCGTCGGCAGTGTCAGGCCGTACTGCGCCAGCCGGCTGCGGCTGAACAGGTAGCGGCCCTGTTGGGCGGTCTTCGGATAGATACGCGAGGGTTCGGTACCGGCCAGGATCTGCCGTGCGATCGCCGCTGCCATCCGTCCCTGCTCTTCTCCACTGAGTACCAGACCTCCGGCCGTCATCTCCCGGCCGACGCTGAAGTCCCAGAACGCGAACAGCGGCACCGGGGCATGTTCGGTAGTCCAGCTCATCACCCGCTCCGCGGCGATGTTATTGCCCTGGATATCGGTGAGGGTGTGGTACAGCCCCACAATGATGGCGTCATAACCGTGCCGGCGGGCCTCGCTAACCTGCACCTTCCACTCGACCCAGCTCCTGATCAGGCGCACCTTGGCCGCCACGCCGAACACATCGACCCAGATATTTCCGGCGAAGGCTTCACTGACCGCCGCCCGCGCCGTGGTTCCTGCATCAAACAGCAAGAGGATTTTTTTCGGTCGGGGTTTCACTATTTTCGACAGGGAAGCGATCGAGCGCTTGAACAGCGGACGCTCCAAAACGCCGGTAAAATTTCCCGGCGCCGTATCGAAGTAACTACGCGGATTGTTGTTGATACCCAGATAGACTACCGGCACCGGCTCGGCTGCCAGCCGCGGACCAAGATATTTCAGCGCATTGTCATCCCCCAGAATCACCAGGGACGGTTTCAGTTGCCGATAGGCCGACCAGGCCTTTTCTGCCTGCGTCGCATGCGCCGCGACCGGCAGGCGCTTGGTATCCATCTGGAAAAAGACCAGGTTGTGTTGTTTACCGAGTTCCTCACGCAATGCCTGTGTGTAACTGGCGTCCCATGAGTAGGACTGGTGATAACTCTCGACCACCAGGATATCCGCTGCGGACACCCGGCTGGCGAGGCCTAGCAGGGACAGCGCCAATGTTATGGCTGTTATGGTTTTCATCCTCTCTCCATCATGCTTGTGGTTTGTTGTTGTACGGCTTACTCGATAAAAAAACTCCTTTCATTAACGGCGATACGACTTGGTGAACAGCCGCTCAGCGGGCAACAAAACAGCGGTCCACCAGGTAGACAATGGATTGATAGGAGAGACCGGCATGCAGCGACAGACCGATCTCGCAGGTACGACTGTTGGAGACGCCCATTTCACAGTGTTGTGGCAGTGATCCGGACAACAGTCCCAAGGCCGAGGCATTCAACTCAGGTCGGGCAAAGCCTTTATCACCGGCAAACCCACAACACCCTTTGTCCTCCGAAATAAACACTTGCCGTGCGCACTGCTCCGCCAGCCGGCGCATGGCGCCGGCCAGACCCATCTTGCGACTGCTGCAGGTGATGTGCAGGGCGACACTTTCCATTTGCGATGTACGTTTGAGATGCGCCAGCAGGTGTTCACCGATGAAGCCCACCGGCTCGTAAATCCGCAGCGGCTGCTCGATCTGTTCGATCATGCGGTAGGTGCAGGGACTGGTATCGCACAGGACCGGATGGCGGCCCTGTTCGCTGGCATCCCACAGCGCCTGTTCCAGCCGCCGCAGACTCCGTTCCGCCTGTTCCGGCAACCCCTTGCTCTCCAGGGCCATGCCGCAACAGAGCCCCTCCGGTCGCTCGGGGAGGATCACCCGGTAGCCCGCCTTGCCCAACAGGTTCTGCATCACCTGGTGCAGATCGTCCTGGAACGCATCGCCCTTGGCCGGTCCCATGGTGCGGCTGGCACAACTGGGGAAATAGACCACCGTGCCGTTATAGGCGTCCGCCCCGCTGACCGGCGGCCGCAGCCGGCCGGCCGCGCGCGGCATAGCCGGATTCCACTGCGGGATACGCCCGCCGCTGAGGCGTCGCATCAGGCCGGTGGTTCTGCCCATCAGCCGGTCGCCCAGCAGATCCTGGGAGAGCGCCGCCAGCTTCAGGCCGGCGCGGGTCAGTGCGGCGACACCGGCGAAGTGGCTGTCCACCCAGTCACCGACCCGGGCCGCGCCCGCGCCCTGCTGTGTCTGCCGGATCTGCCTGGTCAGCTTGCCGGTATCGATTCCCACCGGACACTCGATGGCGCAGAGCCCGTCCACGGCACAGGTCTCCAGCCCCTGATAGGCGAAATCGGTTTCGAACTGTTGCAGGCGCCGGACATCCTCGCCGGTTGTTTTCAGTCGGGATATTTCACGCCAGGAGACGATGCGCTGACGTGGCGTGAGCGTGAGGTTGCGCGAAGGGCAGATCGGCTCGCAGAAACCGCACTCGATACACTTGTCGATCAACGGATCGGCCGGTGGCAACGGCTTGAGATTCTTCAGATGGATCTCGGCATCTTCATTCAGAATCACGCCTGGGTTAAGCAGGTTGGCGGGATCGAACAGCTTTTTCAGCCGCCACATCAACCGGTAGGCGTCGCTGCCCCACTCCATCTCCACGAACGGCGCCATGTTGCGTCCGGTGCCGTGCTCCGCCTTCAGCGAGCCGCCATAATCGGCCACCACCAGCGCGCACACCTCGTCCATCAAGCCCTGGTAACGCCGCACCTCTTCTTCGGTGCTGAAATCCTGGGTGAAGACAAAATGCAGATTGCCCTCCAGGGCGTGGCCGAAGATCAGCGCCTCATGGTAATGATATTTTTCAAACAGCAGATGCAGCCCCCTGACCGCCGCCGCCAGCTGCGGTACCGGGAAGGCGATATCCTCGATGATCACCGTGGTGCCGGTGGTACGCACCGCACCGACGGCCGGGAACAGCCCCTTGCGGATATTCCACAGCGCCTGGTAGGCCGTCGGGTCCGCCGTGAATTCCGCCTCCCGCACCAGTGGGATCGGTACCAGGGCCTGGCCTACATCCGCCACCCGGCACTTCAGCGTCGCCTCGTCCGCCGCCCGCACATCCACCAGCAGGGCGGCCACCTCGTCATCCAGCTCACGCAGCCAGGCCGGCATGCCCGGCTTCTCCTGCACCGAACGCAGCGCGGCGCGGTCCATCAGTTCCACCGCCGTCACCGGCGTCTGCTTGAGTAGCACCACCGCCCTGCAGGCGATCTCCACCGTGGGGAACAGGATCAGGGCGGTGGACTTGCAGGGGTGGTCCGGCACCGTGTGGTAGCCGATCTCGGAGATGAAACCCAATGTACCCTCGGAACCGATCATCAGGTGCTGCAGTATGTCGATCGGATCTTCGAAATCAATCAACGCGTTGAGGCTGTAGCCGGTGGTGTTTTTCAACCGGTACTTGTGACGGATACGCTCCGCCAGTTCGGCGTTGGCGCGGGTCTCCGCCGCCAGCACGGAGAGTGTCGCCAGCAGGTCGCCATGGGATTCCCTGAAGGCAGTCACCGAGGCCGGCTCGGCGCTGTCCAGCACCGTCCCGTCGGCCAGGACGACGCGCAGATTAGCGAGGGTGTGGTAGCTGTTCTGGGCCGTGCCGCAGCACATGCCGCTGGCGTTGTTGGCGGCGATGCCGCCGATCTTGGCCGCGTTGATGGAGGCCGGATCGGGACCGATCTTGCGCTGGTAAGGCGCCAGGTAGCTGTTGGCCCAGGCGCCCACCACCCCCGGTTGCAGACGGATAATGGAGGCATCTTCGTTGATGGTGTAACCGCGCCAGTAATCCCCGGAGAGCAGCAACAACACCGAATCGCTGATCGCCTGCCCGGAGAGGCTGGTACCGGCCGCGCGGAAGGTGACCGGAGTGTCGCAACGGTGCGCGGCCGCCAGGATGCGCACCATCTCGGACTCGTCATTCACCTTCACCACCAGCCTGGGTATCAGCCGGTAGAAACTGGCGTCGGTGCCGTAGGCCAGGGTGCGCAGCGGATCATCGATCAGCCGCGTCGGGTCAATGAAACCTGCCAGTTCGTCTTTTAATGCCGTGTAATCTGCCGACATGCCTTACCTGCACCCCAGGATAAATAATTCACAACCATCACGCAGGAGAAAAAACTTTAGCCGCGAGGAGTGGTGCATTGCATCCTCGGCTCCGTTACCGGTACATCCCTGTACCACTCCTATTGCACCACTCCTCGCGGCTGACTCTTGGGCCTACTTGCCGTAAGCCACCGAGGGCAACCAGGTGACCACATCCGGGAAGAAGGCCACCACCAGCAGTCCCAGCAACTGCAGCAGGATGAACGGAATAACGCCCTTGTAGATATGCATCAGCGTGATGCCCGGCGGGCAAACCCCCTTGAGATAGAACAGGGCGAAACCGACCGGCGGCGTCAGGAACGAGGTCTGCAGGGTGACTGCCACCAGCAGGGCGAACCAGACCAGCTCCGGATTATCCACCACACCATGGCCGTCGATATCCAGGCCCAGGGCCTTCACCACCGGCGCCAGCAACGGCAGGATGATCAGGCTGATCTCGATCCAGTCAAGGAAGAAACCGAGCAGAAACACTACCGCCAGAATGAAGGCGATGATGCCGTAGGGTCCGAACGGCAGGCCGGTCAAGGTGGACTCGATCAACTGATCCCCGCCCAGCTCCCGCAACACCAGGGCGAATACCGTGGCACCGACAAAGATGGCGAAGATGTAGGCCGAGGTGTTGAAGGTGTTGATGGTCACCTCCTTCAATACCGACCAGTTCAAGCGACGATATGCGGCCGCCATGACGATAGCGCCCAGGGCGCCGATACCACTGGCCTCGGTCACGGTGGCGATACCGGCGAAGATGGAACCCAGCACCGACAGGATCAGGGCCGCCGGCGGCAGGATGGTCTTGAACACGCTCCAGACCACCGCCAGGCTGACCGGTTTGGCATCTGCTGAAAGTGGCGCGGATACCGGCTTGAAGAATGAAAACAGCAGGATATAGATGATATAGAGAATGCCCAGGATGAGGCCCGGGAACACCGCGCCCATGAACAGGTCGCCCACCGAAAGTCCCATCTGGTCGCCCATGATCACCAGCATGATACTGGGCGGGATCAGGATACCGAGACAGCCCGCCCCGGCCACGGTACCCAACGCCAGGGTCTTGCTGTATTTCTGACGCATCATCACCGGCAGGGACATTACACCCAGCAGCACCACAGAGGCGCCGATGATGCCGGTGGAGGCGGCCAGGATGATACCGATCAGGGTGACGGCGATGGCCAGACCGCCGCGCACCCGGCCGAACAGTCCCTGCATGGCGTGCATCATGCGTTCGGCGACGCCGGACTTGTCCAGCATCAGCCCCATAAAGATAAACATCGGCAACGCCACCAACACCCAGTTGGTCATAATGCCGAAGATACGACCGACCGCCAGACCGAGGGTGGAGTAGTCGAGGCCGGTCATGGTGTCGAGATAGTTGTCGGCCAGATAGCCGACACCCGCAAACAGAATGCCAATGCCCGCCAGCGCCCAGGCGACCGGGAAACCGGTAAACAGCAAGGCGATGAAGCTGACAAACATCGCAATAACAAGGATTTCATTCATTTCCATGACTTACACTTCCTCACGCTGATCACTGCTGCTGGTGTCGCCCGCGCCCTGCTCCTGTACCCGGAACAGATGGCGAATCATGGAAACGCGCCCCGGATAGGGCTCTTCCGGTTCCCGGGCCAGATGCAACAACAGGGTGACCTCACGGATCAGACGGGCGATCGCCGCAATAAACAGCAGGGCAAAACTGATCGGAATGACCGATTTGACAATCCAGCGATAGGGCAGACCGGTCGGGTTCTGGGAGCTCTCGCCGATCTGGTAGGAGTAGTAGACCCAATCCAGGCTGTGCAGGAAGATGACCACAATAAACGGCAGCAGCAGGAACAGCAGACCGAAGATCTCCCAGCGGTGCTGGTTGGCGCGGGAGAGACTCATGTGCACGATATCCACCCGGATATGGGAATCGTTGGTAATGGCGAAGCTGAGGCCGAACATGAAGCCGACGGCGTAGATGTGCCAGATCAGCTCCTCCAGATAAACCAGTCCGTTGTTGAAGCCATACCGCAGTACGACCTGGACAAGAATGACACCGATCAGCAGCACATTGGTCCAGGCCACGACCTGGCCGATACGCTGCACGAATCCATTCAGGGCATCGACAATGGGTATGCGATATTCCAGATCGTTGGATTGATTCATCTCATGCCTCGATACTGTCTCAAGATGTCCCGGGCAAAAATCCGTTCAGCGGATGCCGGGGATAAATGACGGGTAAAAAAAGAGGGATCCCGGGACCGGGACCCCTCCTCCAGCTGCGGATTACTGCTCGCGCACGGTGCCCGGACGGGGCAGGAAGGCCCACTTGTTCCAGACCGCATAGTCGTTGCGGAAGCTCTCCAGGTTATCCCAGATCGCCTTGAACTCGGGGTCCTTGGTGGACTCTTCAGCTACCACCTCGGACCACTTGCCCCTGAACGCATCCAGGATCTCGGGAGACCAGTAGCGGTTCTCGACACCGTTCTTGTTGAGGTTCTCCTTCATCTGCGGGAACTGGATCGCCTCGCCCAGCGCCAGTCCGTCCAGCATGGCGGCCTTGCAACTCATCTCCACCAGGCCCTGCTGGGACTCGCCCATGCCCTTCCAGGTATCACCGTTGATTACCAGTTCGAACAGGGTGGCCGGCTGGTGCCAGCCAGGGTAGTAGTTGAACTTGAGGATCTTGTGGAAACCGAGCAGCTTGTCGATGGCCGGCATGGAGAACTCGGTGGCATCGATGGCGCCCTTCTCCAGGGCCGGGAAGATCTCGCTGGAGGGCAGCAGGCTGGTTGAGACGCCCATCTTCTCCATCACCAGCGCGCCCAGGCCGAAGAAACGCATGCGCACACCCTGCAGGTCCTCTGGCTTGTCGATCGGCTTGTTGAACCAGCCGGAGGTCTCGGGGGCGATAATGCCGCAGGGAATGGCATGCACATTCAACCCCTTCTTGTCATACATCTCCTGCCACAACTTGCGGCCGTCCCCGTAATAGATCCAGGCGAGGAATTCAGGTGCATCGGGACCGAAGGGAACAGCCGAAAAGATGCCACTCTTGGTGCCGAGCACGCCGGTGTTGTAGCCCGGCGTGGTATAGCCTGCGTTGACCTTGCCGCTGGCCACCGACTCCAGGATCTCCGCGGGTGGGATCAGTTTGCCCGGCTCATAGATCTTCATCTTGACACTGCCGCCGCTGGCGACGTTCAGGTGCTCGGCCAGCCACTTGGGGGTACTGCCCAGACCGGTCAGGTGGGTGCCGAAGTAGACCGGCACCTTGAGGAGGGTTTTCTTTTCCGCCGACAGTGCAACACCGCTGGCGACACTCAGGGCCAGGGCTGCGGCGGACACTACCGAGATCAATTTTCGATTCATGGTTCTTTTCACTCCAATGGGGAAACAGGGTGACAGCCTCCCGGTCAACCGCCTTCTCTCCGGCTTTTACCCTACTCGGATCACAATCCCGAGACGGTTTGACGAGGCCATCCTGTCGCCTGACAAACTGGATAAGTGGTCAGGCCAATTAATTAATAACCCATGGAATTAGCATTGTCAAACTTTCCCGAAGTCCCCGGATACGGCCAAATACACCCTATATATACCCCGCTTACTGCGTTATTTTTGTTGTGAATTTGGTAAAATAGCCCCCCAGGACTTCTCTTTTTCAAGAAATCAATCTAAACTCAAAACCAATTGGTCTTACCAGTTGTGAGGAAGCAGAGACCACCCGATGAAACAACAACGACTTTCCGACCAGATCGCGGAAAAACTGGAGGCGATGATTGCCGATGGCAGTCTGAAGCCAGGCGAGCGACTCCCGGCCGAGCGCGAACTGGCCCAGCGACTGGAGGTTTCAAGGCCGTCGCTGCGCGAGGCGATCCAGAAGCTGAACAGCAAGGGGCTGCTCAATACCCGGCACGGGGGTGGCACCACCGTCTGCGAATCACTGGAGCCGTCGTTTGTCAGTCCGCTAATCGCCCTGCTGCGGGAGATGCCGGAATCGCGCTATGACGTACTGGAGATCCGTCACGCCCTGGAGGGGACCGCCGCCTACTACGCGGCCTTGCGAGGCACCGGCGAGGACAAGGAGAAGATCAGGCGCTGTTTCGAGGTGATGATAAAAAACCACGGCAGCCCCGACCCGATGGACGAGGCGCGTGCCGACGCCGACTTCCACATCTCCATCGTGGAGGCTTCGCACAACCTGGTGCTGCTGCATGTGATGCGCGGGCTGTTTACCCTGCTGCAGAGCAGCATTTCGCACAACCTGGACAAGCTCTACACCCTGCCCCGGGTGTTCGAGCCACTCAGTAACCAGCATGAGCGATTGATGAACAGCGTGATCGAGGGCGATGCGGAGAAGGCGCGCCAGGCGGCCCAGGAACATCTGGTGTTCGTGGAAGAGTCGTTGCAACAGATCGATCGCGAAGAGGTGCGCAAGCAGCGCTCCCTGCGCGGACTGTCGGCTTGATTACTGCGGGTTATACGTTTGACTCCGTGGTAATCCGGAAACAGATATTGGCCGCGAATGAACGCAAATGAACGCGTATATTATTTAACGAATGCTTGATCCCCTTCTCCGGCGTTCAATAAATTTTTGCAGCAGGCGCGGTGGATGCGCTGTCGCTTATCCACCCTACAACACTACGAAACTGGCTTAGCCGCTGACAGGTAATTATATTTTTATTTGCGTGTATTCGCGTTCATTCGCGGCTAAAAAACGAAACCCAATCATTGTTTACAATGGTGGTAGTTTGTTAATCCTTTTGGTTTTCAGCACTCAGGAGTCTCCATGTCTCTGGCCAAGCACTACCCGGACAAACCGGACAAGGTCTATTTCTTCGGCACCTGCCTGATCGACCTGCTCTATCCCGAAGCCGGCCTCGCCGGCATGCAGCTGATCAAGCGCGAGGGTGTGCAGGTGATCTTTCCGCAGGATCAGACCTGCTGCGGACAGCCGGCCTGGAACTCCGGCTACCGCGATGAGACCCGGGCGGTGGTACTCAACCAGATCCGCACTTTCCCCCAGGATTACCCCATCGTGGTCCCCTCCGGCTCCTGCGCCGGCATGCTGCGCCACCACTATCCGGAGGTGTTCAAGGGCCTGCCCGAGGCGGGGCTGGTGGAGGATTTCTCGCAGCGCGTCTTCGAACTGACCGAGTTCCTGGTAAACGTGCTGAAGATTGAACTGCAGGATCTCGGGGAACCGACCAAGGTAGCACTGCACACCGCCTGTTCCGCACGGCGCGAGATGGGGGTCGCCGACGAGCACGAGGCGCTGCTGCGCCAGCTCGGCAACGTGCAGCTGGTGGAGCAGGCGCGCAAGGCGGAGTGCTGCGGTTTCGGCGGCACCTTCGCCGTCAAGCACCCCGACATCTCCGCCGCCATGGTGGCGGACAAGGCGCAGGCTATCAGCGACACCGGCGCCGAACAGCTGGTCAGCGGCGACTGCGGCTGCCTGATGAACATTACCGGCTATATGCAGCACCAGGACGTCGGCCCCCAGAACCATCACATCAGGGGCCAGCACATTGCCAGTTTCCTCTGGGAGCGTACAAATGCAGCAGAAAGCTGAATTCGACCAGCGCGTACAGAAGGCGCTGAACAACCCGCAACTGCGCCGCAACTTCCGCATCGCCATGGACGGGCTGATGGAGAAGCGCAGCAACGCCTTTCCCGACAAGGTGGCGCTGGAGGCGCTGCGCGTCACCGGCGCCAACATTCGCGCCAATGCGCTGGCCAAACAGCTGGAGCTGCTGGAACAGCTGGAGGCCAACTGCACCCGCAACGGCATCCAGGTGCACTGGGCCGAGACCATCGAGCAGGCCAACCGGATCGTCCTCGACATCATGCAGCGGCACAACGCCAGCCGCATGATCAAGGGCAAATCCATGGTCTCCGAGGAGATGGAGTTGAACCACTTCCTGGAGGCCCAGGGCAACAGCTGCATCGAGTCCGACCTGGGCGAGTACATCATCCAGTTGGACCATGAGACCCCCTCCCACATCATTGCCCCGGCCATCCATAAGAGCAAACAGGAGATCGCCCGGCTGTTCAAGGAGAAACACCCCGATATCCCCTACAGCGAGGATATCGAGACCATGACCCGCAGCGCCCGCAAGGTCCTGCGCAGCAAGTTCTACGAGGCCGAGGTGGGGCTCTCCGGGGTCAACTTCGCGGTGGCTGAGACCGGCACCCTCTGCCTGGTGGAGAACGAAGGCAACGGCCGCATGTGTACCACGGTACCGCCGGTGCATATTGCCGTCACCGGTATCGAGAAGGTGGTGGAGAAGCTGGCAGATGTCCCACCGCTGCTGAAGCTGCTCACCGGTTCGGCCGCCGGCCAGCACATCTCCACCTACTTCAACATGATCAGTTCACCGCGCAAGCCGGGAGAACGGGACGGGCCGACCGAGGTGCACCTGGTGCTGCTGGACAACCAGCGCTCCAGGATCTATGCGGATGAAGAGCTGTTCGACAGCCTGCGCTGTATCCGCTGCGGCGCCTGCATGAACCACTGCCCGGTCTACACCCGCATCGGCGGCCACGCCTACGGCTCGCTGATCCCCGGCCCCATCGGCTCGGTGATCGAACCGCAGAAGTTCGGTCTGGAAAATTTCGGCGTACTGCCCACCGCCTCCACCCTGTGCGGCGCCTGCGGCGAGGTCTGCCCGGTAAAAATTCCGCTGCCGAAACTGCTGCACCGGCTGCGCTACGAGCAGGTACGCAGCGACCACACCGGCGCCACCATCGGTCAAGGCTCGCAGCGCTCAGCCAAGGAGGCACTGATCTGGAAACTGTGGAGTTGGGCCCATGCCAACCCCGCCGTGTATCGCGGCGGTACCCGGCTGGCCGGCCTGTTCCGGGGCATCATACCGAACAAGATCGGGCCCTGGACCCGGGTGCGCACGGCCCCGAAGATCGCCCCCAAATCGTTACACCAACTGGCCCGGGAAGAGGGTTTCGACAATGAGTAAGGCACGCGACAATATCCTGGCCCGGCTGCGCGCCAGGGGTGTGGAAAAGGCCCCGGTTGAGCTGGATCGCACACCGGCGTCCCCCGACTGGAACCGGGAGGAGCGCATCGACCGCTTCTGCAAGGCGATGCGCTCGGTCAGGACCGAGGTCCATCCGGTCAGTGCGGCCGACTGGCCGGAGAAACTGGCCGCGCTGGCGAAGGAGAAACAACTACGCAACCTGCTCTATGCGCCGGCCGGCCCGCTGGCGGAAAAGATCGAGGCCACCTGGCGAGCCCATGCCGGTCTACCGGAACTGGTCACCCGCGAGGTGGACGTGGACGGCTGGAAAGAGGAGCTGTTTTTCGATATCGATGCCGCCGTCACCTCCACCCGCAGTGCCATCGCCGAGGTGGGCGCCATGATCCTCTGGCCGACCCCGGAAGAGCCGCGCACCTTCTCCCTGGTGCCCCCGGTGCATATCGCCGTGGTGGAAGCGAACCAGTTGCACAACACCTTCGCCGATGCCATCGCCGCCGAGGACTGGACCGCTGGCATGCCGACCAATGCCCTGCTGATCTCGGGCCCGTCGAAATCGGCCGATATCGAACAGACCCTGGCCTACGGGGTGCACGGCCCGGTGGAGCTGATCGTGCTGCTGATTGAATAGGCTTGACACGGGTTGACGGCGCCACGCCCTATCGATACGAAAATCCATATAGCCGTAGGGTGGGTTAGGTGCGCCCTGCGCAGGGGATGGCCGTTTGCATTGCACCGTACGCGCGCCGTAACCCACCGTTTGGCGGTCGAGGTCTCGGTGGGTTACGCGGCGCCCGACTGTTATCGTGGTCGGGAAGTGTCGTGTCTGTGCGCCGCTAACCCACCCTACGAACCTACCTATTGATATATCTCGCCAAGACACCAAGAACGCCAAGAACGCCAAGATTTGTCATGCATTTTCTGTAACTACTCACCCGCTCTGTAAGTGATTGGCCTGCCTTGCTGGCCGATCTTGGTGGCGCCTCGAATCCGGTCCCTTTTTCAGATTCAAGCCTGCCCTTGTTTGAGCGAAGCGAGTTTGGGCAGGTGCTGAAAAAGGGGCCGGATTCGAGGAGACTAGCCATCGTGTGAGGCCGGCAAGGCAGGCCAATCACCCCGTGGGTAGTTACCATTTTCTTTGCGATCTTGGCGTCTTTGCGAGAGTATTCCCTAAGACACAACTGAAAAGTGGCCAACCGGAATCCGGATGCTTGAAACCGCACTACAACGGGAAGTGGAAGCCCTGACTCAACAACTGCTGACCAGCGCCGGCGCGTACTTCCGTCAGGACCCCGGGCAGGTGGTGGTCAAATTCGATCTCACCGGCAAGGCCGCGGGGATGGCGCTGTTCCCGCACCGGGCCACCCCCGTGATCCGCTACAACGCCCTGCTGCTGGTGGAGAACCGGGCGGACTTTCTCAAGCGCACCGTGCCCCACGAGGTGGCGCACATCGTCGCCCGACGCCTCTTCGGCCACCGCATCAAGCCCCACGGCGCCGAGTGGCGCCGGGTGATGCGACTGTTCGGCGCCGAGGCCTCGCGCTGCCACAACTATGATGTGAGCCGCGCCATACGCCGCCGCCTGCAACGCTTCGCCTACCGTTGTGACTGCCGCAGCCATGAACTCAGCAGCATCCGCCACAACCGGGTGTTGCAGGGCCAGACCTATCTCTGCGTCAACTGCAAGCAACCCTTGGTGCAATCCCGCGAATAGTGCCGTGGCCCGACCGGATCCAAGCGGAAGACCAGCCGCGAATGCGCAATGCCCGATCATGGTCGCTTTAGAAACAATCAAAATTCCCAAGTCATAAAACGGTAACAGCCGGAGTTTAGCCTTGCCCTGCCATACGCGATTAAAGGTAAAACAACGGCTGCCATGCAACATACCCGGGAAGTGATGGTCAAGCTCTCCAACGAGATGCGGCAGGTCCATGACCAGGTGGACAAACTTTCTAAAGACAGCGTTGAGATCGAGAACATCCTCAAGGTGATCCAGGAGATTGCCGAACAGACCAACCTGCTGGCCCTGAACGCCGCCATCGAGGCGGCCCGTGCCGACGAGGTCGGATGCGGCTTCGCGGTGGTGGCCGACGAGGTGCGCACCCTGTCGACCGGTCGAACAAGCGGAACAGGACGCCGTGTTTACACAGCAGGCAACCTGCCTGTCCGCCTGATTCCAGGCCTCTGTCGGGTTTGATCGACTGACTCCCTGATCCGCACGCCAGCACTTTATTGGCCCGCACCGCCCTGCCCGCCGGTTGCGATCTATACTGTCAATGAGAGGTCGCCATACACCTTTACTCGCCTCTCGACAGGTTGGCGTTCCAAAGGGATCATGATCAAGAACAACATTCACTTCCACCTGCGTCTGCTGGCCATGCTGACCCTGGTGACGTTTCTCGGACCGGTTACCGCCGCGGAACCGGCGATCGATACGACGGATCTCATCGGCTCGCTGCAGGAACAACTCGCCGCGGGCGAGTCACTGCAGATCCTGCCGGCCCCGGACTGGCCGCGGTTGAGGCAGATCTACCACGACTACGGCAATCGGTTGCTGTGGCACGACCCGTCGGGCCGGATCGCCAGCGCGGGCGGCGCGCTGCAACGCTTTATCCACGACAGCGCACGGCTCGGACTTGAACCCCGCAATTATCACGCGCAACACCTGGACGACCCGCAGTTCCCGCAAATCCAGCAGGTGGTGCGTAATGACCTGCTGCTGACCGATGGTTTCCTCAGATTGAGCCGGCACCTCGCCCAGGGACAGCTCGATCCCGGCGGCATCGATCCACTGTGGAAAATACCGGTGGAACAGCTGGACAGCACCCAGCTGCTGGATCAGGCGGTGATCAACCTGGATCCGCTCTCGACCCTGGAGTCCCTGAGTCCGCGATCCCGCAGCTATAGCCGCTTGTTGCAGGCCCTGGCGGAGTATCGCCGGATAGCCGATCGGGGCGGCTGGCCCCCCCTTCCCGACTCCCCGCTGCTACGCCCCGGGGCGCAGCACGAGCTGATACCGCTGCTGCGTCAGCGACTCATCGCCTCGGGTGACCACGGCGATGGGGTTCCGGACGACCCCGATTTATATGACCCCCCCTTGCAGCAGAGCGTGGAACGTTTTCAGCAATCCCACGGCCTCAAGCGCGACGGCATTGTCGGTCCCAACACCCGGGCCGCACTGAACGTCAGCGTGGAGCAGCGCATCGCCCAGATAGAGTCGAACCTGGAGCGCTGGCGCTGGCTGCCGCAACGCCTGGGCGAGCGCTACATCCTGGTCAATATCGGCGGCTATCTGCTGCAATTGATGGAACAGGATGAGGTACTGTTGGAGAAACGGACCATTATCGGCAAACCGAAGCGCAAAACCCCCTCCTTTACCACCCGCGTAACCCACCTGGTGGCCAACCCGACCTGGACTGTGCCACGCCGCATCGCGGTGGAGGACCTGCTTCCGGAGCAGCGCCGTGACTCCGAATACCTGCTGCGCAAGAACATCCGGATCCTCCAGCGCGAGGGAGAACAGTGGGTGGCTCAGGACCCGGCCATGATCGACTGGGGTGAGTACAATAAATACAATTTCCCGTTCCAGCTACGCCAGAGCCCCGGCGACGGAAACAGCCTGGGACGGATCAAATTCCACATGCCCAATCCCTATGCCATCTATCTCCACGACACGCCGGCCCGGGGGCTGTTTGAACAGCCGGTCAGGGACTTCAGTTCCGGTTGTGTGCGGGTACAGGATATCGGGGAGCTGGTTGACCAGTTGCTGACCGGCAGCGGTCTGGAGACGTCACTCTCATTTTACGACCAGTTGAAATCCCGTGAAAGCGGCTACATCAAGCTAGCGGAGCCGATCGATGTGTTTCTGGTCTATTTCACCGCCTGGGTGGACTCCAGCGGTGAGATCCAGTTCCGCCCCGACATCTACAATCTCGACCGTCCGCTGATCCTGAGCTTACAGCAGCAGTATCCTCCCGAGGAGAATAAACTCGCCCATCAGCAACCAGAGAATATTCCCCTCACTGATTGACCCCCTCCAGCGTACCCGAACGACCTTCCAGCCAACGCGTGACCACGCTCACACGGCTGGCAATCGGCGCCGGTTTCATATAGCATCTAGCGAATTTTTTGGATATAAAACAACGAACTCAGCCGAAGCTATTGGGGAACCCGGCTACATGACGGTAAAAAAGAAAACAGATCCGGGCCTCCGGACACCCACCCTCAGTCGACGCGGATTTCTCGGCGGCTGTGCCGCCGCAACCGCCATCCTGGTAATGCCCAACGCTTTTGCCGGCATCAACAGGGCAGCGGAACGCGCCCTGGCGCTGCACCACCTGCACACCGGCGAAAGAAGCCGGGTCACCTACTGGGCCGAGGGATCTTATCTGCGGGACGGACTGCAGGAGATCAACCATCTGCTGCGTGATCACCGCACCGGCGACCAGCATAAAATGGATCCGCAACTGTTCGATCTGCTGTACCAGGTACAGGCCCGAATCGGCTGCCGCGGTGAATTTCACATCATCTCGGGCTATCGCTCCCCCAAGTCCAACCGGATGCTGCGCAACAACAGCAGTGGCGTCGCCAAACGTAGTCTGCACATGGACGGCAAGGCACTCGACATCCGCCTCTCCGGCTGTGACATCAAGCAGCTCCACCGCGCCGCCAAATCGCTCAAGGTAGGTGGTGTCGGGCTCTACACCCAGTCCAACTTTGTGCACGTGGATACCGGGCGGGTCAGGTACTGGTAAAAAGCGACAGACCGCTCCCCCAGCGGACCTTCCCCAATCTCGCCGCCTGGCCCTACCCTTTACCCACAAATGCCGATGAACACACCTGTAGGATGGGTGGAGGCGCGGCTCCATTGTTGACGGCAATACGCGGCGGTCGGCGCGCCGTAACCCATCTTCGGATGCGGATGCAGGTGCACGATGGGTTGCGCGCCGGAGAGGGAGCCGGCGGAGGGTTCATGGGGGCGCTCCACCCATCCTACGTCTGGATGCAGTCCGACCCATTGATGGGTAAAGGGCAGGCCTGATCCTATCTCGCTGAAAACCTTGCCGTGTAGAGTTCACTCAGTCGCTCGACCCGCCTTTTGTTCACCCCCCCATCACCGTATCCGACCCGCGAGGCGGAACGGATATGGATCTGCTGCCGGGCGCCATCCACCCGGACTTCCAGGTCGTCCACAAAGCGGAAAATAGCCGAGCTGAAGGTGGCCGCCAGGTAGTCATCACGCGCCGCCAGCACCGTCCCGCCCATCTCCTCGATCACGCTTTTCAGTATGGGCAATGCATCCGCCTGCCCGCCCGGGGGAAACGGGAGGGGGTCTATGTAATGCGCCCTATCCTCCCCATACTCGCTACAGACGCAGTTCGGCTTGTCGGGACATTTCGCCAGGACCCCGTCGACCAGCCCCGGAGGTTCGCCCGACCAGGAGACCATGCCCAGGGCAAAAAACAGCAGCATGACCGTGGCGGCTATTGCCAATATGATGATAAACACAATTTTCATAGGGCCACTGCCTGTTGTGTGACGGGAGGCTTCTTCCGGGATGTTTGTCTCAGGGGATCTGATTGCGATCCAGCCAGGTGGCCATGGGCCTTGGCCGCTTCCAAAACCGGCGTAGCGCGCCTCTGTCCAAGTGGTAGCTATGCCCGTTGCAGGTATAGAGCCGGATGGAATCGAGCCGCTTCGCCCAGACGGCATCTACCAGCGGTTCAAGCCAGGCCTCAAACTGCCCGACCTGCTCCCGCCAGGCGTAGGGGTCGGCACAGAGCACCGGGCGTTGCAGCCGATCGTAGCAGACCAGCGACTCCCCCGCCTGTGAATCGAGCAGCGAATCGAGTAGCGGATCGGCCTGGGCGGGGGGCCTTTTCAGCGGTTTGTCCGCGACCTCGGCCAGCCCCCGCAACAGGGGTGAATCGCCATGCAGAAACGTCAGCTCCGTCCGCAGCCGTTCGCTCAGTCTACCCCCGCCGGACAGCCAGAGCCCGTTGATCGGCCCCTTCCCTGCCTGCTCGCGCCGGGTGTTGAGATCCGCCGAATAGAACAGCATCTGGATCTCGTTCAGCACCCCGTGCCAGCGGATACCCTCCTCGCCCTCGGGCAGGAACAGGTCCATGTTGCGACCGAACACGTCGGCCAGCTCATACGTCTTGAGACGGGGAGGCGAGCCGAGCGACAGGTACCAGCGATGAGGATGCCGCACCTCCACCTGCCACCCCTCGTCGGCGAAATGGCTGTTGAAGAGTTGCGCCAGTTCATTCGCCTCATCGAGGCTCAGCTCCAGATCCTCCACGTCGAACAGCAGTAGCCGATCCTGATCCGGTCGCAGATAGACCGGCGTGAGCTGCAGCCAGTAGCAATCATCCGGCGACGCGCCGTCGCCGATCCGCCGGTAGGCGGCGGTGGGTAGATTGCGCCCGCCGTCGGCGCTGATGCCGAACAGCCCCAGCAGGACACTCTCCAGGTCCCGGCCGGGGTGCGCCAGGCGCTGAGCACGGGCAAACAGCCGTTCCAGCAGCTCAAAACGGACCGCTGCGCCGATCTGATCCAGGGCCGGCATCGGACCCAGCAGACCGGGAACCAGCAGATGTAGGTTTCGTATAGGCGTCATAATGTTGCGAGGATGGAACTGTCAGTGGCGTGGAGTAAATAAGCGTAGCGCATCCACCCGGCGTTGTAACCGTCCTGGCGGTCCGACCCCAGGTAAACACACAACCGCTGGTGAGAGTGGATCTGACTGCTTGATTGGCGGGTGTCCGCGGCCATGGATGGCCGCGGCAAGCCCCCAGGGATGGGTTTACGGCGTCCCGGTAAGCAAGCAGTCAGATCCTCGTCCCGCTCAGCGTTAAGATGATGTCGTCCTGGGTCCGACCCGGCCGGAATCGCGGCAGGGGCGCTTGCTCCCAGCACGGCGCGATATCAGCCTTCCAGCGTCTCCATGCGGATGCGCATCACCGGACCGGTCACCGAGGGCAACGCCTCGATCCGGGCGATCGCCTCGTTCATCCGCCGCTCCAGCACCTCGTGGGTCAGCATGATGAGGGAGACCTGGGGATCCCCTTCCGCCGGCTCTTTCTGCTTGATCGCCTCAATGCTGATACCACAATCCGCCAGGATGCGGGTGATCTCGGCCATCACGCCCAGTTTATCCGCCACCTGCATGCGCAGGTAATAAGAGGTCTCCACATCCGCCATGCCGAGGATCGGCAGATCGGAGAGCTTGTTGGGCTGGAACGCCAGATGAGGCACCCGGTTCTCCGGGTCGGTGGTCAGGGCGCGCACCACATCCACCACATCCGCCACCACCGCGGAGGCGGTCGGCTCGGCGCCGGCGCCGGCGCCGTAGTATAGGGTCGGACCCACGGCGTCGCCCTTGACCAGCACCGCGTTCATCACCCCGTCCACGTTGGCGATCAGCCGCCGCTCGGGGATCAGCGTGGGATGCACCCGCATCTCGATGCCCTTATCCGTCTTGCGGGCGATGCCCAGGTGCTTGATCCGGTAACCCAGCTCGCCGGCGAAGGCCACGTCCTGGCGCTCGATGCGGGTGATCCCCTCGGTGTAGGTCTTGTCGAACTGCAGCGGGATACCGAAGGCGATGGAGCTGAGGATGGTCAGCTTGTGGGCGGCATCGATCCCCTCCACGTCGAAGGTGGGATCGGCCTCGGCATAACCGAGCGCCTGGGCCTCGGCCAGCACATCCTCAAAATCCCGGCCCTTGTCGCGCATCTCGCTGAGGATAAAGTTGCCGGTGCCGTTGATGATGCCCGCCAGCCATTCGATCCGGTTGGCCGCCAGCCCCTCGCGGATCGCCTTGATAATGGGGATGCCGCCGGCCACGGCCGCCTCGAAGGCCACGGTGACCCCCTTGGCCTGGGCGGCGGCGAAGATCTCGTTGCCGTGCATGGCGATCAGCGCCTTGTTGGCGGTGACCACGTGCTTGCCGTTTTCGATCGCCTGCAGCACCAGTTCCCGGGCCGGGGAGTAGCCGCCGATCAGTTCGATGACGATCTCGATCTCGGGATTATTGACCACGGCGAAGGCGTCATCGGTCACCTCGATCTGTTCCAGGCCGCTGATCGCCTCGGCGTTGTATTCGCGCGCCGCCGCCTGGGTGATGCGGATACCCCGGCCTGCGCGACGGGCAATCTCCGCCGCATTGCGGGTCAGCACATTGACCGTGCCGCCACCGACCGTACCCAGACCCAATAATCCTACCTTGACCGCTTCCAAACTCTCTCTCCCACAATGCTGTTTACTTCAGGGCATACCATGCCCGGAAAATGCCTATTCTACCGCTAGTTTGGCGTCCTTGCGGATCATCTCGCGGATGCCGCGGATCGCCTGCCGGGTACGGTGCTCGTTCTCGATCAGGCCGAAGCGCACATAGTCATCCCCATGCTGGCCGAAACCGATGCCCGGGGCCACCGCCACCTTGGCATCCTTCAACAGTTTTTTCGAGAACTCCAGCGAGCCCATGGCCAGGTACTGCTCGGGTATCCTGGCCCAGACGAACATGGTCGCCTTGGGTCGCTCCACCGGCCAGCCGGCGGTGTTCAGGCCGTCGCACAGCACGTCGCGGCGGCGCTGATACATGTCGCGGATCTCGCGAACACACTCCTGCGGCCCTTCCAGGGCCTGGATGGCCGCCACCTGGATCGGCGTGAACATGCCGTAATCCAGATAGGACTTCATGCGCGCCAGGGCCGCCACCAGCACCTGGTTGCCGCACATGAAGCCGACCCGCCAGCCGGGCATGTTGTAACTTTTGGAGAGGGAGAAGAACTCGACGGCGATATCCTCCGCGCCCTTCACCTGCAGGATCGAGGGGGCCACGTAGCCGTCGAAGGCGATATCGGCATAGGCCAGGTCATGCACCACCCAGATGTTGTTCTGGCGGGCGATCTCGATCACCTTCTCGAAGAAGTCCAGCTCGACGCACTGGCCGGTGGGGTTGCCCGGGAAATTGAGCACCAGCATCTTCGGCTTGGGCCAGGAGTCGACGATCGCCTCCTCCAGCTTGTCGAAGAAATCCACTTCCGGCACCAGCGGCACGTGGCGGATATCCGCCCCGGCGATCACGAAACCATAGGGATGGATCGGATAGGCGGGATTGGGCACCAGCACCGAATCGCCCGGCCCCAGACAGGCCAGCGACAGATGCGCCAGGCCCTCTTTCGAGCCGATGGTGACGATGGCCTGGGTCTCCGGATCCAGCTCCACATCGTAGCGCTCCTTGTACCACTTGGTGATGGCGCGACGCAGCCGGGGGATACCCCGCGACATGGAGTAGCGATGGGTGTCCTTGCGCTGCGCCGCCTCCACCAGTTTATCCACGATATGCTGGGGAGTGGGCTGATCGGGATTGCCCATGCCGAAGTCGATTATATCCTCGCCCCGCGCTCGCGCCGCGGCTTTCAAATCGTTGACGATATTGAAAACATAGGGCGGCAGGCGCTTGATTCTAGGGAACTCTTCCATCTCGGGCGTTGACACAGGGGACCTCTTGACTGCACTGATTCAGTGGCTGGAAAAAAGGGTTTAACGTAACCGAGCGGTTACAGCCATGTCAATGTAAAAACCCGGTATCAAACGGCGCACGTGATCCCGCCCCGGCTCCCAGGGTGGGTCAGGCGCACCTTGCGCAGGGGATGGACATTTGCATTGTGCCGGGCGGGCGCCGTAACCCACCGTTGGCGTCGAGGAAATGGTGGGTTACGAGTGGAAGGGGTCGGACGGGCGATCGGGATTCTCTTTGCAGGGAGTGGCGCGGACTGCTATCTTTGCCCGCATGAAATTCTCTGTTGCAGACCAGTCGAACGGCAATACCATTCACGCCTACACGGATGAGAGTGTGGTGGTACGTGGCGTCACCTTTTCCAGCAGCCTGGTGATCATGCCCGACCGCATCATCTCCGACTGGCGCCCGGACTCCTTTCAGGCGTTGGACGAGGCCGACTTTGCCGCCCTCCTGGAGCTACGCCCCGACCTGGTGGTGCTGGGGACCGGCCAGCAGCAGCGCTTCCCGGACCCGCGCCTCTATCGCGCGCTGATCGAGGCCGGCATCGGCATCGAGATCATGACCACGCCGGCGGCCTGCCGCACCTATAACATCCTGACCTCGGAGGGCCGGCGAGTGATCGGTGCCCTGCTGTTCAGTTAGACCTTGAGCTCCGGCAACTCCGCGCGCGTCCCTTTACGACTGACTGGAACCACGATGCAATCCATCCTTTTTGAGCAGCGTCCGATCACCCCGTCCAAGGTGGTCTGTATCGGCAGAAACTATGTCGATCACGCGAAAGAGTTGAACAATGAAGTCCCCTCCTCGCCGGTCATCTTCATCAAGCCCAACTCCGCCATCAGCAACGAACTGTATGCCGGCACGCTACAACCCCTCCATTACGAGGGCGAGATCGCCCTGCTGATCATGGACGGCGCCATTGCCGGGGTCGGCTTCGGCCTCGACCTCACCAACCGGGAGATCCAGACCGAGCTGAAAGCCAGGGGACTGCCCTGGGAGCGGGCCAAGGCGTTTGACCGGGCCGCCGTGTTCAGTGATTTTGTCCGGCTGGCGGACCCGGTTGAGTCACTGCGGCTGGAACTGCGCATCAACGACAGCCTGGCCCAGCAGGGCGGCTATGAGCTGATGATCTTCAAGCCGGATTTTCTGCTCGAGGAGATCGCCCGCACCTTCACCCTGGAGGACGGCGATATCATCCTCACCGGCACCCCCAAGGGGGTCGGCACCTTCAACCGGGGGGACCGGTTCATTGGCACCATCCTCTCCGGCGACAAGACGCTGGTCTCGCGGGCGTGGACCGCGCTGTAGGAAACCACGAGAGGAACCCACGGGACATGTCCGCCGACGAAACAACACGCTATCCGCTGGACACCATCCGCACGATCCTGGAGCGGCTGCCGCATGTCGAGGCGCTGGGCATGACGGCCATCGAAATGCACCGGGGTTCCTGCCTGTTCGAGGTGCAATACGCCCCCCACCTGGTGGGCAACCTGGAAACCGGCGTAATCCATGGCGGCGTCATCACCACCCTGATGGACAGCGCCGGGGGCGCCGCCGCCTTTTCCGTGGTCCCCGCCGGCGCCTCGGTCGCCACCCTGGACCTGCGCATCGATTACCTGAAACAGGCAGAGCCGGGAAAGGCCATCCGCGGCCACGCCGAGTGCTACCGCCAGACCCGGCATGTGGTGTTTGTGAAGGGACACGCCTATCAGGACTCGACGGATGATCCGATCGCCCATTTTGTCGCCAGCTTCATGGTTGGCTCGGTAGGATTCGCACCCGATGCACAGCAGTGATACTTCGCTATTTGAAAAAATCATGCACCTGAAAGCGGCCGGCGAGTTCGCCGCCATCAGCGCGCTGATCCCCTACAGCGCCTTCGTCGGTCTGGAACTGGTCTCGGATGAAGGGGGCCTGCTCACTATCCTGCGCGGCAAGCCAAGCAATATCGGCAATACCACCATCCCGGCGGTCCATGGCGGCGTGGTCGGGGCCATGCTGGAGCACGCCGGGGTGATGCACATCATCCATGAGTGCGACATCGCCCGCTTCCCCAGGATCATCAATATCTCTGTGGATTACCTGCGCCCCTGCATCGGCAACCGGGATACCTTTGCCCGGGGTTACCTGATCAAGCAGGGCCGCAGTGTGTCGAATGTGCGGGTGGAGGCATGGCAGGACAACCCGCAGCGACCGGTGGCCGCCGCCCATGCGCATTTCATGATGGGTTGAAGTTGACACTCCGGCAAAGACCGTAGGTCCGTAGGTTGGGTTAGCGGCGCACAGGCACCGCGCATCCAGGCCACGACAAGGCAGAGCGCCGCGTAACCCAACGCATCCGCGGTCGTCAAACGGTGGGTTACGGTGCGCGCACGGGGCACGGCAATATGCATTCCCACGCAGAGCGTGGGAACGAGGAATGGGGTGAGATTTATTGCGCCAGGGTGGGGCCGATCGTGTAGGTTGGGGTGAGCTTGCGAACGCCAACATGAGCGATGGACAGAACCGCCGTTTGTTGGGGTTCGTTCCGGTCATCACCAATCTGTGGTCGCTTTTGGCATTGGGTGTGGCTGTCGGTTACGCGGGGCCGATCTGGTCACCCCAACCTACTCGCTATTCCGCCCGCCGCGTCCGTAAAGGTGTTACTGGTTGTTGTGCAACCCGATCACCACATCGGACGACGAGTTTTCACCCTGTTTGGCCGAGTCGCTGCGAATCAGCTCCAGCTGTTCCAGGTACTGGGGACTGACATCGCCGGTGACGTACTGGCCGTCAAATACCGCCGTGTCGAACCGCTTTACCACGGACTTGTCCTCTTTCTTGACGGCGGAGATGAGATCCTCGATATCCTGGAAGATCAGCCGGTCGGCGCCGATAATCTCCTGCACCTCCTCCACGCTGCGGTTGAAGGCCACCAGTTCGTGGGCCGAGGGCATGTCGATGCCGTAGACATTGGGGTGTTTCACCGGTGGCGCGGCGGAGGCGAAGTAGACCTTGGCGGCACCGGCCTCGCGGGCCAATTGCACGATCTGCTGTGAAGTGGTGCCGCGCACGATGGAGTCATCCACCAGCAGCACCCGCTTGCCCTTGAACTCCGAATCGATGGCGTTGAGTTTCTGCTTGACCGATTTCCTGCGCACCTGCTGCCCCGGCATGATAAAGGTGCGGCCGATATAGCGATTCTTGATAAAGCCCTCGGCATACTCCACCCCCAGCGCGGTGGCCAGGGCCAGCGCCGCGGTGCGGCTGGTATCCGGTATCGGAATCACCACGTCGATATCGTGATCGGGCCAGACCCGTTTGATCTTGCCGGCCAGCTTGGTGCCCATGCGCGAGCGCGCCTTGTGGACGAAGATGTTGTCGATAATGGAGTCGGGACGGGCGAAGTAGACAAACTCGAAAATGCACGGGGTGTGCTCGGTATGGGCGGCGCAGACGCAGCTGTGCAGCTTGCCGTTCAGGTCGATGAAGATCGCCTCGCCCGGGGCCAAGTCGCGCACCAGTTCGAAATCCTGGGAGTCCAGCGCCACGCTCTCCGAGGCGATCATGTATTCGGTGCCCTGGTCGGTCTCACGCTTGCCGAAGATGATGGGGCGTATACCGTGGGGATCGCGGAACGCGACCATACCGTAGCCGATGATCATGGCGACGGCGGCATAACCACCGCGCGAGCGCCGGTGCACCGCGGCAACCGCCTTGAATACATCCTTCTCGTCGATGCGCAGTTTGCCCAGGCTGTGCAGTTCATGGGCAAACACATTCAGCAGCACCTCGGAATCCGAAGAGGTATTGATGTGGCGCAGATCCTCGCGGTAGAGGTCCCCTTTCAGTTCATCGGCGTTGGTCAGGTTGCCGTTATGCGCCAGGGTGATGCCGTAGGGGGAGTTGACATAGAAGGGTTGCGCCTCGGCCGAGGAGGAGCTGCCGGCGGTGGGATAGCGCACATGGCCAATCCCTATGTTCCCCTTGAGGTTGATCATGTGTTCGGTCCTGAACACATCCCGCGCCAGACCGTTGTCCTTGCGCAGATGGAGTTTCCGTCCATCCATGGTGACGATTCCCGCCGCATCCTGCCCGCGATGCTGCAACACCAGCAGCGCCTCGTAGATCGCCTGATTTACCGGGCCGTAGCCAAAGATTCCGACAATACCGCACATGATCTGCCTACCCTTGAGAGTCTTCTGATCGTTAAATAAATTTAAACTTTTCGCCGATATCCGCAGGTAGCAGCTGTTTCAACCAGACTGCAAGATCCTGGAAATATCCGATCAATTGTGACTCCTTCCACCAAGGATCGTTTGGAAAGGGGGTTAACCCTGCCAAAAGTACCAGTATTGCTACCAGTATAGCTCCCCGTGCTGCTCCAAACAGAATGCCAATGAGCCGGTCCGTCCCACTCAGGCCGGTCTTGTCGACCAGTTGGCCCACCAGAAAATTTACCAGCGCGCCCAGCATCAGGGTCGCTATGAAGAGAATAAGAAAGGCGGCCCCCAGCCGGACCGAGGGAACCGTGAACCAGTCCAGTTGCAGGGCCAGTTCACGAAAAAAGGTCCAGGCGACCCAGAAGGCGAGCACCCAGGCAGCCAGCG
Source organism: Sedimenticola hydrogenitrophicus (assembly GCF_029017505.1). Taxonomy (GTDB): domain Bacteria; phylum Pseudomonadota; class Gammaproteobacteria; order Chromatiales; family Chromatiaceae; genus Sedimenticola; species Sedimenticola hydrogenitrophicus_A. The sequence continues at coordinate 57,600 of NZ_JAQGEI010000007.1, forward strand.
ACAGCGCTTCGCGCATGAAACCGCGGACCAGACTGATCACCGCCGACAGGCCGATAATGCCGATAATGACGTAATCAATCCAGACCATTCAGGACAGCGCAACCGTGCTGGGAATAGACGTTAAATTCATAATCGGATTTTTGTCTTGGAAAACGCGAAATTTTAACAGAGGCATTCCGCCAGCAGAAGCGAATAATGCCACAGCCGCTAATGAAATGGGGGTTAACTCAGGGATAGGATCTCACCGTGCCCTTTAGATTCAACGGCTTGAGGTCTTTGTTCAGACTGACCAGCATCTTGTCGGCCAATTTACGATCGACCTCCGGCCCGACCTTGACCCGATAGACGGTCTTGCCGTCCACATCCGCCTGTTCCATGAACGCGGCGTATTTCATCTCGCGGATCTGCTGCACCAGCTTCTCGGCATTCTCCCGGCTGGAGAAGCTGCCGACCTGAATCACCCAGGCAGTCAGGCCGACCCGCGGCTCAACGGCGGGTGGCTCAACCGCCGGCGGCTCAACCGCCGGCGACTCAACGGCCGGCGACTGGGTTTCCGCCTGTTCGAGGTTATCGGCCGGGGCGGATGGCGCGGTTTTCTCCGTAACCGCCGGGGCCGGCGGCTGCTTCAGCGGCACGATCTGCGGGCGGTGCGAGGCCGGCGGGATGGCAAGTTGCTCGTCCTCGGAAGGGATCACCCGGGAGGAGAAGTCGCGCTCGGGTTTGGGTGGGATATTGGTCTTGTAGATGCCGGTCTCGATCACCGGTTCATCTTCCAGCAGCATCGGCACGAAGATCACCACCAGCGACACCAGTACCGTCGCCCCGACCAATCTTTTTTTCAATCTCTCATCCACGTCGCACACCTTTTGCCGATTCCGAGGTTGCCCCCATTATAGGGATGGTTGCCGCCGCCATTCCAGACCTCAGGGGAGAATTGTCGCGCGGTATCCACCAGCCCCGGCGTTCAAACCAGCTTTGCCACGTCACCCACCGCATAGAACGAGCCGAACACCACGATCCGATCCCCCTCCCCGGCAGCGGCGCGGGCGGCCGTAAAGGCGGCGGCGACATGCTCGAAGCGGTGCCGCCGGGACGCCTCGACCCCCTGCTCCCCGAGCACCTGTTCCAGTTGCGCGACGGGTGCCGCCCGGCCGGCATCGATCTGAAACAGATACCACTCATCGATTCGCGGGGCGAGGATCTTGACCACCTGATCGATCGCCTTGTCCGCCAGCATGGAGAATACGGCGAGGGTCCGGCCGTGGCAGAACATGTCCCCGAGATTGTCCGACAGCGCCCGCGCCGCCTGGGCATTATGGGCCACATCCAGGATCACCAGGGGATCGCGGCCGAGCACCTGGAAACGCCCCGGCAGTTGCGCCTCCTGCAGGCCGAAGCGTACCGCCCGCTGATCCAGCGGCAGTTCGTCGCGCAGCAGTTCCAGCACCATCAGCGCGGCCGCGGCGTTCTGCAACTGGAAGGCACCGCGCATATTGGGCAGCGGCAGCGAATATCGCGGGTGCTCCGCCTGCAACCACTCCCAGCCCTGCTCCTGGCGGCGCCACTGGTAATCCTCTCCGGCCCGCAGCAGCCGGGCGCCCAACCGCTCCGCCGCCTCACCGATCGAGGCCGGCATGTCGCTGCCGGCATAGACCACCGGCCGGCCCTGACGCATGATACCGGCCTTCTCCCGCCCGATCTGTTCCCGGTTGTGGCCCAGCCAGTCGGTGTGGTCGATATCCACGGTGGTGATCAGGGCGACATCGGGATCGATGATATTGACCGCGTCCAACCGCCCCCCCAGACCCACCTCAAGCACCACCACATCCAGTGCGGCGGCGGCGAACAGATCCAGCGCCGCCAGGGTGCCGAATTCGAAATAGGTCAGCGGGGTGTCGCCGCGCGCCCGGTCAACACGCTCGAACGCCTCACAGATACTCCGGTCGGATTGCGGCTCGCCGTCGATCACGATGCGTTCGTTATAACGCACCAGATGGGGCGAGGTGTAGCAACCGACACGATAGCCGGCGGCGCGCAGTATCGCCTCCAGGAAGGCGACACAGGATCCCTTGCCGTTGGTCCCGGCCACAGTGATAACCTTGCAGCCGAGCGGCGCCGGGTGGAGTTGCCGCCAGACCTCGCCGACCCGCACCAGACCAAGCTCGATCTCTCTCGGGTACAGCGTGCTCTGCCAGTTCAGCCAGTCATCGAGGTTGTCAAAGCGCATAGTGGTATCTGTCTGCTGGGATCGACTGGGTCGGAGTCATACCCGGACCGCCAGCCGTAGGTTGGAGTTCGCAGGCTCACCCCAACCTACGGTCATGCGAAATCCGCGCCGTCTACTCCTCCGTAATGGCGGGGATTTCGACTTCGCCCGCGACGGCCGGTTTGGGCTGATGGGTCAGGATACTCAGCAGGCCGGCCAGCTTGTCGCGCATATCGCGCCGGTCGATGATCATATCCAGGGTACCGTGCTCCAGCAGGAACTCACTACGCTGGAACCCCTCGGGCAGGGTTTCGCGTACGGTCTGCTCAATCACCCGGGGACCGGCGAAGCCGATAAGGGCATTGGGCTCGGCCACATTCAGATCGCCCAGCATGGCGAAGCTGGCGGAGACGCCGCCGGTGGTGGGGTCGGTCATCACCGAGACATAGGGGACGCCCTGTTGGCGCATCTTCTGCAGTGCGGCACTGGTTTTGGCCATCTGCATCAGGGAGAAGAGCGACTCCTGCATACGCGCACCGCCACTGGCCGAGAAACAGATGAAGGGGATACGCTGCTCCAGGCACACGTTCACCCCCCGAACGAACTTTTCACCCACCACGGAGCCCATGGAACCGCCCATGAAGCTGAACTCAAAGGCCGCCGAGACCACGTCCAGCCCCTTCAGGGTACCCTGCATGACGATCAGCGCATCCTTCTCCCCCGACGACTTCTGCGCCTGGGTGATGCGATCCTTGTACTTTTTACTGTCCTTGAACTTCAGCGGATCGGTGGGTGACAGATCGGCGGCCAGTTCCCGCCCGGAATCCGCATCGAGGAATGCCGCCAGGCGCTTGCGCGCACCGATCCGGTTATGGTGGCTGCACTTGGGGCAGACATCCAGGTTGCGCTCCATCTCGGCGCGATAGAGGACCGCCCCACAACCGGGGCACTTGGTCCAGAGCCCCTCCGGAACGCCCCGCTTGTTGCCGCCTTCCGTGCGGATACGGCTCGGCATCAATTTTTCAAACCAACTCATGGTTAAATCCCGTTTTTTCTCTTTAATCCTGGCGGACCGCTGCCCGTGTCGGCAGCCGTCCGCATCATATCAAATCAATCGCCTGCCGCATGGAGGAGAGGATCATGGCGATGGCCGGGGCGATCTCATCCGGTGTTTCGCGCAGCTCCTCAATCCGTTGCACCAGGACGCTGCCGACGATCACCGCATCCGCCACCTGGGCCACGGCCTGGGCGGTATTGGCATCCTTGATACCAAAACCGACGCCTACCGGCAGGCGGGTGTGTTTGCGGATCTGCGCGGTCTTGGCGGCGACATCGCCCACCGCCAGATGGCCGGCCCCGGTGATCCCTTTCACCGACACATAATAGACAAATCCGCTGGCGGTATCGCAGATGTGCTGCATGCGCTCATCCGTGGTGGTCGGCGCCATCAGGAAGATCGGATCGATATTCCGCGGCCGCAGGGAGGAGAGCAGATCGTCCGCCTCTTCCGGCGGCAGGTCCACAGTCAGCACGCCGTCGACACCGGCCTCCGCGGCGGCCAGGGCGAAGGCCTCGTAGCCCATCACCTCGATGGGATTGAGGTAGCCCATCAGCACCACCGGCGTGGCCTCATCCCGTTCGCGGAATTTCCGCACCATGCCCAACACATCCCGCAGGCAGACACCCTGTTCCAGGGCGCGCTCGCTGGCACGCTGGATCACCGGCCCGTCGGCCATCGGATCGGAAAACGGCACCCCCAGTTCGATAATATCGGCACCGGCCTCCACCATGGTGTGCATCAGTGGCACCGTCACGGCAGGTCCGGGATCGCCCGCGGTCACGAACGGAATCAGCGCCACCCGCCCCCGCTCTTCAAGCTGTTTGAAACGATCACTGATTCTGCTCATATCTTTAATCCATCCCGTGCCGCCACGGTGTGCATGTCCTTATCACCCCGGCCGGAGAGATTGACCAGAATGGTCTGTTGCTCATCCATCTCCCGGGCCAGCTTGAGGGCGTAGGCGACGGCGTGGCTCGACTCCAGCGCCGGGATAATCCCCTCGACCCGGGTCAGGGTATGGAACGCGGCCAGCGCCTCATCGTCGGTGGCGGCCACGTAGCCGACGCGTCCCACATCCTTCAGCCAGGCGTGTTCGGGGCCGACCCCCGGGTAGTCCAGTCCGGCCGAGATGGAGTGGGTCTCGATGATCTGGCCGTTCGGATCCTCCATCAGATAGGTGCGGTTGCCGTGCAGTACACCGGGGGTACCGGCACACAGCGGTGCGGCGTGGCGCCCCGAATCGAGCCCGTCACCGGCGGCCTCGACGCCGTACATGGCGACCGACGCATCATTCAGGAAGGGGTGGAACAGGCCGATGGCATTGGAGCCGCCGCCGACGCAGGCGACCAGGGCATCGGGGAGCGCGCCGGTCTGCTGCTGCATCTGCACCCGGGCCTCGCGGCCGATCACGGCCTGGAAATCCCGCACCATGGCGGGATAGGGGTGGGGACCGGCGACCGTACCGATGATGTAGAAGGTGTTGTCGATATGGGTCACCCAGTCGCGCATCGCCTCATTCAGCGCATCCTTGAGGGTCTTGGAGCCGGACGACACCGACTCGACCCGGGCACCCAGCAGTTTCATACGATAGACGTTGGCCTCCTGGCGGGCGATATCCACCTCCCCCATATAGACCACGCACTCCAGTCCCAGCCGGGCCGCGACCGTGGCGGTCGCCACACCGTGCTGACCGGCCCCGGTCTCGGCTATGATGCGGCGCTTGCCCATGCGCTTGGCCAACAGCGCCTGGCCGATGGTGTTGTTCACCTTGTGCGCGCCGGTATGGTTGAGATCCTCACGTTTCAGGTAGATCCGCGCCCCGCCGTTCTCGCGGCTCAGCCGCTCGGCAAAATAGACCGGCGAGGGGCGTCCCACGTAGTTGGCCAGGTCGGCGTCCAGCTCGGCCAGGAAGTCGGCGTCCTGCAGGTATTTTTCGTAGGCATCACGCAACTCCTGCAGCGGCTCCATCAGCGTCTCGGAGACGAACAGGCCGCCATAGGGGCCGAAGTGCCCGCGGGCATCCGGCATGTGGGTGAAATCAATCGGTTGTTCGCTTGGCACGCTCTACTCCTCGCATGAATGCCCTGATTTTCTCTTCATCCTTGATACCTTTCTCCTGCTCCACGCCACCACTCACATCGACGGCATAGGGGCCGATCCGTTCAATGGCGGCCGCGACATTGTCCGGGGTCAGGCCGCCCGCCAGAATGATCCGGGCCCGCATCGGTTCAGGTATCCGTCCCCAGTCGAAGGGGGCGCCCGTGCCACCGGGCTTGCCCGGCTGATAGCTGTCCAGCAACAGGCCCGCCGCGCTCCGATACTGCCTGTCCAGAGCGGGCAGATCCACTTCCGGACGCATCCTCAGGGCCTTGATATAGGGGCGGCCATGGCCTTCGCAGGCCGCCGCGGTCTCATCTCCATGAAACTGCAACAGATCCAGCGGGACGTTTTCCAGCACCTCCGCCACCGCTTCGGCAGTGGCATTCACAAACAGTCCGACGGTGGTGACGAAGGGAGGCAGCTCGCGGATGATCTGCGCCGCCCGGGACGCCGTTACCGCGCGTGGGCTGGGCGGATAGAAGACCAGACCGATGGCATCCGCTCCGGCCCTGACCGCGGCCATGGCATCTTCAGGACGCGTAATACCACAAATTTTGACCCGGGTTCTCATAGAACAGATAACGATACAGGATAGTGCCTGAATGCGGAAGATTTTACCCCGCATACGAACCGAAAGCAGTGAAAAAAATTGCCCTCTCCAGTCCCACCGTCACTCCTGGATAGCCACGGCAGCAGGCGCAACAAATTCATCGGGATAACCGACATGAACCAGATAGAGCCCCTCCGGCGGGGCGGTGACTCCGCCCAGGGTGCGATCCCTGAACTCCAGCACATCCCGACTCCAGGTCACCGGCTGTTCACCCTTGCCGATGCTGATCAGCACACCGGCGATATTGCGCACCATGTGATGCAGGAAGGCGTTGGCCGTCACCTCGATCACCACCCGGTCATCCTCCCGGCGCACCAGCAGCCGGCTGATGGTTCTGACCGGGCTCTTGGCCTGACAGCCGACCGCCCGATAGGAGGAGAAGTCATGGGTGCCCATCAGGTGCGTCGCCGCCACCTGCATGCGTTGCTCATCCAGTGGCTGGTGGATCCACACCGCGCGATGGCGCCAGATGGCCGACCGGGTGGGGCGATTCAGTATGACGTAGCGGTAACTGCGGCTGATGGCGGAAAACCGCGCATGGAACGACTCCGGCACTTCGCGCACCCAGTTGACATTCACATCGTCGGGCAGATTGACGTTGGTCCCCAGCAGCCAACCCCGCAGCGGGCGCAGCGCAGGCGTATCAAAATGGACCACCTGCCCCTCGCCATGCACCCCGGTATCGGTCCTGCCGGCACAGTGGGTACGCACCGGATGGGCCGCCACCTTGCCCAGCGCCGTCTCCAGCAGCAGCTGCACCGTGCGCACCCCGGATTTTTGTAACTGCCAGCCGTGAAATGCGGAGCCGTCGTACTCGATACCCATTGCCAAACGCATTCAGCCTCTGCTCCTGAATGTCATAGAGAAGCCAAAACAGCAGAAGGCGCACCGGGGTGCGCCTTCCGTCTGTTACCGCTGAAAGCTGTCAGGAGAGCTGACCCAGCAGCTTCCGCGCCTCCGCCTGCTGCCCTTCGTTGCCCTCTTTGACCACCTCGTCAAGGATACTTCTGGCGCCATCGGCATCTTCCATTTCGACATAGGCGCGGGCCAGGTCCAGCTTGGTGTTGATCTCGTCGGTGAGGTCGCCCGCTTCTCCCTCAAGCTGTACATCGTCCTCATCCTCCTGGTCCAGATCAGCCAGGGAGAAGGACTCATCCAGCTCCAGGGGCCTCTCGTCATCCTCCGGGCCCAGCTCAAGCGAATCATACATCTGCGAATCGGTCCCTTCCAGCGACAGCGGGTCGCTGAAATCGAGTACCGCGTCACCCAGTTGCTCGGCCTCCGACTCGGCATCCAGCCTCAGGTCATCCATTTCCGCGCTCTCCAGCGGATCCTCGATGGCGAAGGCACTCTCCTCATCCAGCAGTCCTTCCGTATCCAGCTCGCTCAGGGTCAGATCGCCATCCGCGGTATCCTCATCCACGGTGTCACGGTCCGTCACCAGATTGAGGTCGGTATCGGCATCCAGGGCGAGGTCCTCTTCGCCTTCGAGGGAGAGTATCTCCGCATCCTCTTCCGCGGCCGGCGCCGGCTCCGCGCCTTCCGGCTCAAAGCCCAGATCCGTGCTGATCTCATCCAGATTGGCCTTGAGCAGTTCGCTGTCCAGGTTCAGATCGGCCAGATCATCCAGGGTTGAGAATTCGGAACCCTCATCCATATCCAGGGCAGCGACGGACTCCAGCTGGTCGTCCTCCTGGTCCGCCAGATCGACCGCGGTGGAGTCCAGGTCCAGGTCGAGCTCGTTGTCCAGGCCCAGTTCATCCTCCAGCGAGCTCAGTTCGTCGTCGATCGTTGAGGTGGCTGCAGCCCCCGCGAACAGGGCGTGGCCGGCGGCCAATTGGGCTCCCATGGCGATCACTTTGCCCCAGGCCGCCGGATCCCTTTGATCCAGACCTTCCGCCGATGCGCTTTCGGCCAGGGCGACAAAGCCATCCTTATCCTTGGTCGCATAGAGGATCTCGAACAGTTTGTACTTCAGTTCCGTCCGCTCCGGGGACTTCTCTATCGCCTGACGAATCAGCTCCTCCGCCTGCTGGTAGCGTCCGTAGGCGATATAGACGTCCGCCTCCGCCAGTGGGTCCACCTCGCCGGTCTCATCCTGCAGGGCATCGATATCGCTGGGCGAGAAGTCGCTCAGGAATGAGGTCTCCTCGGTCGAATGCGATGCCGGTTCCTGACCGATCTCGTCCATCAGCTGCTCGGAGTCGCTCTCATCGATGGTACTGATCAGGATACTCTCCTGGAAGTCCGCACTATGGGAACGGCGACGGCTGATGGCCACCCAGAGGAGTGCCAGCAGGACCACGATACCGGCCACCGCCACACCCAGCAGGGTGGTATCCTGGCCGATCATCGCCAGCAGTCCGTCTTCCTCGGCGGGCTCGGCGGGTGCCGGCGGGGGGGCCGGCTGTGCCGCCGGTTCCGGTTGCGGCTCGGTTTCGGTTACAGGCGCCTGGTCGATCACCTCAGGTTTCGGGGTCTCCTCTTCCATCACCGGGGAGGGCTCATCCCCACCGGCAAGCGGAGCGCCCTCCGGTACGACCGTGTCGGCAGGCTCCTCTTCCATGACCGGCGGCTGATCGGCTTCCGCCGTCTCACCCTCGGCGGGTGCCGCGCTCTCCGCCTCCGGCTCGGCCATCACCGGTGCGCCATCGGCTGCGCCGTCCGTGCCTTCACTGACCAGGGGGGGCTCTTCAGGGGTGTCGGTACTCCCCGCGACCCCGGCCTGCAGCCGCGACAACTGATCATTTTTCAGACTCAGCAGACGCTGCAGGTCTTCAAGCTGGGACTCCAGGTCCTCCACCCGGGAGCGCACCGCCTCCGCCTCCTGCAGCGCCGCCTCCTTGGCCTCCTCGGAGGCGATCAGCTCCTGTTTCAGCTGATCCACCCCGGCCCCCTCGCTGACGCCTTCACCAGCGCCTCCGTTGGCGCCCGCCTCGCCCTCCCCGCTGGGTCGTGCTGAGGCGATCTTCAGCTCGGCTGAGGGCGCGGGTGCAGCATCGGCCTGCTGTTCCATGCCCATCGGCTGATCGGCAGCGGCGCCCTCCGAGGCCATTTCGCTCGGCTGGCTGTCGGCCTGCCAATCCTGCAATTGCTCACGATAGGCGATCGACGCCTCGCGTCGACTCAGCTGCCGTACCTCATCGGCCGTGGGAATACGCAGGACCTGCCCCACCTTGAGGTTGTTGATATTCTGGTTGATGAACGCCTGCGGGTTGGCCCGCTGCAGGGCGATCATCATCTGCGCCATAGTGGCGCCCTCTGTGCGCACCTGACTGGCAATACCCCACAGGGTATCGTTGCGTTGGGTCGGGCCATATTCGCCGACTGCGGGACTGCCGGCCCAGGTGACATCGGAAGGGGCAACGGCCGAGCGGCCGGCGGGTGCCGGCGCCCGCGGGGCCGGGGCCGCTATGCGGCTATCCGGAGCCCGCTGCATCGGCGCCTGCTGCACCGGTGCCGGGCGGCGCCCCAGGGTGACCGGCGGATCCAGCAGCACGGTATATTCCCGTAACAGCCTGCCTTTCGGCCAGTTCACCTCGATGAGGAAATTGAGAAAAGGTTCGCGGATCGGATCGCGGCTGGAGACGCGGATGACGCTCTTGCCGTCCGCCGTCTCCTCTGCCGTGAAGCGCAGCTTGCTGAGGATGTACGGACGATCTATTCCGGAGCGGCGAAACGCCTCGGGGCTGGCCAGATTCACCTTGATATCGGTGATCTCATCCTGATCGACCGACAACAGGTCAATCTCCGCATCAAAATACTGATTCAATGCAGAGTTGAGGTGGATATTCCCCAGTCCGACCGCGTAGCTGCTTAGTGGTGATATCCCGATTACCAAGGCAATAGCCAAGGATAATTTACGAACCATGTCTCCCCCTTCCATACCCGCTGCCCTGAATTGTCAGACAGGTAACGCCGGCAAATACCCAAATCATAGAATACACTTAATAATTGTGGCCTAACTATAGCTTACAAATAGTCTTTTTCCAAAATTTCAGCAATCTGAATTGTGTTAAGTGCCGCACCCTTTCTCACATTATCAGACACAATCCACAAATTGAGCCCGCGCGGATGCGAAATATCTTCACGAACGCGTCCGACAAAGACACCGTCATGCCCGGCGGATTCCGTCACCGGCGTGGGATATCCGCCATCGATCGACTCATCCAGCAACTCGATACCGGGTGAATTCAGAAGCAGGTTCCGCGCCTCTTGCGCGCCGATCTTCTCCCCGGTTTCGATATGCACCGCCGCGGCGTGACCGAAAAACACCGGCACCCGCACCGCCGTCGGATTGACCCGTAGCGATTCGTCACCCAGGATCTTGCGGGTCTCCCACACCATCTTCATCTCTTCACGGGTATAGTCGTTTTCCATATAGTCGTCGATCTGGGGCAGCACATTGAAGGCGATCTGCTTGGCAAAGACAAGCGGCTTTATCGACTGACCATTGAGCAGTCGCGCGGTCTGTCCCGCCAGCTCTTCGATCGCCCGACGCCCGGCACCGGAAACGGATTGGTAGGTACAGACATTGATGCGCTCGATGCCTACCGCGGCATGGATCGGCTTCAGGGCCACCATCAGCTGGATGGTAGAACAGTTTGGATTGGCGATGATTCCGCGCTGCCGGTAATCGGCGACCCGTTCCGGATTGACTTCCGGTACCACCAGGGGAATATCGGATTCATGACGGAACTGTGAAGTATTATCGATGCAGATACAACCCGCTTCCACCGCTTTCGGGACATATTCGGCGGAGACAGCCGCCCCGGCAGAAAACAGGGCGATCCTGACCTGGGAGAAATCGAACCCGGCCAGATCCCGCACCACCAGATACTTATCCCCGAACGCGACCCGCTTGCCGACCGAGCGCTGACTGGCCAGCGCATGGACCTTGCCCACGGGGAAGCGGCGCGCTTTCAGGATCGCGAGCATCGTCTCGCCGACGATCCCGGTCGCGCCCACGACCGCGATATCCACCTTTTTATCCGTCATCAACACTCACCCACAAATAAAGTTAACCGGGAACCGGGAACCGGGCCAAACTGCATCAAATATATAAATTAAAATTCAACATGTTAGGTAACTATTCACACGGTCTGTAAGTGATTGGCCTGCCTTGTTGGTCGGTCTTGGTGGCGCCTCGAATTCGGCCCCTTTTTCAGATTCAAGCCTGCCCTTGTTTGAGCGAAGCGAGTTTTGTCCACGGATGGACTTATGCCGTGGAGGCCATGGATGGCCGGGAGCGGCTTGGGCTGGCGCTGAAAAAGGGGCCGGATTCGAGGAGGCAAGCCATCGTGTGAGGCCGGCAAGGCAGGCCAATCATCCCGTGAGCATTGGTGGATGCGCCTACCGGCTTATCCACCCTACAAACGTACTTTATCAAAATTGAAGTAGTACTAGGAGCCTGTCGGGTTTGACCGACCGTAGCGAGGGAAAGCCGATTTGAGCCAGATTTTTTGATCTTTCGAGGCGAATAGTGGACCTATTTAACGAGAAAGATCGGAAAATATGGCCAAATTCGGCTTTTCCGCAGTAGGTCAGTGTTAAATCCAACAGGCTCCTAGACCCGCCACAACAAAAAGGGAGCTGACCCAGCCGCCTGTCGATGCCGCTGGGCCAACTCCCGGTCTGTTACCGATTACCGTTCAGTCCTGGAGCAGGATACGCAACATGCGGCGCAGCGGTTCCGCCGCCCCCCAGAGTAACTGATCACCCACGGTGAATGCCGAGAGGTAGTCCTCACCCATGGCCAGTTTACGCAGCCGCCCCACCGGTACGTCCAGGGTCCCGGTCACCACGGCCGGTGTCAGCTCGCGCACGGTGCGCTCCCGGTCGTTCGGGATCACCTTGACCCAGTCGTTGGCCTCCGCCAGCATAGCCTCGATCTCATCCATCGGCAGATTCTGCCTTAACTTGATGGTCAGGGCCTGGCTGTGGCAACGCATGGCACCGATGCGTACACAGAGTCCGTCGATCGGCACCGGGTTGGCCTCACGCCCGAGGATCTTGTTGGTCTCGGCCCCGCCCTTCCACTCTTCGCGGCTCTGGCCGTTGGGGAGTTGGGTATCGATCCAGGGGATCAGGCTGCCGGCCAGCGGCACCCCGAAGTTGTCGGTGGGAAACGCCTCGCTGCGCATGGCGGCCGCCACGTCCCGATCGATGCCCAGAATAGCCGAGGCAGGATCGGCCAGCAGCCCCTCTACCGAGGCATGCGCCGCGCCCATCTGGCTCAGCAGCTCACGCATATTCTTGGCGCCCGCACCGGAAGCCGCCTGATAGGTCATGGCGGTGGCCCACTCCACCTGGTCCCGGTTGAACAGACCGCCCAGGGCCATCAGCATCAGGCTGACGGTGCAGTTGCCGCCGATGAAGTCCTTCACCCCGGAGGCCAGGGCGCCCTGGATCACGTCCATGTTGACCGGATCGAGGATGATCACGCTGTTCTGCTCCATGCGCAGGGCGGAGGCGGCATCGATCCAGTAGCCGTCCCAACCGGCGCCGCGCAGATCCTTGTAGACCTGCTTGGTGTAGTCACCGCCCTGGCAGGAGACGATGGCATCCATCGCCTTCAACTCGTCGATGCGGGTGGCATCCTTGAGCGCGGGTATCGGCTTGCCGATGTCGGGTCCCTCCTGTCCCACCTGAGAAGTGGTAAAGAAGACCGGCTCGTCGATCAGATCGAAGTCCTTCTCCGCAAGCATCCGCTCCATCAGGACCGAGCCCACCATACCACGCCAGCCGACAAAACCTACCCGTTTCATTGCTTCCACCTATATAAGTACAAAAATTCGTTATAAACCGCGTGTCGGCTAGCCTTCTCGCAACGCCGCGACCACCGCGTCGCCCATCGCCTCGGTACCCACTTTCTGCGTACCCTTGGAGTAGATGTCCGGGGTGCGCAATCCCTGATCCAGGGTCTTGTTCACCGCCCGCTCGACCCGCTCTGCCATGTTGTCCTCATCCAGCGAGTAGCGCAGCATCATGGCCACCGAGAGGATGGTCGCCAGGGGATTGGCCACGCCCTGACCGGCGATATCCGGCGCCGAGCCGTGGATCGGCTCGTACATGCCCTTGCCGTGCTCGTCCAGCGAGGCGGAGGGGAGCATGCCGATGGAACCGGTCAGCATGGAGGCGCAATCGGAGAGGATATCGCCAAACATGTTGGTCGTCACCATCACATCGAACTGTTTTGGCGCCCGCACCAGCTGCATGGCCGCATTGTCCACATACATGTGGGAGAGTTCCACCTCGGGATAGTCGGCGCCCACCTTGACCGCCACCTCGCGCCACATCTCGGTGCACTCCAGCACATTGGCCTTGTCCACCGAGCAGACCCGCTTGTTGCGCTTCATCGCAATGTCCATGGCCACACGGACGATGCGGTCCACCTCGGACTCGCGGTAGACCAGGGTATTGAAGCCCTCCTTCTCGCCGCTCTCCAACACCCGTACGCCGCGCGGCTGGCCGAAGTAGATGCCGCCGGTCAGCTCGCGCACGATCATGATATCCAGGCCGGAGACCACCTCCGGTCGCAGGGTGGAGGCATCCGCCAGCTGCGGATAGAGGATGGCCGGACGCAGGTTGGCGAACAGTCCCAGCTCCTTGCGGAGCCCCAGCAGCCCCTTCTCCGGACGCACCGAGATGTCCAGCGGCTCCCACTTGGGTCCGCCCACGGCACCCAGCAACATCGCATCGGCCTCTTTCGCCAGGTTCAGGGTCGCCTCGGGTAGCGGATGGCCCGCGGCGTCATAGGCCACGCCGCCGATCAGTGCCTCGTCCATGTCGATATCCAAACCGTAGTCGTCACGCAGGCAGGCCAGCACCTTGACCGCCTCGGCGACGATCTCCTGACCGATGCCGTCACCCGGCAGTACCAGAATATTTTTGCTCATTGTTGTTTAACCTTGTTGTATGTTGCTCTACAGACGGGAATTAGAGTCGAAATATCGACCCCGACCCCCGGCACGATTCAGACCCATCAGCCCTCGCCGAAGATCCACGGCGCCTTCTCCCGGCGCTGCTGCTCGAATGCGGCGATCTCGTCGCTGTGGCGCAGGGTCAGACCGATATCGTCCAGCCCCTCCAGCAGGCACTGCTTGCGGAACTCGTCCACCTCGAAGCCGATTACCTCACCGTCGGACATGGTCAGGGTCTGGGCCTGCAGGTCCACGGTGATCCTCAGCGCCTCGTCCCCGGTCGCCTTGGCGAACAGGCCGTCGATCTGGCTGGCGCTCAGGCGGATCGGCAGGATACCGTTCTTGAAGCAGTTGTTGAAAAAGATATCGGCAAAGCTGGGGGCCAGGACCACCTTGAAGCCGTAATCGGCCAGCGCCCAGGGGGCGTGTTCGCGCGACGAGCCGCAACCGAAGTTGTCCCGCGCCAGCAGCACCTGGGCGCCGGCATAGCGGGCGTCATTGAGCACGAAGGAATCGTTCAACGGCCGATGGGTGCAGTCCATGTCGGGCTCGCCGTGATCCAGGTAGCGCCACTCGTCGAACAGGTAGGGACCGAAGCCGGTACGCTTGATCGACTTGAGAAACTGCTTGGGAATAATGGCGTCGGTATCCACATTGGAGCGGTCCAGCGGGGCCACCACACCGGTAAAGGTATTAAAAGCTTCCATCAGAGCCCCCTCACATCAACAAAATGACCCATCACGGCCGCTGCGGCGGCCATGGCCGGACTCACCAGGTGGGTGCGTCCGCCCTGCCCCTGGCGCCCCTCGAAGTTGCGGTTCGAGGTGGAGGCGCAGCGCTCACCCGGCTTGAGCCGGTCGGCATTCATCGCCAGGCACATGGAACAACCGGGCTCGCGCCATTCAAAACCGGCCTCGATGAAGATCTTGTCCAGGCCCTCGGCTTCCGCCTGCTGCTTGACCAGGCCGGTGCCCGGCACCACCAGCGCCTGCACGATATTGGGCGCCACCTTGCGGCCCCTGGCCACCTCGGCCGCGGCCCGCAGGTCCTCGATCCGGCCGTTGGTGCAGGAACCGATAAACACATGATCCGGGCGGATATCCACCAGCGGGGTGCCGGCTTCCAGCCCCATGTACTGCAAGGCGCGGCGCATGCCGTCGGCCTTGGTGGGATCTTTTTCCTGGTCCGGATCGGGCACGATGCCATCCACCGGCAGCACCATCTCCGGCGAGGTGCCCCAGGTCACCTGGGGCTGTATTGCCGCGGCATCGATATGCACCACGGCGTCGAATTCCGCCCCCGCATCGGATTGCAGTCCGCGCCAGGCGGCCTCGGCCTGCGCCCACTGCTCGCCCTTCGGCGCATAGGGGCGACCCTTGAGATAGTCGAGGGTGGTGTCATCCACCGCCACGAAGCCGGCGCGAGCGCCCGCCTCGATGGCCATGTTGCAGACCGTCAGGCGCCCCTCCATGCTCAGGGCGCGGATCGCCTCGCCACCGAATTCAATCACATAGCCGGTGCCGCCGGCGGTGCCCAGGACACCGATGATCTTGAGCACGATATCCTTGGCGGTGACGCCGGGACCGACCTGGCCGTCGACGCTCACCAGCATCGACTTGGATTTCTTCTGGATCAGGGTCTGGGTCGCCAGCACATGCTCCACCTCGGAGGTGCCGATACCGAACGCCAGGGCACCGAAGGCGCCGTGGGTGGCGGTGTGGGAATCGCCGCAGACCACGGTCATACCGGGCAGGATCAGCGCCTGTTCCGCGCCCATCACATGCACCACGCCCTGACGGACATCGGACATGCCGAATTCGGTGATACCGAACTCCTCGCAGTTGCGATCCAGGGTCTCCACCTGCAGACGTGCGATCGGATCGTCGATACCCTGAGCCCGGCCCAGGGTCGGCACGTTGTGGTCGGGGGTTGCGATGGTGGCACTGGTGCGCCAGGGCTTGCGCCCGGCCAGCCGCAGGCCCTCGAAGGCCTGGGGCGAGGTCACCTCGTGCACCAGTTGCCGGTCAATATAAAGGAGCGTGGTGCCGTCCGCGTCGGTCCGCACCACGTGCTCCTGCCAGATCTTGTCGTAGAGAGTTTTTGCGCTCATCGTTCTGCCACCTGTGAATGGAGCCGAAAGGATAAACCCCGATTAAATATAAAACAAATTCATCTTTTTTATGTTTATAATTCCTTTAAGGAATATATTGTTTTCTAGGCCGGGACCGGAACCTGTAGGTTGGGTTAGCGGCGCACAGGCACCGCCCATGCAGGCCACGACAAAGCCCGGGCGCCGCTTAACCCAACGCGTCCGCGGTCGTCAAACGCCAGGTTACGGCGCGCACTCGGGGCACGGCAGCATGCATTTCCACGCAGAGAGACTGTGAAAGAATTGCCAAATGACGCGAAAAGGGGGGTACCCAAACCCTTCCCGAGGTGGCGATCGCCTCTCTACGGGCTTCTCAGGCGGTCAATTTTTTTGCCGCGTTGATCAGCCCGAATACTTTCACAGTCTCAGAGCGTGGGAATGAGGAATCAAACACAACCCGTAGGATACTGTGATGGATATTAATGCATTGAAGGCCTTTCTGGCGGTGGCGGAGAGCGCCTCCTTCTCCCTCGCCGCCGAGCAGTTGCACCTGACCCAGCCGGCGGTGAGCAAACGGGTGGCCGCCCTGGAAGAGGAGCTGAATACCCGCCTGTTCGACCGCATCAGCCGCAAGATCAGCCTGACCGAGGCGGGCCGGCAGTTGCTGCCCCGGGCCCGGCGGATGATCTACGAGCTGGAGGACATCCGTCGCAGCATCGCCAATCTCGCCGGCGAGGTGGGCGGCCGGCTGATCATGGGCACCAGCCATCATATCGGCCTGCGGCGCCTGCCGCCGGCGCTCAAACGCTACAGCCGGCGCTATCCCGAAGTTCAGCTGGATATCCGCTTCATGGATTCGGAGACGGCCTGTGGTGCGGTGCTGCAGGGCGATCTGGAGCTGGCCATTGTCACCCTGCCCACGGAACCGATCACCAACCTGACCACCCAGCCCATCTGGCACGACCCGCTGCTCTTCGTGGTAGCGAAAGAGCATCCCCTGGCCGCCCGGCCGCTGGTTTCATTGGCCGATCTGGTCGAGTACCAGGCGGTGCTGGTGGCCGAGGGCACCTACACCCGGGGCATCCTGGAACAGGCCCTGCGGCCGCTCGGGCTCAGTCTGAAGGTCGGCATGGCCACCAACTATTTCGAGACCCTGAAGATGATGGTCTCCATTGGACTCGGCTGGAGCCTGCTGCCGGAGAGCATGACCCATGACCCCGAGCTGAAGGTGCTGGATATCGCGGAACCGCGGCTGAGCCGCACCCTGGGGGCGGTGACCCACACCAACCGTTCAATCTCGAATGCCGCCCGGGCGATGGTGGAGGCCTGTTTGGAAAGTTTGAAGTTTGACGGGTGAAGTTTGAAGTATGAAAGAAAAGAAATGTACGATTTCACCCTTCACGAAGCAATCCTGAATGTGGGCGCTCGGCATTGACGAGCCGTTTTACTCCCAGTACCGGTTCAGTGCCAAACGTCGAGCGGGTCACCCCCTTTCGGAAGTAGGGTGCCGGTGAGCTTGCGAACCGCACCAACCCCCACTGAAAACGGCGCCAGTGTCCTGATGCGGTTCGCTTCACTCACCGCATCCTACGATCTGAAGACCAAAATCAGGGTTGCTTCAGTTCACCCTTCAAACTTCAAACTTCTTCACCCCGCCGGGCTGTTCTTGGTACACCAGACCGCCGCTTCCAGCCGGGTGCGCAGGTTGAGTTTCTTCAACAGGTGTTTGACGTGCACCTTGATGGTACCCTCGGCGATATCCAGTTCCCGGGCGATCTGCTTGTTGCTCATGCCGCTGGCGATCAGCTCCAGGATCTCCTCTTCCCGCGGGGTCAGGCCCGCCTCGCTGGGTGAGCGGGGACGGGCATCCTCGCGCAGTGCCCGGGCCAGCAGTTCGGTCAGGCTGTCGGTGATCGCCAGCCGGCCGGAGGCGGCGATCTGGATCTGTTCCAGGACATTCTCCGGCTCCATATCCTTCAACAGATAGCCATCGGCGCCCAGGCGCAGTGCCGCCGTGACATCACTCTCGCTATTGGAGACGGTCAGCATCACCACATAGCTCTCCAGATCGGTCTGCTTCAGCGCCTTGAGGGTCTGCAGACCATCCATCCCCTTCATGTTGAGGTCGAGCAGAATCAGTTCCGGTTTAAGTTCCAGGGCCCGGGTCAGTCCCTCCTCTCCCGAGGAGGCCTCGGCCACCAGGCACAGCTCCGGGTCCATACCGATCAGATCCCCCAGCCCTTTCCGGAACAGCGGATGATCGTCAATAATCATGATAGAAATCGGCATCGCCTTATTCATAACTCTATGGTATCCACCTTCTCATCTATTGTCTCATGGTCTTTTTTCGAGGCCATGAATTCGAATACCACCCGGGTCCCGTGCTCCGGCAACGGCTCGATCGTCAGCGTACCGTCCAGGCTCCTGACCCGCTCATCCATGATCGCCAGGCCGTAATGGCGGGAGCGTTCGGGCGAGTCCGGGATACCATGGCCGTCATCCACCACGCTCACCCGGATCGGCTCATCCTCCCCGCCCGTCAAAGTCACCTGTGCCGTCGTGGCGCCGGAGTGGCGGATCACGTTGGAGAGCGCCTCGCGTATCACCTGCAGCACATGGATCTCCTGGTTCTCGCTCAGTTGCAGTCCCTGCAGATTGCAATCGAGCCGGATATCGATATCGCTGCGACCATTGAACTCGTCAACCGCATCCTCCAACGCCTGGCGCAGGCCCCGGCCATCCACCTTCAGGCGGAAGGTGGTCAATAACTCGCGCAGCTGCCGGTAAGCACTGCTCAGGCTCTCGCGGATCTCCTGCACTACGCCCTGGATGGTCTGTTCATCGCGGGACTGCTTCAGTGCCATGTCCAGGCGACTCACCTGAATCTTCAGATAGGAGAGCGACTGGGCCAGGGAGTCGTGCAACTCGCGGGCGATCACCCCCCGCTCCTCGTAAAGTGCCAGCCGCCGGTTGTAGGTGGTGCGGTAGGCCACGCTGATGGCCGCGCCGATGTGGTCCGCCACCGCCTCCAGCAGCTGTTTTTGCCACACCTTAAGCAGGGTACCCTCGGGGATGGCGATGAACAGGATGCCATGCTGCTCATCCTGATCCCGAATCGGTATCGACAACACCCGCCGCACCGTCAGGTCGGACTCACGCCACTCCTTGATCTGGGTCCCCTGCTGGTTCATGCAGGTCAGGCACTCCTCCTTGTTGCAGACGGTCGTCCCCGACAGATTGCTGGAGGCCAGGGTGAACACCTCGCCGCCCATCGATTTGGCCAGGCAGATATTTCCGGGACCGAAGCCGACCACCTTCTCGATATCCTTGAGCAGCTCTTCGTACATCTGCGGTGATATATGGGTGTCGCTGAGGCGGTGGGTGGTCTTGTACAGCAGCTCCAGCGAGCGGTTGCTGCGTTCCAGGTCGGCGGTCTTTTCCCGCACCCGTTTCTCCAGGTCGGCATACATCTTGGACAGGTCGTCCGCCATGCCGTTGAAGGCGCGGCCCAGCTGGCCCAGTTCATCGCCCTGCTCGTGTTTGACCCGCACCGTGAAATCACCGCGCCGCGCATGCTGGGCAAAACGCAGCAGGTCACGCAGCGGCGGCAACACCGCTGCCTGTACCAGATACATGGTGTAGAACACCGCCGCCAGGGTCAGGAACAGCGAGTTGAGCTGAATGATCCGCAGCCACTGGATGTTCGACTCGGTCCCCTCTTCCAGCAGCCGAACCAGCTTATCGATATCGCCGACAAAGCGGTCGACGATGGAGACGTAGCGCTCGCGTATGTTCTGCTGGGTGGTGGCCCAGAGCGGATCGCCGATCTCGTGCGGCGGCATCAGGGTACTCTTGCTTGGTGCCATCAGACTGACATAGACCGTCAGCACCGGCTTGATCTTCTTGTGCCACTGCTGATTGATCCGGTTGTAGGCCCGGGTCAGCTTATGTTCCGGGTTGGCTGGCAGGATACCGATCAGGCGGGGGCTGCGCAGCCGCTCCTCAAACTCCTGCACCAGTTGGTTGGTCAGCTTCCAGTAGGTCTCGGGATCGATATCCGACTGGTAGACCAGCCGGGTGGCGATGCGATAGGACTGCATGCGCAGGCTGCCGGCCTGATTGACCGCCGCTGCATGACCCTGGGTCTTCTCTTCGATGATGATCGATCCCAGCATGGTGACAAAACCAAGCAGGATGATGGATCCCATGGAGATCCCCATGCGCAGGACTATGGAATTTTTGAAACGGGGTGCCATGCGGGGATCTTATCCCGAGCAGGGGTGGTAGAGGCAAGGTCTTTAGCAGTACCACCTTAATCTTTGCAGGGTTTACATCCCGCTGGCCACTGCCCATTGGGAAGTTATTTTTCCCTTTATTTACATGCACTTAAAACCTCTACCCCCACTACCTCTTTAGTGGCATCCCCGACCTCCGAGCGGCCGACCACCCCACTTCCACAACCATTTTATGGGTATAGACTGCATCCCACACACCAACGAGCGGGCTGTTTCTTCTCAATAATTTGCCAAATAAATTTGATAGTGACAGGTATTGAAAACATGGCTAGTCAGCAAAGAAAAGCAATATCCGTACTGAGCATGAATACCATCGCCTTCACTGCCTGCTTCGCGGTCTGGGTGATGTTCTCCATCATCGGCATCCCGATCAAACAGCTGCTCACCCTGAACGATACCCAGTTCGGCCTGCTGATCGCCACGCCCATTTTGACCGGCTCCCTGGTGCGGCTGCCGGTCGGCATGCTCACCGACCGGTTCGGCGGCCGCATCGTCTACTTCATCCTGATGTGCGCCACGATCCTCCCGCTCTGGTTCATCGGCAGCGCCACCCAGTATTGGCAGTTCCTGGTGCTGGGCCTGTTTGTCGGTATCGCCGGCGCCTCCTTCTCGGTCGGCATCGCCTACACCGCCCGCTGGTTCACCAAGGAGAAGCAGGGCTTCGCCATGGGTATCTTCGGCGCGGGGAACGCCGGCGCGGCGCTGACCAAGTTCGTCGCCCCCTCCCTGGTGGTCGCCTATGGCTGGACCATGGTCCCCAAGGTCTACGCCGTCGCCATGGGCGTGGTGGTGATCCTGTTCTGGATGTTCACCTACGAGGACCCCGACCACAAGGTCGCCAAGACCATCACCATAAAAGAGCAGCTGGCCGTACTGAAAGACCCCAAAGTGTGGAAATACTGCCAGTACTACTCCCTGGTCTTCGGCGGCTTTGTCGGCCTCTCCCTGTGGATGACCAAGTACTACATCAACGAGTATGGATTCGATCTCACCACCGCCGCCCTGCTGGCCGCCATTTTCGTGCTCCCCTCCGGGGTGATCCGCGCCCTCGGCGGCTGGTTCTCCGACAAGTACGGCGCCTACAAGGTGACCTGGTGGGTGATGTGGATCTCCTGGGTCTGCCTGTTCTTCATGTCCTATCCGCAGACCGCCGTCACCATCAAGACCCTCAACGGCCCGGTCACCTACGATCTCGGCCTGAACGTCTGGGTGTTCACCGTGCTGCTGTTCATCGTCGGCATCGCCTGGGGCTTCGGCAAGGCGTCGGTGTTCAAGTTTCTCTCCGACGAGTATCCCGAGAACATCGGCGTCATCTCCGGCATCGTCGGCCTGGCCGGCGGCATGGGCGGCTTCCTGCTGCCCATCATGTTCGGCGCCATGAAGGATATCACCGGGGTCAACTCCACCGTCTTCATGCTGCTCTACGGCGCCACCTGCGTCTCGTTGATCTGGATGCATTACACCTTCGCCCGGGAGCATCAGGAACAGGATATGGAGATCGCCAAGGGGCATGCGGTGGATGAGTATGTGAAATCCCACGAATGCCCGGAAGAGTACGCCGCCGCCAAGGCCGCGGTTGAGCAGGCGCACCTGCTGGAAGAGCTGATCGCCAGGTATTCCGAATCGAAACAACGCGCGAGGCTGGAGGCGGACGACATGCGCATGCGTCAGCTGAAGGCGGCCGCTGTGGATACGCTTGAGTAGTGACAAGAGTGAAAAAACACCACGATTGAAGCAGTAACAATCAAAATAGAGAGGCAATTATGGCTGATTTACAAAAATGGGATGTGGAAGACTCCCAGTTCTGGGAGTCGGAGGGCAAGCGGGTTGCCAACCGCAACCTCTGGATCTCGATCCCCAGCCTGCTGTGCGGCTTTGCCGTCTGGCTGTACTGGGGCATCATCACCGTGCAGATGCTCAACCTCGGCTTCCCGTTCGCCAAATCGGAACTGTTCACCCTGGCCGCCATCGCCGGCCTGACCGGCGCCACGCTGCGCATCCCCAGCAGCTTCTTCATCCGTATTGCCGGTGGCCGAAACACCATCTTCTTTACCACGGCCTTGTTGATGTTACCGGCCATCGGTGCCGGCATCGCCTTGCAGGACAAGGAGACCCCGCTGTGGATCTTTCAGGCCCTGGCCTTCCTCTCCGGCTTCGGCGGCGGCAACTTCGCCTCCTCCATGTCCAACATCAGCTTCTTCTTTCCCAAACGTCAACAGGGTCTGGCGCTGGGTCTGAACGCGGGCCTGGGTAACTTCGGCGTCACCACCATGCAGGTCCTGATCCCGCTGGTGATGACCTTCGGTATCTTCGGCGGTGAACCGATGATCCTGGAGAACACCTCCGGCACCCTGATCGGCAAGATTCCGGCCGGTACCGAGAGCTATATTCACAACGGCGGTTATGTCTGGCTGTTGTTGCTGATTCCGCTGGCCTTTGCTGGCTGGTTCGGCATGCACAACATCCGTACCGAGCATGTCTCTCCGCACATCGGCTCTCCACTGGGCGCCATGGGCAAGATTACCGGCATGCTGCTGATCGGTTTCCTCACCGCCGCCATCGGTCTCTATATCATCCTGCCGGCACCGACCGGACTGGGCGCGCCGGGCTGGGCCAAGTGGCCGGTGATCGCCGGTATCCTGTTCGGTACCGTGATGTTGATGAAGCTGATCCCCGGCGACATCAAGCCGAATCTGCAGCGTCAGTTCAAGATCTTCAGCAACAAGCACACCTGGATCATGAGTGTCATCTACACCATGACCTTCGGCAGTTTCATCGGCTACTCCGCCGGTTTCGCCCTGGCGATCAAGGTGGTATTCGGTTACCAGCATCTGCTGGTGAATGGCGTGCTGACCCATGACACGGTCAATGCCAACGGTCCCTCCGCGCTGATGTACGCCTGGATGGGACCCTTTATCGGCGCCCTTTTGCGTCCCGTCGGCGGCTGGATTGCCGATAAGATGGGCGGAGCCAAGGTGACCCAGTGGGTATCCATTGTGATGATTGGCAGCGCCTTTGGTGTCGCCTACTTCCTGCAGGCCGCCTATGCCTCAGCCACCCCGGAAGATTTCTTCATCCCCTTCCTGGTGCTGTTTTTGATCCTGTTTGCCGCCACCGGCATCGGTAACGGCTCCACCTTCCGCACCATCGCCATGGTGTTCAACAAGGAACAGACCGGACCCGTACTGGGCTGGACTTCGGCGGTCGCCGCCTACGGCGCCTTCCTGATCCCACAGTTGTTTGGTGAACAGATCAAGGCCGCCACCCCCGAGTACGCCCTGTATGGCTTCGCCATCTTCTATCTGGTCTGTCTGGCCATCAACTGGTGGTACTACCTGGGTCCGAAACGGGAGTACGACAACCCCTGATCCGGTGGCTGATCACCCGAGTTGAAAGGGTCTGGAGCAGGCCCGCTTATCCACACGTGCTTTGCTCATGCGGATACTTACCCCCCAGCCAGGGCCTGCTCCAACTTAACACTGTTTTGTTTAATAGCACGTTGTGAAAAACATGCTTAGAGGAGATACACAATGAGCCACTTTCTTGACCGCCTGCGGTTTTTCAAGAAGGTCCAGGGGACCTTCTCCAAGGGCCACGGTATAGTGACTAACGAGGATCGCCAGTGGGAAGATACCTATCGTAACCGCTGGCGCCACGACAAGGTGGTCCGCTCCACCCACGGGGTAAACTGTACCGGTGGTTGCTCGTGGAAAATCTTTGTCAAGAATGGTCTGGTTGCCTATGAGATGCAGCAGACCGATTACCCGGAGACCCGGCCCGACCTGCCCAACCACGAACCCCGTGGCTGTCAGCGCGGCGCCTCCTTCTCCTGGTATCTGTACAGCCCGCACCGCATCAAGTATCCGCTGGTGCGCGGCCGTCTGATCGATCTCTACCGCAGCGAGCGCAAAAGCGGCAAGGACCCGGTGGAAGCCTGGGAAGCGATCCAGCAGGACCCCGCCAAACGCAAGAGCTACACCGCCGTACGCGGCCTGGGCGGCTTCGTCCGTTCCAGCTGGGAAGAGCTGACCGAGATCATCGCCGCGGCCAACGTCTACACCATCAAGAAATGGGGTCCGGACCGCATCTACGGTTTCTCGCCCATCCCCGCCATGTCCATGATCAGCTACGCGGCCGGTTCCCGCTACCTGTCGCTGATCGGCGGCGCCTGCGGCTCCTTCTACGACTGGTACTGTGACCTCCCCGCCGCCTCTCCCCAGGTGTGGGGCGAGCAGACCGACGTGCCGGAAGCGGCCGACTGGTACAACTCCAAGTACATCATCATCTGCGGCGCCAACCTGCCGATGACCCGGACCCCGGACGCCCACTTCGCCATCGAGTCCCGTTACAACGGCACCAAGGTGGTCTCCATGGCCCCGGACTACGCCGAGTTCGTCAAGTTCGCCGATCTCTGGATGCCGGTAAAACAGGGCACCGACTCCGCCGCCTTCATGGCCATGGGCCATGTGGCGCTGAATGAATTCCACATCAAGAAGCAGGACCCCTACTTCAGCGAGTATGTGCGCACCTATACCGACATGCCGATGCAGGTGATGCTGCGCAAGGACGGCGACCGTTATGTCTCCGGTCGTTTCCTGCGCGCCACCGACTTCGACAACAACATGGGCGAGTCCAACAATCCCGAGTGGAAGACCGTGGTCTATGACGAGGTCAGCAAGGCCTATGTGGTGCCCAACGGCTCGGTCGGATTCCGCTGGGGCGAGGAAGGCAAGTGGAACCTGCTGCCGAAGAACGCCGCCGACCAGGCGGATATCGAGGCCGAACTCACCTGCATCAACAGCCGTGACGACGTGGTCAGCGTGGCCTTCCCCCACTTCACCGAAGGCGAGGATGACACCCTGCTGCGCAACATCCCGGTGCGCAAGCTGAAGCTGGCCTCCGGTGAGGAAGTGTTCGTCACCTCCGTGTTCGACCTGATGGTCTCCCAGTACGGTATCGACCGTGGCCTGGGCGACAACCTGGCCACCTCCTACGAGGACGCGAGCGTACCCTACACCCCGGCCTGGGGCTCCAGGGTCACCGGCATCAAGACCGCCGACCTGATCCGTACCGGCCGCGAGTTTGCCGAGAACGCCTCCAAGACCCGTGGCAAATCCATGGTCATCATGGGTGCCGCCATCAACCACTGGTACCACAACGACCTGGGCTACCGCAGTATCATGAACATCCTGCACATCTGTGGCTGCGTGGGTCAGTCCGGTGGCGGCTGGGCGCACTATGTGGGTCAGGAGAAACTGCGTCCGCAAGCAGGCTGGGCACCGATCGCCTTCGCCCTCGACTGGCACCGTCCGCCACGTCACATGAACAGCACCACCTACTGGTATTTCCATACCGACCAGTGGCGCTATGAGAAGGTCGAGGCCGACAACATCCTTGGCTCCACTGCCACCGCCAAGTATCGCGGTTACCAGATCGGTGACTACAACGTCGTCTCCCAGCGTCTCGGCTGGCTGCCCTCGTCGCCGCACTTCAACAAGAACCCGCTGGAGATCGTCAAGGCGGCGGAAGCGGCCGGCGCCACCGACGAGGCCGGCGTGTCCCAGTACATGGCAGAGCAGTTGAAGAGCGGCGACATGGCCTTCTCCATCGAGGATATCGATGCCGAGGAGAATCATCCGCGCAACCTGTTCGTCTGGCGCGCCAACCTGATCGGCTGTTCCGCCAAGGGCCATGAGTATTTCCTCAAGCACCTGCTGGGCGCCCAGAACGGCGTGATGCAGGAGGGCACCGAAGGGGCCAGCTGCAAGGAGATCAAGTGGCGTGAAAAGGCGCCGGTCGGCAAGCTGGATCTGATGGTGGACATCAACTTCCGCCTCAACTCCACCGGTGCCTACTCGGACATCATCCTGCCGACTGCCACCTGGTACGAGAAGGCCGACCTGAACACCACCGACATGCACCCGTTCGTGCATCCACTGGGCAAGGCGGTCGATCCGGCATTCGAGTCCAAGTCGGACTGGCAGATCTTCATGAAGATCGCCAAGAAGTTCTCCGAGATCGCCGAGAAGCACCTGGGCACCGTAAAGGACGTGGTCGCCCTGCCGATGCAGCACGACTCCCCGCAGGCCCTGGCCCAGCCCTATGGCGAGGTCAAGGACTGGAAACGCGGCGAGTGTGACCTGATCCCGGGCAAGACCGCCCCGCTGTTCAAGGTGGTGGAGCGCGATTACCCCAACACCTACAAGAAGTACACCTCGGTGGGCCCGCTGATGAACAAGCTGGGCAACAACATCAAGGGTATCGACTGGAACACCGACCTGGAAATCGACCAGTTGAAGGAGCTCAACGGCATAATCACCGAGGAGGGCATCTCCAAGGGCCGTCCTTCACTGCTGGAGGATGTGCAGGTGTGTGACACGGTGCTGCACATGGCGCCGGAGACCAACGGCGAGGTGGCCCACAAGTCCTGGTCCGCGCTGTCCAGGAAGACCGGCATCAGCCACAAACATCTGTACGAAGGCCGTCACGAGGAGAAGATCCGCTATCACGATATCGTCGCCCAGCCGCGCAAGATCATCACCGCGCCGACCTGGTCCGGCATCGAGTCCGAGGAGGTGAGCTACAACGCCTGTTACACCAACATCCACGAGCACATCCCGTTCCGTACCCTGACCGGACGTGCCTCGTTCTATCTCGATCACGAGTGGATGCTGGACTTCGGCGAGGGTCTCTGCTGCTTCCGTCCGCCACAGGACCTGGGTGCGCACAAGAACCTGCCGAAGGAACTGGCGAAGAAGCTGGAAGGCAAGAAGAGCCTGACGCTGAACTGGATCACCCCGCACTCCAAGTGGGGTATCCACTCCTCCTACCAGGACAACCTGCGCATGCTGACCCTGTTCCGTGGCGGCCCCTACTTCTGGCTGAACGAGGACGAGGCCAGGAGCATCGGCATCCGGGACAACGACTGGGTCGAGGCGGTCAACGCCAACGGCGCCACCGTGGCCCGCGTCGTGGTCAGCCAGCGCGTACCCAAGGGCATGGCGATCATGTATCACGCCCAGGAGAAGAACGTGAACGTACCGGGTTCCAACACCACCGGTAAACGCGGCGGCATTCTCAACAGTGTGACCAAGGTGGTGATGAAACCGACCAACATGATCGGCGGTTACGCACAGCTCTCCTACGCCTTCAACTACTACGGGACCGTGGGCAGCCAGCGCGACGAGAACGTCATCGTGCACAAGATCGAAGATGCCGATGTGAACTGGATGGAAGGTGATCTGACACCGGAACGCGAGGCTCAACTGAATCCTGAGGGAATCAACAACTGAGTCTGTGAATCGCAACCTGCAGGGTGGCGACACCCTGCACCCGGTGGAAAGAATATTGAGGAATAAATGATGAATATACGTGCACAAATCGCAATGGTCCTGAACCTGGACAAGTGCATCGGTTGCCACACCTGTTCTGTAACCTGCAAGAACATCTGGACCAACCGTAAGGGTGTTGAGTACGCCTGGTTCAACAACGTCGAATCCAAGCCCGGCATCGGTTTCCCCAAGGAGTGGGAGAACCAGGAGAAGTGGAAAGGCGGCTGGAAGAAAGAGAACGGCCAGCTGGAGCTGAAGGCCGGCGGCCGCATCAGCAAGCTGCTGAACATCTTCGCCAACCCCGACATGCCGGAGATCGACGACTACTACGAGCCGTTCGACTACGACTACCCCAAGCTGCAGAACAAGCCCCTCTCCGAGGCGGCGCCGACCGCCCGTCCGCTCTCCCAGATCACCGGCGAGCGTATGGAGAAGATCCACTGGGGTCCGAACTGGGAAGACGACCTGGCCGGCGAGTTCGATAAGCGCTCGGTGGATCAGAACTTCAAGGGTATCCAGAAGCAGATCTACAAGGAGTTCGAAAAGACCTTCCACATGTATCTGCCGAGACTGTGTAACCACTGTCTGAATCCGGCCTGTGTCGCCAGCTGCCCGTCCGGCGCGATCTACAAGCGTGACGAGGACGGTGCCGTGCTGATCGATCAGGACCGCTGCCGCGGCTGGCGCATGTGCGTCAGCGCCTGCCCGTACAAGAAGATCTACTTCAACTGGGAATCCGGCAAGTCCGAGAAGTGCATCCTCTGCTATCCGCGTATCGAGTCGGGCATGCCGACCGCCTGCGCCGAATCCTGTGTCGGGCGTATCCGTTACATGGGCGTGGTGCTGTATGACGCCGACAAGATCAGCGACGCCGCCGCCGTGGCCGGCGAAAAGGATCTGTACAAATCGCAGATGGATATCTTCCTCGATCCGAACGATCCGGAAGTGATCCGTCAGGCCCAGGAGCAGGGAATCCCCGACACCTGGCTGGAAGCGGCCAAGCGTTCGCCGGTCTACAAGATGGCCATCGAGTGGAAGATCGCCTTCCCGCTGCATCCGGAGTATCGCACCCTGCCGATGATGTGGTACGTGCCGCCGCTGTCGCCGGTACAGAGCCAGATCGACCAGGGCACCCTGCCGACCGAGGCCGACGGCGTGATCCCCAAGGCCGAGGCACTGCGCTTCCCGGTACAGTATCTCGCCAACCTGCTCACCGCCGGCGACGAGAAGCCGATCGTCAGCGCCCTGAACCGTCTGCTGGCGATGCGCAGCAACCAGCGTTCCAAGGGCGTGGACGGCACCACCAACCTCGCCGCCCTGGAAGCCGCCGGCCTGACCGAGGCGCAGTCCGACGAGATGTACCAGATGCTCGGTATCGCCAACTACAACGACCGCTTCGTAATCCCAACCGCCAACGAGGCGCTGGCGCAGGAAGATCCCTATGCCTTCCAGGGACAGAACGGTTTCAGTGCCGGCAACGTCAGCTCTCAGGGCAGTGGTAGCGGCGAAGGGTTTACCCTGTTCCCCGCGCCACGCAAACGCACCTATACCCCTCAGGGCATTCAGCAACCGCGGAAAAAAGATACCGTTTAACGGGAGATTATCACGATGCTTATCTACAACATCATGGCCCGGCTGCTCGATTATCCGGATGACGAACTGATGGAAAACCTGTCCGGGATCATCGACGCCATCCACCAGGATGACGCCATTGGCCCGCAGGAGAAGGAAGATCTGCTCCATCTGATCTCCTGGATAAACATGCACGACCTGACCGGTCTGCAGAGCAAGTATGTCCAGACCTTCGACATGGTTCCGGAGCACGACCTGCACCTCACCCATCACCTGTTTGGTGATGACCGGGGTCGCGGTCCGGCGCTGATCGACCTTTCCGAGTACTACAAGGCCAGCGGCCTGGAGATCGAGAGCAAGGAGATCCCCGACTTCCTGCCGCTGATCCTGGAGTATGTCTCCACACTGGACGACCTGCAGGCGCGGGTCTTCCTGGGCGACGCCGCCAAGGTACTGAAGGTGATTGGCGACAATCTGGAAAAGGCCGAGAGCCCCTACGCGCGGATACTTCGCATTGTGGAAAACCGTGGACATCTGGCCCAAGCAGCCTGAGGAGCGTTTTGAATGACACTGAATAACTTCTTTTTTGGGGCCTACCCCTACCTCGCCGGTACCATCTTCCTGCTGGGAAGCTGGCTCCGTTTCGATCGTGAACAGTACACCTGGAAGGCCGATTCCAGTCAGCTGCTGAGCGGCAAGAACATGCGGCTTGCCAGCAACCTGTTCCACGTGGGCATACTGGCGGTCTTCTTCGGCCACCTGGTCGGCATGCTGACCCCGCACAGCTGGTTCCTGGCGGCTGGCATCTCCGATGCCACCCACCAGTACATTGCCATCTATGCGGGTCTGATCTTCGGCAGCCTCTGTCTGATCGGTGCCATCATGCTGCTGTTGCGCCGCCTGAATGAGCCGCGGGTGCGTGCGGTCAGCCGCAAGCGTGATACCTTCATCATCGGCTGGCTGCTGGCCACCGTTGCCCTGGGCCTGAGCACCACGGTAGTCTCCTTTGAGCACGCCGCCCATGGCGATGCCAGCACCATGATCGCCCTGACCGAGTGGGTGAAGAGCGTGGCGACCCTGAGTGTCGATCCCAGCCTGATCCAGAATGTGAACTTCATCTTCAAGCTGCACATGTTCTTCGGCATGAGCGTGTTCCTGCTGTTCCCGTTCACCCGACTGGTCCATGTCTGGAGCGTACCGCTGAGCTACATCAGCCGCCCCTACCAGATCGTGCGGGTGAAAAAGGTCCGCATGAACTGAGTGTCAGGCAGTTTCCGGTGTCGAAGTACACCTACCCACCCACAAGAGTGCGTTGATACGTAACGGTGGGTCGGCGCCTTTGACGACCAGCCGGACCGGCAGTGGTTGTGGAGGGGGGCATTGCCCCCCTCTTTTTTTGAATATTGCAAACATCACCCTCCACCCTTCAATCTTCAAATGGCCGGGCAATCCGCTCGAAAATATGCCAGAATCGGCCGATTCGTCGTTCAGAATTGCCGAGAATTGTGCATCCATGGGTAAGAGAGAATTTCCGATTGTCGCCGTGACCGGCTCGTCCGGCGCCGGCACCAGTACCGTCCGGGACGCCTTTGGCCATATCTTCTATCGTGAAGGTATCCAGTCGCTGATGATCGAGGGTGACTCCTACCACCGCTACACCCGTAGCGACATGAAAAAGGCCACCAAGCTGGCCAAGCAGCAGGGTCGCAACCTGAGTCATTTCAGCCCCGAGGCGAACCTGCTGGACGAGCTGGCGCTGCTGTTCAAGACCTACAAGGAGACCGGCCAGGGCAAGATCCGCCAATACCTGCATAACGAGGAGGAGGCCCTGCAGTGGGATATGAAACCGGGCACCTTCACCCCCTGGGTGGAGACCAAGGAGGAGACCGACCTGCTGCTCTATGAGGGACTCCACGGCGGCATGCCGGAGGTGCGCCCGTATGTGGACCTGCTGATCGGGGTGGTGCCGATCATCAACCTGGAGTGGATACAGAAGATCCAGCGCGACAACGAGACCCGCGGCTACGACACCGAATCCATTGTCGAGGCGATCAAGCGCCGCATGGATGACTACGTGGAGCACATCACCCCGCAGTTCTCTCACACCGACATCAACTTTCAGCGCATCCCCACGGTGGACACCTCCAACCCCTTTATCTCCAGGGAGGTGCCGACGGCCGACGAGAGTCTGGTGGTGATCCGGGTGAAGAAGCGCATCATCAAGAAGTACAATATCGATCTGGTCTACATGAAGCACATGATCGAAAACTCCTTCATCTCGCGCCGCAACACCCTGGTGATACCCGGCACCAAGATGACCTTCGCCATGGAGGTGTTGCTGGCACCGATCATCGAGGACCTGGTGAAAAACTCCAAGAACGCCCTCCGGGTCAAGAAAAAGAAGAAGAGCGCCCGGCATGACGACTAAGCTGCTGTTTGTCTACGGCACCCTGCTCAGGGGTGCCGGCCATCCGATGCACCAGGTCCTGCTCGGCCAGAGCGACTTTGTCTCGCCCGGCCGATTACAGGCCCGGCTCTATGCCGTGCAGGATTATCCGGGCGCCGTCGTATCCGACCGATCCGACGAGTGGGTTCATGGCGAACTCTATGCCATGCGCGATCCACTGACCCTGCTGAAGCGGTTGGATCGGTACGAAGCCTGCAGCGAGGAGTCGCCGCAACCACACGAATACCGGCGGGAGATCCGGTCGATTCTGCTGCCGGACGGTGCCCACCGGCCGGCCTGGGTCTACCTTTACCTACGGGACACCGCGCGGCTGCAAGCGATCCCGTCGGGCTACTATCTGGAACCGCCCCGCCCGGCAGGTCCACAATAAAGGAAACCCGCCGCCATGAACTCCTGGCCGTTCTGCCCCTTGAACAAAAAAGCCATGACAGCCCGATAACAACTCCATCACCTATTTCCTACTGATTTGGTCTAGTATTCTACCACCAGGACCCATTTCAGAAGGAGAATGCCATGAACAAGAAGCGGGTTACCAGACCCTGTCGAACCGCGTTGGGTGTCATGTATGCGACCGCTTTGTTAACAACGGTATCGAGCAGTGCACTACTGGCCGAGGCGAGCGGTGACGGCCGAGTGGGTCCCGAAGTCTTCAGTGACGAGGCGCTTAACCAGTCGCTGCACGCCCTCAACCACCAGATTCAAGACAAATACAGCCAGGAAACCTTGTTGGCCGGGCTGGCCGAATCGCGGGCACCCGATTTTGCCCAGGCCGCCGTAGCCAGTGCGGCGGTGCCGGTAATTGAGGAGACCCGGGAAATCGGCGCCTTCGGCTACCTGGTCCACGACGGCAACTCGCTGGACAACGGCTTGGCGTTTTTCAACACCGAGGTGGCGCTGCGCGGTAGCGACCTGTTCATCCAGGTGGCGCTGGAGGCAACCAGTAAGGGCGAGGCCTTCTCCATGGCCGCCGCGGGGGCAGTGGTGGATGAGCAGTTGATGCAAGTTCGACAGGAGATGATCACCCTGAGCGAGGGATTTGGTGATCCGGTGAACAATGGAAGCTCGCTGGAGGCCAGTGTTGTGGCGCTCAATCAGCGGCTATTCGACCTGGAACAGCGAGAAAACCGGCTGGCGGCGGCCGTTCCCCCGGTTGATGGATCGAGCTTCGACAACGTAATGGTGGCGATCGCCATCTCCTACTAGGAATCAAGCGACCAGACCGCCCTGGATGGCATGGGTTGAGGCCGGGATGTAACCCACGCTGCTCACCCGGGACAATCATGCCAGCCACCCACCGTGCCCAGTCGAGCGCAGGTGGGCACAATCGACCCGGGGAAGATGATCGGAACCCACAACGCTACGCCTTTTCGCGGATATTTGGCAACAGAAAGGCCGTTCTGCCCCTTGCACAAAAGAGGCACAACGGCCCGATATTGATCTCCTGGCTACATCTTGCCGGCTTCCAACAGCATCCGCATCGCCTTGGCGAGGGTCTTCTCCGCCTCACTGTGCTGGCCCGCGTCATGCTGCTTCATCCCCTCGTCACGCAGCGCCATCACCTCCGACTTCTGCGTATCGCCGAGCTGGGTAGTTTTCAGCCCGGCATCAATCGCCTTGGCATCCTTCGGGCAGTGGCCGGCCAGCACGGGCGCGGAGAAGGCCAGGGTCAAGACCGCGGTGAGCCATAGTTGCTTGGTCATATCGTAACCTCCAATGTCTGGGTGGGATCACACAGACATTGAGTATAGTTGAGGCAGGCTGACCCGTAGCGGCAGCCGTTCCCCCGGTTGACGGATCGAGCCTGGACAACCTGATGGTGGCGACTGCAGCAAGGCTCCGCCCCCTACCCTTCAACCGCAACCGATTTATCCTCAACCGCGCGGCCACGGTGTCCGGCCATCAGCGAGCCGGCCACGATGGCCAGGCAGGCCAGCAGCAGCGTCCAGCTCGGCGAGGCCTCCCCGGTGATCAACAGCAGCAGCGTGGAGATCAGCGGCGCGGCATAGGCCAGCACCCCGAGCAGCTGCAGATCGCCGTGCTTGATGCCATGATCCCAGGCGAAGAAGGCGATCCCCACCGGTCCCAGGCCCAACCCCACCATCCCGATCCACTGACCGCCACCCTGCGGCCAGACAGTCGTTTCCCACGCCAGATGGAGCAGCAGCGCGAGCACGGCGGTCGCCGCGCAGAACCAGCCGACGGCATCGGTGGGTACCCGTCTAAGCAGGCGGCTCAGAACCGAATAACCTGACCAGATCAGGGCGCAGGCCAACGCCAGGAGATAGCCGGCCAGATAGTCCGGATTGAAACCGCTCCCACCCCCACCGACCAGCAGCCAGCAGCCGGCAAGCGCCAGCAAGGCGCCGGCGAGATAGCGCGGCCTGAGCCGTTCGCCGGGCAGCAACGCGGCGAGCAGCACGATCAGCAGGGGCCAGAGATAGGCCAGCAGGCTCACCTCGACCGCGGGTGCCAGGCGCATGGCGAGAAAATAGCAGAAGTGATAACCGAAATAGCCAGCGACACCGAGCAGCCAGGCCAGTGGCGGCTGGCGCAGGTGGCGCAACCCCAGATGGCCCTGGCCGCACCAGCGGCCCAGCATCAGCAGGAACGCCAATGAGAAGGTCATCGCCATCATCTGAAACGGCGGTATGCGTCCCTCCGTCAGGCGGGTCAGCAGGGCCAGGGCACCCCAGAGGAATATGGCGCCGGAGCCGATCAGGGTGGCGCGATGCTGCGGGGACATACCCCCTCCCGGAATCAACCGATATTGATGATTGGGAGTCTATGCGCCCGCGCAACATGGGTCTTTGCCGGTGTGGCGGGATTATTTGCCGATCCGGCGAAAGTGGCGTGGCGAATGGCCGAAGTGCTTGCGGAAGCGGTCGCTGAAGGCGGACAGGCTGCCGTACCCCACCCGCTCGGCGATCTGCTGGATGTCCAGTTCATCGGCTTCCAGCAGCTGCCACGCCCGCTGCATGCGCTTCTCCAGCAGATACTGCTGTGGGGTCATACCGAGCTGGCGCCGGAACAGTTCACTGAGCTGGCGGGTACTGAGATTAGCCACTGCCGCGAGCCGGGTGAGAGAGGTGGGTCGGTCGGAATACTGGTCGAGATAGGCACGTGCCGCCTCAATACGGCGATCCAGCCGCAAGGCATCGCCGTAGCGCTCCTGTAACAGCTGGATCAACAGCAGCAGCATCTGCCGCTCACTGGTCCGGTTGCCCGGGCCTTGCTGGAGTTTCAGGTGCAGAAAGGCGACATATTGCGACAGGGTTTTATCGAGCGGAATAAAAGCCGGCAAGCGTGCCAGTTCGGGTGCCAGGGCTTCAGGTACATCAGCCACCACAAAACAGTTCAGATCGGTAGCGGCGAAACCATGCTCCCGCCCGGCGGCGATCACGGCGATCCGTTGTGCGGAGACCGCGCCCTCCTGCCCGCCGACCCGCATCGAGAGACGGCCGGCCACGGGCAGCACCAGCTGGTGATAATCATGCTGATGGGCATGGGTTTCACTGCTGTAGCTGCGTAGATCCAGGGTCAGGTTCGCGTGCGCCATGATGCTGATTGTAGTAATGGATTCAGCGGCTGGGAGCCTGCACCTTGTGGCGGGGTTTCCCCACCGATCCGCCGCCGGGGCTAAATCGGCAGCTGTGCGCCTCAACTCTGCCAGACATCCGGCGCCACTGCACCCAGTACACTGTCCAGTTCGCTCTCATTCACGCCGAGCATGATCAGGATCTGCTTTTGCGTGGCCTCCAGGATGCCGCGCCGCTCCTCTTCGTGGGGAATGCTCTTGGCGATGGCGACTGCGCCCACCAGCGATGCAAGGATGGCCCGGGATTTTTCGGCAATGGTGTCGCGATCCGGTTCGAAGGGCAGCTTCTTGAGCCGGCTCAAGGCCATGATGCGGGTTTCCAGCATCTTTTTCAGGTTGTGGTATGAAGTTTCGAACAGTTTCTTGACTTCGGCATTTTCGTTGCCGATCTCGTTAAACAGGATCGTTTCCGGGCCGGGCTTGCTTTTTTCCTTCAGTTCCTGCAAGTTCCAGTAACTGGTAACCAGGGCCGTCAAGTGCTTGATCGACAACGGCCCCTTGACCAGTCGAGCAGCACGGCTGCCCTTGAGGGTCTCCAGGAACGAGGCGTTGTAGAGGGCCTCTTTCGATTCGAAATGGGCATAAAAAGCACCATGGGTCAGCTTTGCCAGTTTCATGATTTGGCTGATGGAGACCTTATCAAAACCGTAGCGGCAAAACAGTTCGGTCGCGGACTTCAGGATGCGGTCCTTGGATTTTGCTTTGTGATCTTCAGAATAAGACATGAGATTCCCTCACCACCCCGCGTGGGCAAAATATTATCTTGATCATATATTGTCTGGTGCTAGAGTTTCATCCTCAGGGTTCGCGCAAGAATAATTTCGCAGTACCGAGGGCGTAACTGGGCCACGCTGGCAAGGCACGCTTTGCAGGCAATGGCCGTTCCCTTGCCAAAAAGCGTAACGCCGCCAGCGGGGTCCAGTTGCGACCGAATACCGAAACTTATTTTTGCGCGAGCCCTTAACTCAAGCTGTGGAGAAACCATGAGTTCACCGATCGTCATCACCGGGATGGGCATGATCAGCCCTCTGGGTTGCGGCGTCAAGCCGGTATGGGAGCGCCTGACCGCTGGCCAATCGGGCGTTGGCCTGATAGACCGTTTTGATACGACAGATTTTCCGATCAAGATCGCGGGGCTGGTACCCGGTATCGAGCAGGACCCGGAAGCCGGCTTCGACATCGAACCGCTGATCGAGAAGAAAGAACGCAAAAAGCTCGATCTGTTCACCATTTATGCCCTGGGGGCGGCCCAGCAGGCGCTGGAACAGGCCGGCTGGTTTCCCAAAACCGAGGCCGAGCGGCAGGCGACCGCCACCATCATCGCCACCGGCATCGGCGGTTTCACCACCATCACCCAGGCCCAGCAAACCCTGGATACGCGCGGCTACAAGCGCCTCTCCCCGTTTACCGTACCGGCCTTCCTGGCCAACATGGCCGCGGGCAACCTCTCCATCCGCTACGGCTTCAAAGGCCCCCTGGGCTGCCCCGTGACCGCCTGTGCCGCGGGTATCCAGGCCATTGGCGACGGCATGCGCATCATCCGCAGCGGCGAGGCGGACGTGGCCCTGGTGGGGGGCGCCGAGGCGTGCGTCGACCCGCTGTCGCTGGCCGGTTTCCATGCCCTCAAGGCCCTCTCCACCGAAAGCGAGGCACCGACTAGGGCGTCGCGTCCGTTCGACCGGGCGCGCAACGGTTTTGTCATGGGCGAAGGATCGGGCCTGATGGTGATCGAAACCCTGGAACACGCCCAGGCACGCAGCGCCACGCCGCTGGCCCTACTCAGTGGCTACGGTACCAGCGCCGATGCCTATCACATCACCTCCGGACCGGAGGACGGCTCCGGCGCGGCCGCCGCCATGCGCGCCGCCCTGAAGATGGCCGGACTCGCACCCGGCGACATCAATTACGTGAATGCCCACGCCACCTCCACCCCGGTGGGGGACAATGCCGAGGTGGCCTCCCTGCGTAGCGTGTTCGGCGATAGTCTGCCGACGACCCCGGTCTCCTCCACCAAATCGGCCACCGGTCATCTGCTGGGTGCCGCGGGCGGCATCGAAAGCATCTTCTCGGCCTTGGCGGTGATGCACGACCTGCTGCCCCCGACCCTGAATCTGGAAGCCAGCGACGAGGCGATGCAGGACCTGGATTTCGTACCCAACGTTGCCCGCCCCCAAACCACGCGACACGCCCTGTGTAACGGTTTCGGCTTTGGCGGGGTGAACGCCGCGCTGATCGTCAGTAAGGTATAACGGTTAATCTGGAGTTCGTAGGTTGGGGTGAGCCTGCGAACCCCAACTAAATTCCTTTCCGCTACGCTGTTGGGGTTCGTTCCTCACCCCAACCTACGGACTGGCGCGCAAGCGGCAGGATGCATCAGCGTTTCTCCAGGGCCTGACGCTCATCGAGGGTAAAACGCCTTAACCGATACAGTCCCCAGTGTTCGATCCCGCCCGTGCCACACATGCCGTAGCGAAAAGGCGGAATCAGCCCCGGCAGGCGATAACGCAAATCGGTGAACCAGACGCAGGTCTCCCCTTCAAACTGGTCGATCCGGTACAGCGCAGGATAGCGGGCGAAGCGCCGAAACGCGGCAAACCCGGTCGATTGCCATACGGGCCGGACCAGCTCCCGCACCCGGCCAGGCTCACCAAAGCGGCTTCGCCTCTCCCAATTCAAGGCCTGGGGCGCCTGGTAGGCGGACCAAAGTCTCGCCAGCCACCCCGAGGCGCCACCTGGCGGTTGACCTCCCGTAGCGGCAAGATTCACCCGGGCGATATGATAGCGCTCCCCTTCGCTGACGATAATCAACCAATTGAACGGTGACAGCGGCTGGGCCACGGCACGGCTGGTCGCCTGCTCCAATCGTTCGACTCGGGCATAGGTTTCTCCGATCGACTTTGCCTGCTGCTGCAGCAACACCTGAAGACCCAGATAGAGAGCCAGCACCGCGAGGCCGGCACGCGCACCCAGCGAACAGCCTAAACCGATTGAAGCCACCACTCCCACCAGTACGATCGCGCTGAAATAGGGGTCGATGACAAAGGTGGTCCCGAACCCCGGGCGCCAGTCCGACAACGGCGCCAGGATCTGCGTACCATAGCTGGTGAGAAGATCGGAAGCGATGTGCGAGAGCAGCCCCAGCAGGCAGATGCCCATATAGCCCCGGCTATTGGCCCGGTCACGCAGCCACCAGGCGCATGACCAGCCAAGCGCAATGGTCCACAGCGGCGCCAGCAGCAGCGAATGGGTCGGACCTCTGTGCCAGTCCGCGAGAAAGCTGAGCGGATCTATCCAGAAAGTGAGGTAATCGATATCGGGAAAGGCCGCGGTGGCGGCCCCCACCAGGGTTGCCCGTCGGGCACCGATCCCGCCCCATGCCGATTTCCGGCCATCGGTGGCGCGCACCACCAAGGCGCCAAACAGCGAGTGGGTCAGAGTATCCATCGCCTTTCGAAGAGAGACCGCAAATGGTCTCTACCGGACTCAATGGATCGGCTGGTCACCTTGCGCTTCCGCCCGGGGCGTGGCGTGTGAAGGGTGGTAGCCCGCCCCACGTGCCCCGCTCAGGGCTGTACCACAACTAAAGACCGGTTTGGCCCGCTTCAATTGCCGATGGAGAAACCTATGCGTTCGCTGAAAGCGCAGCGAGTCATCGAACATCCAGTGGGAAAAGGTGGCGAGATAGATGCTGGTATGCACCGTCTCCTCCAACGCCCGCCGGGGAAAGACGGCCTGGTACCCCGCAGCCTCACGCATCCACTGCACGGTACGGCTGATACGCATCAGCGCGGGAATCTGCAGATGCAGATGCCCGGGTTCAAGCTTGCCCAGAACCATCTGGCGGGTCACCCGGCGATGCCCGGCCAGCGCGCCGAGCCAGGTCATGATCGCCCGGTGCATGCGCTGGTGACGTGCCAGCCGCCGATGGGCCAGCGTCGCGGCGTCGGTCAACATGGCGCGGTCGGCACGCTCAAACCAGGCATCGATCAATTCATCTTTCTCCCTGAATTCGGCCCGGATATCCACCAGGGAGAGCGAGGCCCGGCTCGCCACCTCCTGCAGCCGCACCGCTTCCCATGTCTTGGCCTCTGCCAACATGAGGGCAATATCCAGGATTCGCGATCTTACCGTTGTCTCATTCGTCATCGTCCTGCCTCAGAAGTAGACCTACCACGAATGTCCTTCATCCCGTACCCCACAACAGGTAACAACAAGATTATAGCTCAGGGGCGGCAGGTCTCCGGAGGTGGCGTCATATAGGGGAGAATGGCACTAAGTTAAGCCCAGAGCCCCCGTCATCCCGGCGAATGCCGGGATCCAGAACCCGCATCCGCGGTGAATTCATGGATTCCGGCCTGCGCCGGAATGACGAAAAAATGGATTCCTGCCTTAACTTAGTGCCATTCATATAGGGGACACATCGAACCGTGGCCCCATCAGGCCAGGGTGGGGAAAGGGTGAGCGCGTAGGTTGCGGTGCGCCCGCGAAACCCAACCGACTAACGTTGCCTGGTATCGACCGACGCCTCTCGCGGCCCGGCATACACCACGCAGTTGCGCCCTTTCTGCTTGGCCTGGTAGAGCATTTTATCCGCCGCATCGAACACCGATGCGGGGTGGGTGTTTGCGGAGGGTACGATGGTGC
This sequence comes from Sedimenticola hydrogenitrophicus, assembly GCF_029017505.1. Classification (GTDB taxonomy): domain Bacteria; phylum Pseudomonadota; class Gammaproteobacteria; order Chromatiales; family Chromatiaceae; genus Sedimenticola; species Sedimenticola hydrogenitrophicus_A. The sequence continues at coordinate 97,491 of NZ_JAQGEI010000007.1, forward strand.
TTAAACCGGCGCTAATGGTGATCACGTCACTGGCACCGGATGCGGCATGCGGGATCCGCAGCCCCGCGACCACGGCACAGCACCTTTCCGCCAGCTCCAGCGCGGCATTGCGATCGGTGTTCGGCAGCATGAGAACAAACTCCTCACCGCCGTAACGGGCCAGAAGGTCCGTGGAGCGCGAGCTCACGCCCCCCAGTGCCGTGGCCACCTTCACCAGACACTCATCGCCCATCACGTGCCCATAGCGATCGTTGTATTCCTTGAAGTGGTCGATATCGATGACAATCAGCGACATGGGCTCCTGATTGCGATGCGCGCGTGCCCACTCAGCCCCCATGGTCTTGTCGTACATGCGCCGGTTGGCCACGCCGGTAAGCGCGTCATGGAAAGAGAGCGCCTCCAGTTGCCTGTTCAGACGCAGCAGCACGTCTTCCATCTTCTTGCGCTCGGAGATATCGAAGATGAAGCCAACCAGCGCGGTGGTAACGCCATTCTCGCGTAGCACATGCACCACATCACGCACCCAGACATAGCCGCCGTCCGCGGTCAGTGCACGGTAGTCCGCTTCGTGGTCGATACCATGCTCTGACTGGGAGATACACAGGTTCGCCGTCTCGTCCCGGTCCTCGGGATGTATCCGGTCGATCCACTCCTGGGCGGTCGCCCAGCTCTCCTGTGTCCATCCCAGCAGTTTTTCAATCTGTGGGCCGATATACTCAAACTCCTTGGTGACCCAGTTAAGCTTCCATGGGATGGCCTTGGTCGACTCCAGCAAAGTCTTGTACAAACCCTCCTTCTCATCATCCAATATCGCCATGCCCGCTCAATCCCTTTTTAAATTCGTGGTTATAACCGTTTGATTAACTGCCGTTTATTGTCGTGTGGCACCATCATAGCCTGTCGTACCGCATGCGCAAGACCATCAGCTGATGGCGCCGGGATGCCGGCCCCGATAAATCGCCGCCAAGAAATGTGCAGAATATTATTGACACTACCTCCCATGTCTGGCTTGGAGAGACATTCAGTCGTAAGCATCTTTCAAAAGGTTGATGTGGTCTTTGAGCGCCTTGTCCTTATGCAGGGCCTTTTCTATCCTGGAAATATAATCTTTAGCCAGAGCACGGATTTCAGGATCTTTCTTCCTTCGCAGAAGCAGGGTCTCAACAACCGTGAAAAGCCAGATATCATTATTCAGTTCGGATGGGCCCCACCGCGAAGCCGGAAAATCCGTCTCCTCGAAGATTCTTTGTATTGCAAACTCCATAAACATTTTGATTTCATTTTCTCGGACAAAACCATAATAGTCGCTGACGAATTTTTTCCAGTCACTGAACTCCTCCGGAATATCGGAAGCATAGTGCTGAAAAACCGAAGTCGTATACGTCCGCTTGATGAACCAGGCATAGAAATTTGGGAAATAGACAGACAAACCGGAAAGCTGCTGATCAACTGGAAATTCATTATTGCGGTCATAACGTTTGAGGATCATGGGCCGGTCAGATTCTGTCAGCCAATTCACTGTGTCTGTTGTGTTTTCAGTCAGTGAGGCAAAATAATCGAGCAATACGCCATAATCAAAATACTCATAAGAAACGCTTTGGGGAAAAGATAAAAGGTCGATAATAATTCTTCGATAAATCTCTTCTTTTTCCGGATGGTTGAGTATTCTCCTGGCGGTCTCATTCAGACGTTCGATGGCCGGTTCCAGATTGTTCAGATCAAACACGGCCAGAGCGGCTTCGTGTTGTTTGAAGAACCCCGGCGCGTCTTCAAAGGTGTGGGCTTCATAGGATTTGCGGAAATTATCCACGATATGTTCGGCTAGATTCACCGCTTTCACTTCGGGATGGGCATCAGCGAAGGCAATGAATTTCTCCGGCTCGATGCCGCGTGCTAGTGTCGAATAAGGATTCTTATCCAGCCAGATACTGGTTTTGGAGGCCACCACGGCCTCAGTGATACGTTTAAAGGGTAGAAGATTTTCGATCTCTCCCATCAGGCAGGAGTAGTAAACAAACAGATCAATCTTCTTATTTTGATTTTTTAGCTCTGTTTCCAGGAGCCGGGTCCAATGGTCATCGTTGCGAGCGTTTCCCGACTGCCGGTCATCGATGAAGTTATTGTGCTCGCGTGCCTCTGTGAGGCCATGAACCCCAAAACCATGGGCAGCCATAAGAAAAATATTCTTGCGAGCCGGAAAGTTGGCCAGACTCCAGGCAACGAAATCGACGATGGTATCCGATGCGGCGGAATCCATCTCAATATTCTCCTTCACAGTGACACTCCGTACACCGCCAGGCCCTTGGGTCAGATAATACCAATGGGTGTCGTTCAACCGTTCCCCATCGAAATATACTGTGACATGGGTGTTCTTGAGTTCCTTTAACTGTTGCAGCCTGCCCACAATAACCCCGACTTGCCGGTCCAGGGAATTGTCGGCATTGAGATACAAAATAAACAAGAAATCCTTGGTTTCAGTGGCGAAGGATTGAAAAGATAAAAGCAAACTCAGGAAAAATAACAGTCGTCTCAAAAGGCACACTCCCAACGGGGCCACTGACATCATTTTCGATCGCACGCGTTGTGGAGACATTCCACGATGACTCGAAGGACCGCCAGGAAACTCTCCACCTCGTCTTCGCTCGATACCACATCACAATCTTTTTCTGTCATCGCCGCGTAGGCTTAGCTGATGGCATTGACACTCCCCCGATGCCCGGAATCAGCCGTACCGGCCCACGGGTTTGGTTGTGTGCTTAAAAAATCAACACCCCACCGTCTCCACAGACCATTCACCGGGGTCCACACCCTGGTCTGCCGCGGCCCTTAGCAGGCTGTTCAGCCACGCCTTGGGACCGGCAATGTAGATCTCGGTGCGCGGGTTCTGTTCCACGGCCTGGATGATCTGGTCCGCCAGTTGATCGGCCGGGATGGATGCCTCGGTGCTGCGGTACTGGAAGTTGTCCAGGGCGTCATTCCAGGAGCGGCAGAGTCGTTCCAGGGAGGAGCCGGGCGGGCTTCCGCCCACCAGGATCAGCGAGATTTCTTCGGCATCATCGATGGTGATGGCCTGCTCCACCAGGCTCTTGATCGGCGCCAGGCCGCCGCCTTTGGCGACAAACAGTACCGGGCGCCTGGAGTCTTCATGCAGCAGGAAATCGCCATCCGGACCTTCAAGCAGCAGGGTCTGTTCCGCCAGGCCACCCTGGAACACCGTTGCTTCCAGGGGTGAACCGATGCCGGAAAAGACCAGGAACAGCAGATTGCGACCGTCGCATGGACAACTGGCGATGTAGAGACTGTCACTGACACCATCTTCGCTGGTCACCCTGACCCGCTGTCCAGCCTTGAAGCGGAGCGACTGGGTACGCGGTGTCTGCACATGCAGCACCGCCAGTTCGGGGCTCTCCCGTTCCAGCTTGCGCACCCCGGCGCGAATCACCTGATGGGGCAACCGGTCGCTGACCGTGGCCTCGCTGGCCTCGATTACCAGGTCGGAGATCGCGGTGTTGGAACAGGCCAGGATATAGCCTTCGGCCTGCTCCTTGGCACTCAGGACATAGTCGTGCTGGCGCAGTTGGCGCACGGCGCCCGAAACCACCCGGCACTTGCAGGCGCCGCAGTTGCCGCTGGTGCAGCCGTAGTCGAGATAGAGGCCGGCCTTGAGCCCCGCCTCCAGGATCGAGTCGTTGCCTTCGATGAAGTACTCGTGGCCACTCGGCTGCAGGCGCACACTGGCGGTAACGATCTTCAACAGGGCGTCCTTGGCGAACAGGCGCGCCTTGGCGTCACTTGCCCGGTCCAGTCGGTTTCTGGCGCCGGCCAGTTTACCAATGCACTGCTTGATCGCCGCGCGCAACACCGGCTCCGGTTTCTCCAGCGCGTTTCGCAGATCGCTGACGGTTTCATCCAATAAGGCTTCGGAGGTGTTGAGGGCCGATTTGGTCCGTACCAGGGTGTACTGAAACTCGTGCAGCCGCTGCATCAGGACCTGCGGGTCGGGCATCCAGCCGTCGCTGTAGTGGGTCTTGGGGCGCGCCTCGCTCTTGATGCGCAGAACCCGCTCCAGGACCGGGTCGTCATCCAGATTGATATGGGGATAGAGGCTCAGCAGGTCCTCGACGGCGATCTCGCCTTCAAAGGTTTTAACCCGCTCTTTTCTGATTCTTTTCTGCAGTTCGCCGCGCGTGACATCCGCGAGACGCGCGGCCCGGGAAAGTGATAACAGTTGCGGCATACGGCTTCCCTCCTGATTCACTGTCAAGGCAATATAGCAGTTCCCATACCGTTAGTAACTCAAGTTTCGGAGTTCAGTTCCAGACACCGGGCGGGCCACCCCCTTGCCGCGACACGCTGTGAATACTTCCCTGTACGCTCGGCGTCGGCATCCCTGCCTCCGACGGTCCCGGCAAGGGGGTAGCCCGCCCTGAACGACGCCTTTTGAACTCCGAAACTTGAGTTAGTAAGCCTGAGAACCGCCGCGAGCAACGACAGCCGGCGTCGTTGCCCGTAGCATGTCACCAGCTACACTCTAATCAGGCAGAATAAGAAAATACGGTTTCAAGCTATGAACGAAACAGGCGAACAACCGGGGATGCAACTGGCGATCATGGCGCAGGCGCTGTTCCTGGCCAACCTGTTGCTGCTGCCCGGCGTCTGCTTTCTCTGGCTCGCCTATCTCTATTTCAAGCACCGCCACAGCGCCCCGCCCCTGGCCCGCTGCCATCTGGAGCAGACCTTCATCGCCAGCCTCATCGGCGGCGTGTTGCTGGTGTTCGCCAACCTGGCGATCCTCTGGCTGGGGGGCTATCGCAGCGCCAACACCTGGATGGTGCTGATCCTCTATTTCACCACGGTACATTCCACCCTGGTGCTGCTGGGTATCGTGGGGCTGGCCAAGGCGATGGCCGGAAACGAGTACCGCTTCCCGCTGATTGGCCGGCTCGGTTTCAACTGAACAAGCAGCGTCAACCGGGGTCGTACCATCCGACGCGAAGATCGACTTCGCCCCTGCGTTCAACTTCCTCAGGCAAGCGGGTTTATTTTTGTTGACTATGTCAACTAATTGGTTGCATATTAACGGCACATACGCAGGGAGATCAGCCGATGAGCAGCGACCAGGCAGCAGACAGAATCGACCGGATCCGGGTTTTCAACCGGTTCTATACCCGCCAAATCGGCATTCTCGACGAATGTTTTCTCGGTGAACCGTACAGCCTGCCGGAGATCCGCGTGCTGTTCGAGGTGGCCCGGGACAGCAGCACCACCGCCACCTCGCTGGCGGATTATCTGCGCATGGACCCGGGCTATGTGAGCCGGATACTCGCCAAGTTGCTGGAGCGGGGGCTATTGCAGCGCGACGCCGACCCCGGGGACAGGCGCCGCAAACAACTCACCCTGACATCGCGCGGCGAGGCCCAGCTGAAGTCGCTCGACGGGTTGGCACGGGAGAGCATGCAGCTCCTGCTCAAGCCCCTGCCGCCGGACCAGCAGGACGAACTGATCGCCGCCATGACACGTATCCGTCACCTGCTGGAGTCCGACAGCCGGCACGTGGTGCTGATCCGACCGCTGAAACTGGGTGATCTCGGCACCATCATCAACCGCCATGCCGTACTCTATGCCACCGAGTACGGCTGGGACCAGAGCTTTGAGCGCACGGTGCTGGATGTGCTCTCGGCCTTTGCCAGCAACTATGACCCGCAACGTGAACGCGGCTGGGTGACGGAGGTGGACGGGCAGTTCGCCGGCAGTATCTTCGCCGTCAAGGAGGATGAGACCACGGCGCGGCTGCGTGCGCTACTGGTGGAACCGCGCTTTCGCGGTCTGCAACTCGGCCGTCGGTTGATCGAGCAGTGCGTCGATTTCTGCCGCCAGGCCGGCTACCGGCGGATCACCCTGTGGACCTGTGCCGACCTGACCCAGGCGCGCAAGCTCTACACCAAGGCGGGGTTCAGCTGCAGCGGCGCCTGGCAGGAGAAGCAGTTCGGCACCGAGATCATCAGCGAGAGCTGGGATATGGAGTTGTAACCATCCCGCTGCGCCGTCCCTGGGCCTCGATGAAACGCTGCAGGGTGGCGCTGCGAGCGTCCGTAGCCAGCATGATCTCGATCAGCTGGAAGCGGCCCCGGGCCGCCACCGCCCGCTCCAATGCCGCTTGCAGTTCGGCGCGACTGCCGACCCGTACCCCGTCGCCCCCCAGCGGCCCGCACATCTCGGCAAAGCGCCAGTCATCCAGGTGGTTGAAACTGCTCTCCGGCTGGAAGGTGGCCAGCATGCCCCAGCAGCTGTTGTTGAACAGCAGCACGATCGGGTCCCAGCCGTAGCGGCGGCAATTGCCCAGCTCCCAACCGGTCATCTGGAACGCCCCGTCGCCCACCAGGATGATCGGCCGCTCGCCGCTGGCGGCCTGCAGACCCAGTCCCGCCGGCACGCCGAAACCCATGGTGGCGTAGTAGCCCGGCGCCACCAATTGGGTGTTGTCCATCTCCATAGCGGTGAACAGGCAGTCGCCGATATCCGAGGCGATCGGCATGGGACCGTAGCGATCGAACAGGTCATTCACCGCCCGGGCGATATCGGTGGGCACGATGGCCGCATCGTCCACCACCAGGCCACGAGGATAGTCGGGTTTCAGCGGGGTCGCATGGTGGGTGTTGGACGCGGTCTGGCGCAGCAGTTCGTCCACCAGCTCGGCCAGGGAGAGTGCCCGGTACAGGTGATACCCCACCGCCACCTCGCGGTCCGCGGCATTCACGGTATGGCGGATATCCAGCCGTCTGGCGGATACGCCAAAATTGGTGTCGCAGACGATCACCCCCAGCATCAGCAGCTGATCCGACTCCTCCACCGTCTCACTGACTGTGGGATCACCGGCCATGCCGATATAGGAGCCGATCAGCTGGCAATCGGCATGGGAGAACAGGCCGCGCCCCATAAACGAGGTGGCCACCGGCAGTCGCAGGCGGCGCGACAGCTCCGCCACCTTCTCCTCCAGGCCGTAACGGCGCACCTCCACTCCGGCCAGGATCACCGGCCGTTGCGCCGCCGCAAGCCGCGCCAGGATCTCCCCGGCACAGGCGGCGAGCGCCCGGGGATCGCCCACGGAGGGCTCCAGCAGCGGGACGGCATCACAGGGACTGTTCACCCGATCACGCGGAAACTCGATATAGACCGGACGCGACTGCTCCAGGCAGTTGCGCAATACCCGGGCGATCTTGTCCGGTGCCGTGCGCGGGTCGTCCAGCACGGCCTGGTCACAGGTGAATTCCTTGAACACCTGGTGCTGGGAAGCGAGACTCTTCACCTGATGATGCAGCAACAGGTCGCCCTGCAGCTCGGCAATGCCGGGGGCACCGGAGATCACCACCAGGGGCGACTTCTCGGAGTAGGCACAGGCCACGCTGTTGACCATGTTGAAGGCACCGGCGCCGTAGGTGACCACCGCCACCCCGAGTGAGCCACGGTAGCGCGCCGTGGCGTCGGCGGCGAAACCGACCCCCGGCTCATGGCTCAGGGTATAGAACGGCAGGATGCCGGACTGCTCAATCACCTTGAAGAACGGCAGCGCGAAGTCCCCGGGTATCCCGAACAACTCCCGTGCGCCGTGTCGCTTCAAACCGTCCAGCAGTGCCTCGGCCAGTGTCATCATCATCTCTCCAGTCAGGGGTGGAAACGGCTGTCAGCATAGCGGAATTCTCATGCTGTTTTCGCGTGATTACCTGGCCTAAACCGGACCATAATGCTACTTTCACGCATCTATTCTATTTTTACGCATTTTTCACGCAATACCAGGGCGTTATGCACGGCTACTTGCCTGGTTTTGCATCACCGGAACAGACCCAGCCATCGCGAGACAGACCATGCCCCTCAAACTGGACAAGTACGACAGACTGATCCTGCACCATCTGCAGCAGGATGCCCGCCTCTCCCATGTCGCCCTGTCGGAGCGCATCAATCTCTCCCCCTCCCAGTGCGCCCGCCGTCTGCAGCAGTTGGAGAAGTCCGGCGTCATCACCGGTTACTCGGCGGTGATCGACCCGCAGGCCCTGGGGCTGGACGTGGTGGCGCTGATCAACATCACCCTGGAGAAACATCAGGAGAATATCGCGGCGGCATTCGAGCAGGCGGTACAGGCGCGGCCGGAGATCCTGGAGTGCCTGCTGATCACCGGTGACGGGGATTACGAGCTGCGGGTGATCGCCCGCAACCTGCAGGGCTTCTCGCGCTTTATCTCCGAGCACCTGATGAAGATGCCCGGGGTCTCCTCCATCAAGTCGAATATCCAGCTGTCGCAGATCAAGGCGCGCGGTTCGCTGCCGCTGCTGGATCTGGAGAGCTGAGCCGATCTCACCCTGACTGACTACCGCAGGGATGTAGGATGGGCGGAGGAGGTACGACGTAGCCCATCGAACAGACAGGCACGCTTCGCACATATTGCCCGATGCACAACGAAACCCACCGTTGGGTGGCCGGAGAACTGGTGGGTTACGCGGCGCCCGGGCGTTGCTGCAGTCGGAAAGTGTCGTGGCTGTGCGCCGCTAACCCACCCTACGGACCTCATCACCCCACCTCTGATACGGCCGAGCCGGGTGCGTAATCAGAAAAATTATTCTCGCAGAGACGCAAAGCACGCAAAGTCGAGGCGTACCGGTATTTTCTTTGCGTTCTTGGCGTCTTTGCGAGAGATCAATATCGGACCGCTACTTGCTGTACATCTCCTCCAGCGCCTGCTGGAATGCCAGCCAGGAGAGATGATCCGCCTCCAGGTCATAGGCCAGGGGCATATCAAACCGCTGACCCACCGCGGTGGCGTCGGGATTGGTGAAAGAGTGCTTGGCCCCCGGGTAACTGGCAAACCGGTAGTTGACCCCGGCACTCTCCATTTCCGACTGGAATGCGGTTATCTGTTCCGGCTTGACGAACGGATCGGCCGCGCCATTGAACACCAGCACCTCCGCTTTCACACTGCCCGGTGTGGCCGGTGCGTCAGTTCCCAGGCTACCGTGGAAGCTGGCCACCAGGTCCAGATCAACCCCACGACGCGCCATCTCCAGCACGATGCCGCCGCCGAAACAGTAGCCGATGGCCGAGATCTGCGCGGGGTTCGCCGCCGCGTGCTGTTTCAGCAACGCCATGGCCGCTTCGAAGCGGGTGGTGGCCGCTTCCATGTTGCTGCTCACTTCACCGGCGAACTGCCCCGCATCCTTCGGGTGATCGGCCTGTTTCCCATCGCCGTACATGTCCACCGCCAGCGCGGCATAACCCATCGCGGCCAGCAGGCGTGCGCGCTTGCGGGCATACTCGTTGTGGCCCCACCACTCGTGTACCACCAGGATTCCCGGCCGCTGGCCGGTGATGGCATCGTCATAGGCCAGGTAACCCTTGAGCGTGGTATCGCCCGCCTGGTAGGTCACCTCCTCTCCCTGAACCTCCGCCTGTGCCGACCAGGCGGCCAACAGCAAGACACTCAATCCAATAATCCGGCGCATAAACTCCTCCTTATGATGTTGTTTTGGTGCACCGCGTCCGTCCGAAGTTGCCACAAACCATCAATCAGCCGATGAAACAGACCACCTGCGGATGCTTTTGGACGCCATCTAAGTCTAGTCCGGGTAATCCGTGTCACAAGCTCCGCATCCCCTTTAGTCGGTCACCCGCCCTTGATCACCATCACGGAGCACTTGGCGTGCTCCACCACCTTGGCGGCACAGGAGCCGAGAAAGACCTGGGTCAACCCCTTGGCGTGGGACGGGATGACAATCAGGTCCGCATCGATCTTCTTCGCCTGCCTGAGGATCTGTTCCGGGGGATTGCCTTCGGTGATCACCGGATGGGTGACGATATCATCGGGCAGGTTGTCGCGGATGTAGCGTTTCATCACCTTGGCCACCTCCTTCATCGCCTCCTTCATCGCCTGGTCGGGAAAGAAGGAAGCCACCAGGGGCAGGCCGTATCCGGGCAATACCGTCATCACATAAATCTCCGCCTGGTGTTTGCGCGCCTCCTCGGTGGCGATTCGTAACGCCTTGACCGCCAGCTGCGTCTCCTGGAGATCGATCGGCAGCAATATTTTCTTGAACATAACCGGTTCCTTTTTACCAGTGACGACCCGGGACCGACCCGGGTCGCCGACCAAGGGAGATCAGGCGGGGATCAGGCAGATTGTGGCGCACTCTGCCGTTCCAGCCTGGTGTGACGCCGAAACTGAATCAGGCCGACCAGGGCCAACAGCAGCAGCGCCGGTATGAACATCCACTGCTTGGCCGGGCGATCGGACTCCACTTCCAGGCGGACGATCTCCCAGTCAAAATCGATCCCCACACCCTGCGCCGCACTGCCGAACATCACGTTGTCGGCAAACACCTTGAGGCCCTCCACACGCGTCTCCAGCCCGGCGCTGGCGAGGCGCTCTTCACCGCTACCGGCCGGACCCAGCGGCAGCAGGAGAGTCTTCTCCACGAACTTGCCATCCAGGGTCTCACCGGCCACCGTCATCTGCAACTTGCCGTTCTCCGGCACCGCCTCCGCTGTCCGGGCTATCTCCGTAGCGGGGATAACGGTGGTGGGCGCGTACACCTCATCCCACCAGAAGCCGGGTCGGAACAGGGTGAACGCCACCAGCAGCAGGGCGAGGGATTCCCACAGGCGGCTACGGGTCAACCAGTAACCCTGGGTGGCCGCGGCGAACAGCAGCATGGCGATCACGGCACTGACGATCACCAGGATCAGTTCCAGCCAGCTGCCGATGCCGATCAGCAGCAGTTGGGTGTTGAAGATGAACAGGAAGGGCAGGATCGCGGTGCGGATATCGTACATGAAGCCCTGGATACCGGTGCGGATCGGATCGCTCTTGGCAATGGCGGCCGCGGCAAAGGCGGCCAGTCCCACCGGCGGCGTGTCATCCGCCAGGATGCCGAAATAGAACACGAACATGTGCACCGCGATCAGCGGCACCACCAGGCCACTGTTGGCCGCCAGGGTTACCACCACCGGTGCCATCAGGCTGGAGACCACGATGTAGTTGGCCGTGGTGGGCAGCCCCATGCCAAGCACGATACAGATGGCGGCGGTGAAGATCAGCGCCAGGATCAGGTAACCGCCGGAGATGAACTCGACGAACTCGATCATCACCTGGCCGATACCGGTGAGGGTGATGGTACCGACCACGATGCCGGCCGCCGCGGTGGCCACGCCGATGCCGATCATGTTGCGCGCCCCCACCACCAGGCCGTCGATACAGTCAACCAGGCCGTGGCGGAACTCGATCCACTCCATCTCACCGCTCTCGCCGCGAAAGAAACCCACCAGCGGACGCTGGGTGATGACGATGAAGATCATGAACAGGGTTGCCCAGAAGGCGGCCAGACCGGGTGAGAAACGCTCCACCACCAGGCACCACATCAGCACCACGATCGGCAGCAGAAAGTAGAGTCCGACCTTGACCGTCGGCCCCACCTCCGGCAGCTCCAGCACCGGGTTTTCCGGATCATCCACCTCCAGTTCGGGATAGCGCGAGGCAAACTTGATCAGGGCGACATAGACGATCATGATCAGCAACGAGACAATGTAGAATGCTGCCTCGCCGGCGTAAGTCTTGATCCAGCCGATGCCGTAGTAGACCACCAGGCCGATGAAGCAGGTGCCGGCGACGATAGCGGCAAAGGTCATCAGCTTCTGCGCCAGGGTGCTCTGGGTGCGCCTCGGCAGGCCCTGCATATTCGCCTTCAGCGCCTCCAGGTGCACTATGTAGAACAGCGCGATATAGGAGATCACCGCCGGCAGAATGGCGTGTTTGATCACCTCGATGTAGGAGATCCCCACATACTCGATCATCAGGAAGGCCGCCGCCCCCATTACCGGCGGGGTGAGCTGGCCATTGGTGGAACTGGCCACCTCCACCGCGCCCGCCTTGGCGCCGGAAAAACCCACCCGCTTCATCAACGGGATGGTAAAGGTGCCGGTGGTCGCCACGTTGGCGATGGAAGAACCGGAGATCAGCCCGGTGGCCGCCGAGGCGACCACCGCCGCCTTGGCCGGACCGCCCTTCATATGGCCGAGCAGGGCGAAGGCCATCTTGATGAAATAGTTGCCGGCCCCGGCCTTCTCCAGCATGGCGCCGAACAGCACGAACAGAAACACGAAGCTGGTGGAGACCCCCAGCGCCACACCGAACACGCCCTCCGTGGTGAGCCACTGATGGGACATCACCTTGGACAGGCTCTGCCCCTTGTGGGCGATCACATCCGGCATGTAGGGTCCGCCGAAGGTATAGATGAGGAAGACGATCGCCACCACCATCAGCGGCGGCCCCAGGGAGCGCCGGGTCGCCTCCAGCAGCAGCAGCATGCCGATGGAGGCGATCACCAGGTCCTGGGTGATCGGCGCACCGGAACGCCCCGACAGGGACTCGTAGAACAGGTAGATATAGGCGGCGCTGAACGCCCCCAGCACGGCAAATATCCAGTCCGCCAGGGGTATGCTCTCACGCGGCGAGCGCTTGAATGCGGGAAAGGCGGTGAACGCCAGGAACAGGGCAAACGCCAAGTGGATGGAGCGCGCCTCGGTGTCGTTGAACACGCCGAAATTGAAAAAAAACGGTAGTGGTGAGGCATACCAGAGCTGAAACAGCGACCACGCCAGCGGCACGCCGAACAGGATCTTGCCAGGGATACCCGCGGGATGGCGCGCGCCACTATCCACCTGGGCGACCATCGCCTGCAGTTCCAGGTCGCTGACGTTCTCCTCTCTTGTTGTCTCTTTGCTCATCATGCTCTCCCAATGAGTTGTGCACGAATTGCTCGGGTGATGCCAACCCCGGGCAGGCACGGGGGCCTGCCCCTACGAACAGCTTCGCCCCTCAGGTGTTCAACATTCCCGTAGGGGCAACCCCCCGTGGTTGCCCGAAACCTCCGGTTGCACCAACCCGGGCAGCCCGGGGACCGCCCCCTGTGTCGCCTTACATCAGGCCAGCTTCCTTATAATATTTCATCGCGCCATCGTGGAGCGGTGCCGAGAGACCATCCTTCACCATCTCCTCCTTTTTCAACACCTCGAAGGCGGGGTGCAGCTTGCGGAAATCCTCGAAATTCTCAAACACCGCCTTCACCACCTGGTAGATGGTGTCCGCCGGGGTATTGCTGGATGAGACAAAGGTGGCACCCACACCGAAGGTCTGGACATCCTCGTCATTGCCGCGATACATGCCGCCCGGGATGGTAGCCATCCGGTAGTACGCATTCTCCGAGACCAGCTTCTCCACTTCCGGACCGGTAACCGATACCAGCACGGTGTCGCAGGTGGTGGTCGCCTCCTTGATGGAGCCGGAGGGGTGGCCGACGGTAAAGACCATGGCGTCGATCTTGTTGTCACACAGCGCCTTGGACTGCTCGGCCGACTTCAGCTCCGAGGCCAGGGAGAAATCGTCCTTGGTCCAGCCCAGCGCCGCCATCAACACCTCCATGGTGCCGCGCTGACCGGATCCGGGATTGCCGATATTGACCCGCTTGCCCTTCAGGTCGGTAAAGGTTTTGATGCCGGAGTCGGCACGTGCCACCACGGTGAAGGGTTCCGGGTGCACCGAGAACACGGCACGCAGCTCCTTGTTGGGACCGGCCTCCTCGAACTGGCTGGTACCGTTAAAGGCGTGATGCTGCCAGTCCGACTGGACCACGCCCATGTCCAGCTCGCCGGCGCGGATGGTGTTCAGGTTATAGACTGAACCGCCGGTCGACTCCACGGAACAGCGGATGCCGTGCTCCTTCCGGTTCTTGTTGACCAGACGGCAGATGGCGCCGCCGGTGGGATAGTAGACGCCGGTTACGCCGCCGGTGCCGATGGTGATGAATGACTGGGCTTGGGCCGTGGTGGCCGCGCCCAGTGTCAGACCTGTTGCCAGACCGGCCAGCAGTGCCAGGGTGGTTATTTTCTTCTTCAACATGATGAATCCTCCTTAAATGAACAGTCTCGTTTTCCTACTCTCGTTCTCCGCGGGCCGACCCGCAGAATGTGCATACAATCCTCTCCCCGGCGACGGGAAAAGGGTCCTACCTCAGGGCCACGCCTTCTAAATACGCAACGGCTTGTGAGAGAGGATCTGCCTGCTTGGTTGACGGGTGTCCGCGGCCATGATGGCCGTGGCAAGCCCCCAGGGATGGGTTTACGACGTCCCGGCAAGCAAGCAGGAAGATCCGCGTCCCGCTCGGTGTTAGATGACATCATTCTGGCTCCTACCTTCCCTTGAACTCCGGATCACGTTTTTCGATAAACGCATTGACCGCCTCCAGCTGGTCCTCGGTGTTGTGACAAATCCCCTGAAACAGGGCGCAGCTATCGAGAAAGTCGGGCAGCTCCTGACGCTGTGCCAGCTTCATCAGGCGCTTGGTATAGCGCAGCGCTTGGGGTGGTTTGGCGGCGAAGCTCGCCGCCAGCTGCCGCGCCCTGGGCAGCAATGCCTCTGGCGGTTCCACCGCCAGCAGGATGCCCATCTCCAACGCCTCTTGGGCATCGATCACCCGGCCGCTGAAGGTGAGTTCCGCTGCCCGCTGATAGCCGATCAAGCGTTGCAGGAACCAGGCGCCGCCGTCACCCGGGATGATGCCCAGGTTGACAAAGGTCTCGCCCATCCTGGCGTTGTCCGAGGCGATACGGATATCGCACATACAGGCGAGGTCGAAACCGGCCCCGATGGCCGCGCCGTTGATGGCGGCAATCAGCGGTACCTCCGCCTTGTGCAGTGCCAGCGGGATGCGCTGGATGCCCTCGCGGTATTTCTGCTGCACGCTGTGCACGTCGCCGCCGAAATCGCCGCGGCGGTTCTGCATATCCTTGATATTGCCGCCGGCCGAGAAGGCGCGCCCGGCCCCGGTGAGAATCAGCGCCGAGATCTCCGGGGTACGGTTGATCCAATGAATGGTGGTTTCGATATCATCGATCAGGGCGGTGCCGGTCAGGGCGTTGCGCACGTCATCGCGGTTCAGGGTCAGTGTGGCGACCCGCTCCTGCAGCTGCAGCTGCGCATCGACCAGTTTCGGGATACCGCTCATGCAGCCTCCTGTAGTGGTTTGAGGATGATGCGCGCATCCAGCACACAGTAATCCGCCGCCCGCGCCAGCACCGGATTAAGATCCAGCTCGCTGAGCTCCGGATGGTTCACGCACAAGTCCGATACCGCCAGCATCAGCGAGACCAGCGCCTGCCGGTCGATCGGCTCACCGCCGCGAATGCCGTCGAGCACCTTGCTGCCACGGATCTCCTGCAGCATCTCCAGGGCATCGGCCCGGCGCAACGGCAGGGTGCGGAACACCACGTCCTTCAGCACCTCGACAAACACCCCGCCGAGACCGAACATCATTACCGGGCCGTACTGCGGATCCCGGGTGACACCGATGATCACCTCCACCCCGGGGGCCGCCATCGGCGTCAGCAGCACCCCCTCGATGCGGGCATCCGGCCGGTAGCGCAGGGCGTTGGCCAGGATCTCGTGATAGGCCCGAGGAAAATCCTCCGCGGCCAAGTTGAGGCGGACACCCCCGGCATCGCTCTTGTGCAGGATGTCCCGGGAGACCAGCTTCATGACATAGCGCCGCTCCGGCGCAACCGCGTCGAGGGAACCGAATCCGTGCTCGTCCCGGATCAGCCAGGGCCGCACCACCTCCGCCCCATAGGCGGCAAGCGCCTCCAGGGCCTCGTACTCATAGAGGCTGCCGCGGCCACTGTGCAGCACCTTGTAGATCATCTCCGAGACCGCTACCGAGGGATCGCCCTGCCCCCGCCGGTCCGGGCTGGAGAGGCGCTTCTGCGCCTCGCTGTAGTCGACCACGGCAGCCAGGCAGCGGGTGGCTTCGTCGATGGAGCTGAACAGCGGGATAGCGCCGCGCTCCAGGTAGCGTAGCGGTTCGGTCTTCAACGGCCGGTAGAGACTCTGCAACAGCAACGGCTTGTCGAACCGGTTCGGCAGCCGGGCCAGACGCTCGGCGCACTGCTGCTCATCCTCGGCCAACGCCTCGGAGAAACGCAGGGCATAGCCGCCGAACAGGCCGACGATCAACAGGGCGTCGATCCCGTCGTCGCCCAGCAACACCTCGGCACAGTCGGCGAACAGTTGCGGATGGTTGTCGGTGCCGCCGGCCACATCCACCGGGTTGTTGTAGGCGGCGGCCGGCGGCAGCAGACTCTTCAGGCGCTCCCGGGTCGGCTCGGCCAGGCGCGGCACCGAGAGACCGAGCTGATGCAGGGCATCCGCGGCAATGGTGGCGTGTCCCCCGCCATCGGCCAGGATGGCGACCCGCTTGCCCTTGAGCGGCAGCCGTTCGGCGATCGCCGCCAGGGTGGTGGCCATCGGCAGGATCTCGTCGGCACGCTCCGCCAGCACCACCCCGGCCTGGCGCATCACCCCTTTGGCCAGCGCATAGCTGCCGGCCAGGGCGCCGGTGTGGGAGCGCGCAGCCTGCTGGCCGACCGCGCTGCGCCCGGATTTGTAGATCACCAGCGGCTTCTCCAGGCAGACCCGGGCGGCGGCCTGCAGGAAAGCCCGGCCCTGTTTCAGCCCCTCCACATAGCCGACGATCACCCGGGTATCGGGGTCGGCGGCAAAGTAGTCCAGGTATTCGTGGAACTGCACGTCGGCCTCGTTGCCCACCCCGACGTAGGTGGAGAAGCCCAGCGCGGCGTGTTGCCCACCCTCGGTCACCAGCGACAGCGCCATGTTGCCGGACTGGGAGAGCAGGCCGACGGAGCCGGCCTGCAGATCGCGATAGCCCACCAGGTTGGCGCCACAGTGGGTGTTGAACATGCCCGAGGTGTTGGGGCCGATAATGCGCAGCCCGCTCTCGCGCGCCGCCCGCACCATCTCCTGCTCCAGCGCCTGGCCCGTCTCCCCGGTCTCGGAGAAGCCAGTGGCCAGCACCACCGCGCCGCGGATGCCCTTGCTGCCGCAGCGGCGGATCAGCTCCGGCAGAGTGTGGGCGGCGGTGCAGATCAGGGCCAGGTCCGGGGCCTCCGGCAACTCTTCCACCGTGGCGTAGCAGGTCAGCCCCAGCACCTCGGTCTCGTGCGGATGGATCGGGTAGATGGCCCCCTGAAACTGGCTCTGTTGCAGGTAGCGGATCGCCAGATTGCCCCGCTTCCCCGGATCACGGGAGGCACCCACTACGGCAATCGAGCGGGGGGCGAGAATCCGTTGCAACTGGTTGTTCATGGACCGCTCCATTTCAATGTCCCTCGAAACGGGGGGTGCGTTTGTCGCGGAACGCATCCACCCCCTCCTGCCAGTCCCGGGTGGTGGCGCAGAAGGTCATGCCCTCCAGCTCCGCCTGCAGCGCGGCCTCGAAGCCCTGCTCCGCCGCGCCATTGAGCTGGCGCTTGGCCAGCTGCATGGAGAGTGGCGCGCCACGCGCCAGCTGCTGGCAGAAGGCCCGCACCTGCGCATCGAACGCGTCGTCCTCGAAGCAGCGGTTGGCCAGGCCGATGCGCAACGCCTCGGCGCCGTCGATCTTCTCCCCCAGGAACACCAGCTCACGTGCCTTGGCCAGCCCGACCAGGCGCGGCAGGGTGTGGGTCACGCCGCCGCCGAGGAAGGTGCCGATGGTGATCTCCGGCAGGCCGATGCGGGCGGAGGCCTTCATCAGGATGAAGTCAGAGGCGATGGCCATCTCGGCGCCGGCCCCCAGGGCGTAGCCGTTGACCGCCGCCACCACCGGCTTGGCGGCCTCGCGGATGGCCCGGCACACCTGCTGCTCGGCGTTCAGGTACTGACGGCGCTGATAGGGGCTGCGGGTGGCCGCGCCGTGGGCCTTCATGTCGGCCCCGACACAGAAGGCGCGCCCCGCGCCGGTGAGCAGGATCACGCGGATCTCCGGCATCTGTTCCAGCCGCTGCAACTGCTGCAGCAGCTCGGCATAGAGCGCCTCGTTGACCGCGTTCAGCCGTTCGGGACGGTTGAGGCGCAGCTCGCCGATGCCGTCGTCACAGGTCACTATCAAATTTTCGGGCAGGTTTTCGGGTGGTCTGTTCATATCTCGAATTGCATCTTGCCAATCAGTTTTTCATAACGCATGAGTGAATCCAGCGCCTTGTCGCCGAGGCGTCGCGCCAGCAGCGAGAGCAGCACCTCGACCAGCACCAGGGAGGCACTCATACTGTTGCTGAAGAACGAGCCGGTGGTGGGCGAGATCAGGGTGTAGCGGGCCGTGGCCACCAGCGGCGAGGCGTGGTTGTCGGTGATGGTCACCACCTCGATCCCCTGCTCGCGGGCGATCCGCGAGGCGCTGACCGTACTGCGGGTATAGGGGGCACAGCCGATGGTGAACAGCAGGTCTCCCGGCTCCAGCTGCGCCAGCCCATGGACAATACCGTGCTCGGCAATGCTCAGCACCGAGACATTGTTGCGGATCAGGCCCAGGCCGTAGGAGAGGTAGTTGGCGATCGGATAGGATTGGCGCAGCCCGTGGGTGCGGATGCGCGGGGAGCGGATCAGCAGCTCCACCACCCCGTCCAGGGTTTCGGTCTTCAGGTTATCCAGCATGCTGGCGATATTGTGGGTCTCCTCGTTGGCGATCTGGGTCGCCAGATGTAGCCCCTCGTGCCGGCTCTGCTCCTGCTGAAACAGCTGCCCCGCCCGGCGGCTGTAGAAATTTTCCGTACCGGCGGTGTAGTCGCGGAACACCTTCTGCAGCTCGGCAAAGCCCTTGTAGCCGAGGGATTTGGCCAGCCGGGTCAGGGTGGACGGATTGACATCGAAGGTCTTCGCCAGGTGCGAGATGGAGGAGATGGCCGACTGTTTGGGGTAGGTGATCATCCCGTCCAGCACATCCAGCGCCCGCTTGCCGACCTTCAGCTCGGCGGTGCCCGACTTCAGGTCGGCCAACAGTCTGGAGAGCTGCTCAAGGGATCGCGGCCCGTTTACACTCTCCATGTCAGTGGCGTCTTGTCGCTGCCTGTCCATAATCTCAGGGGTGTCCGGCATCGGATAGGGTGTGAAGTGCCAGAAAGAATAGGCAGCGGCCGGGATAAATGCAATTTTTTTTTGCTTTTATGATCTATTTACGCAAATTTTATGTGCTTTATTGCAGAACCGCAGGCCTGTCCCTCTCGATGGGTCGGGGTAACCCGACCCGCCAAATCGTAGGGGCAGGCCCCCGTGCCTGCCTGGTTCACGGACGCCCGGGAAGGGCGGGCGACCACGGGGGGTTGCCCCTACGCCGGGTCCGCACCCTGGCCGGTTCCGTCTTCTATCCCACTCGCGAACCTGCGCGGCAGGCCGGCTTAACGATCGACAGCAACCCCGTTTCAACCCGGTGGTATATAGTCCCGATATTGGCCCGGATTCGTATCCGCGCTCCATCCAACACAGCAGGCGAGAAACGGCATGAATATCCAGCGGGCAAGAGAGCTGATACAGGTGCAGCTGCAGTTCGGCAGCGGCTACAACCGCCATGCGGTACGCATGATCCTGGGCGAGGTACAGCGTAGCCATGGCCGACCGGCGGTGGATGGACTGATCCGGGAGTTGGCGCTGGAAGAGCACTTCGGGCTCAAGCCCGGCAGCGATTTCAGTGGGGTCGGAATCTAAAATAATGTGGCCATCGCGGCTACGCCGCCAATCGGCCCGAGGGCGGGCCTCCTACAGGACGGGCCGCTCACCGGGCGGGTTATTCACCGGCAGGAGCGGCGCCCTCGCCACGATGTTCGATCCGGCGAATACGAATGGAGCAGCGGTGTAACAGGAAGGCGGCGCCGAAAGCCAGCAGGCCACCGAATTCGACAGCGAATACCAGTACCAGCTGCCAGGGATCGATCAGCAACGCACCCAGGGTGGAGCCACCCAACCACAACAACAGCCCGAACAGCGCGCTGCGTTTCAGCGAGCGGCGGTAGTTGGAGCGGAACCGCTGGCCGCAGTTAACGCACTGGAACTCGGGCCGGCGGGCCAGCCAGGATTCGATCCGTTGTCCGCAGGCCGGGCAGTGAAAACGGTTGATATCCATGGCGAACCGGAGAACTG
Source organism: Sedimenticola hydrogenitrophicus (assembly GCF_029017505.1). GTDB lineage: Bacteria > Pseudomonadota > Gammaproteobacteria > Chromatiales > Chromatiaceae > Sedimenticola > Sedimenticola hydrogenitrophicus_A. The sequence goes on from NZ_JAQGEI010000007.1 coordinate 117,493, forward strand.
ATCCGCGCGATCAGATGCTCCACCCTTTGCGCGGCCGCGCCGCGCGACAGGCCAGGGTGAGCGCCCAGAACTCGCCGAAGTCGTTCACCACCACATCCGGCTTGTGCGGATGCTGCGGGGTACCGGGAAAAATCTTGTCCAGCCACTGCTGATCCCACTGGGCGCCATTGAAAAACACGCTGGTGACCCCGGCCCGCTTGGCGGCGATGGTGTCGGTGGTGCTGTCGCCGATATACCAGATCTCCGGCCCCGGCAGCAGGTGGAGATTATCCAGCGCCTTGAGTATCGGCTCGGCATGGGGCTTGCGTAGCGCCGTGTCATCCCCGCATACCGTGGTGTCGAACAGTTCGGTCCAGCCGGTCCCCTCCACAGCCGCCAGCTCGTGCTCGAAGAACTCGCGGTCGCGGTTGGTCAGCACCCCCAGTTGCATATCCAGGGCACGCAGCCCCACCAGCATATCCTTGACCCCGGGCTCGAACGGATAGACCGCACCGAAGTGATTGCGGTAGTGGCGGTTGAAGGCGGCATGGGCGATCTGCTTGGCCTCCTCGTCACCGCCGAACAGCACCTCGAAGATGTCGGTGCGGGAGATCTTGCGGTCGGCCTTGATCTTGGGATGCAGCTGATGATAGTCGCGCACGTGCTCCACCAGCCTGGCGTCCTCCGGGGTCTTGCTATGGGCGGGATTCACCAGGCGCTCCGAAAGCCCCAGCGCGTCCAGCTCCGGCAGCATGTCATCCACCGCGTGATACATGGCATCCAGTGTGTCCACCAGGGTGGCGTGCCAATCGAACAGCAACAGCACCGGGGCGGTGAGATCGACCACCGCCGGGTGCCAGTCCGGTTCGATGCGCGGCGGCGGCTGGCGGCGTGGCGGCAGCCGTTCCGGCCGGGTCTCCCAGATGGCAGCCCGCTCCGGGGTCATGTTCTTCGGCTCCAGTTTGTAGAGCAGATCCAGCAGCGAATCCAGGTCATCCACCACCGCATCCGGTTTGTGCGGATGCTGCTCGGTACAGGGGAAGATCCGTTCCAGCCAGTCCCAGTCCCACATTGCGCCGTTGTAGAAGATACTGGTGATGCCCGCCTCCTTGGCGGCGATGGTGTCGGTGCGGCTGTCCCCCAGGTACCAGACGTCCGGGCCCGGCTCGGCTTTCAGGTTGGCCACCGCCTTGAGCAACACATCCGGGGCCGGCTTGTGGTGGGCCACCTCATCACCGCACACGGTGGTGTCGAACAGCTGCACCCAGCTACCCCCCTCCAGGCCGCGCATCTCCTGCCCGAGGAATTCCCGACTGCGGTTGGTCGGCACCCCCAACCGGATGCCCAGCCGGCGCAGCAACAACAGCCGCTCGCGCATCTTCGGCTCGAACGGCTTCACTTCGCCGAAGTGATCCCGGTAGCACTCGTTGAACGCCTTGTGGGCGATGGCGATCGCCTCCGGGTTGGGGCCGAACAGGGCGTCGAAGATATCGGTACGGGAGACCCGGTGCTCGGCACGGATCTTCGGGTGCAGGCGGCGGAAGATGCGCACGAAACGCACCAGCTTGATGTCGTCCTGGGTTTTGCTCAGCTCCTCCGGGGCCAGGCGGCCTAGCAGCCCCAGCTCTTCAAACTGCGGCAGCAGGTCATCGATGGCCCGATACATGGCATCCAGCGAATCCACCAGCGTGGCATGCCAGTCGAGCAGCAGGGTCTTGGGTGGGGTGAGTGTCCGTACAGTGGAATCGATTCGATAACTCAACGGGTCCAGCTCCTCTCATCAGCGCTATAGCCGGGGATCTATTGCCACTCGGTTGAAACGCCTCATCGCATTATGAAGCAGCCGTGAGTATTACACAGGGGAGCGGATGGCGTGAAGGCCGTCCCATCCCGGGCGGTCGCCAACCGCGCCCACCACGGCACAGGTTGAAGTCTGCGGGGGGTGCGGCTATTCTTCCCGGCTTGAGCTATCTGCCAAGGCCGATCCCTACTTCACCTATCCATTGGAAAAATAATGAAAAAGTTTCTACTCGCCAGTCTGGCACTGACGCTGACCATGGCCCTGCTGGGCTGCGACGATGGTTCTCAGATCCCCAAGCCCGAACCCGGCAAACAGAGCGGCCAGGCGACGACCGAGGTAGACATCGCCCAGGACAAATACAAGCTGCTCAAGGCGCCGCTGCCGAGCGCCGAACTGGGTGCCACGGAACCCTATGTGGTGGAATTCTTCTGGTTCGGCTGTCCCCATTGCTACAGCCTGGAACCGCTGGTCAAGGCGTTCCGGCAGAACAACCAGGACATCCAGTTCATCACCATCCCGGCGGCGCCGAATCAGCGCTGGGAGATCGAGGCGCGAATCTATTACGCCATGGAGACCCTGGGGATCCGGGACTCCCACTACGACCGGGTGTTCCAGCTCTACGCCGACATGCGCAACGAAAAGCGCTATCCCACACTGGATGAGGTGGCTGCCCTGTTCGGGGACAAAGGCGTAACCAAAGAGGCGTTGGAACAGGCGATGGGCAGTGCGGCGGTGTCGACCCTGATCGAACGCTCCAAGCGCCTGTTCGACCAGGCGGAGTTGACCGGCGTCCCCTCACTGATCGTCAACGGCAAGTATCAGCTCGACTTCGCCAAGCTGGATGGCGAAGCGTTCGCCGAGGATTTCATGCAGACCATCCGGGCGCTCGGCGACAAATAGTGGAACCGGTATCGGGGTTGCCGCCAGCGCCCCGATACCGGCAGTAGCTATCTCTCAATCGGATTCCCGGTTGGCTTCGCCGCTGTTGCGACCGACGGGGATGAAACTCATCACGGCGTGGGCGGTAAAACTGATCAGCACAAGCGCCAGTGCCAGCCAGGCAAACGCTCCCACCTGCGGCTTCAACAGCACGTACCCGGCGTCGAACAGCAGCACACTGGCCAGCGCCGCGATAACCGCACCCGGCAAGGTCAGCACCCGGTCGAACCGACCCAACAGCGTCGCCGCCAGCGCCGCGCCGACACCGATGATGATGCCGTAGACGATGTGATACATGATCGAGGCGAACCAGGCACCACCCGATCCCACCTCGCCGGCCAGCGCGGCCCAGCCCGGCAGCAGCCGCTGGATAACCGGTCCGGCCAGTACCGCAACCAGCAGCGCCGTGGCAAATATCTTCAGGGTTTGAAAGCTGTTCATAGGATCTCCGACTTTGTACAAGCGGCCAATTATAGTCGTCGGCGACCGGCAGAAAATTGATCCCGGGCAAGGGGGCAGAGCCTTCCGCGTGGGCACAAAAAGCGTGCCCGCCCTACCAAGCTTATTCCTGTAGCGGCTTACTGCTCCAGATCCCGGCGTTTCTGCTCGAACTCCTGCTGGTCGATCTCGCCCCGGGCGTAGCGCTCCTGGAGAATCTCCAGGGCCGATTTCCCCTTCCCGGACGCGCCGCCGTTACCGGCGACGAAGGACTTGACCAGCCACACCACCCCGACGATCACCAGCAGCCAGAACAGCCACATGAAGATGCCGCCGAAGCCCATGCCATAACCGTTGCCCATCATAAAATACTCCTCGTTAATCAACCAGATGTCTCAGCCTGAGCGCATTGCCGATCACCGAGACCGAACTCAGGCTCATGGCGGCGGCCGCGATCATCGGCGACAGCAGCAGGCCAAACAGGGGGTACAGCACCCCGGCGGCCACCGGCACGCCGAGCGAGTTATAGACGAAGGCGAAAAACAGGTTCTGGCGGATGTTGCGCATGGTGGCCCGGCTCAGCCGCCGGGCGCGCACGATACCGCGCAGGTCGCCCTTCACCAGGGTCACCCCGGCGCTCTCCATCGCCACATCGGTCCCCGTGCCCATGGCGATGCCGACATGGGCCTGGGCCAGGGCCGGGGCATCGTTGATACCGTCACCGGCCATCGCCACGGTGTGGCCCTCCGCCTGCAGCTTCTTGACTATCGCCGCCTTCTGATCCGGCAACACCTCCGCCTCCACCCGGTCGATACCGAGTTGTTCCGCCACCGATGCCGCCGTGGTGCGGTTGTCACCGGTCAACATCACCACGGTTACCCCCTCGGCATGCAGGTCGCGGATCGCCTGGGGCGTGGAGGCCTTGATCGGGTCGGCGACGCCGATCAGACCGGCCGCCTGCCCTTCGATGGCGACCAACATCACGGTCTGCCCCTGGGCCCGCCCCGCCTCCGCCTCGCCCGGCAGCGTCCCGGGATCGATCGACAAGGCTTCAAACAGTTTGAGATTGCCCAGCGCCACCGCCTTGCCATCGATAAAGCCGGTGACCCCGCGCCCGGTAATGGAGTCGAACCGTTCGGTGGCAGCCAGCGTCACTCCCCGCTCCTCGGCGCCGCGCACGATCGCCTCGGCCAGCGGATGTTCACTGCCCCGCTCCAGGCTGGCGGCCAGCCGCAGGAGCTGCTGTTCGTCAAAGGGCGCGCGCGCCTGCACCGAGACCAGCCGCGGCCGCCCCTCGGTGAGGGTACCGGTCTTGTCCACCACCAGGGTGTCCACCCGCTCCATGATCTCCAGCGCCTCGGCGTTCTTGATCAGCACGCCCAGGGTCGCCCCCTTGCCGGTGCCCACCATGATCGACATCGGAGTCGCCAGGCCCAGCGCACAGGGGCAGGCGATGATCAGCACCGCCACGGCATTGATCATGGCGTGGGCCAGGCGCGGCTCCGGTCCGTACAGGCCCCAGACAATCATGGTCACCACGGCGATCAGCACCACCACCGGGACGAAATAACCGGCCACGATATCGGCCAGTTTCTGGATCGGCGCCCGCGAGCGCTGGGCCTCGCTAACCATGCGCACGATCTGCGCCAGCAGGGTGTCCGACCCGACCCTCTCGGCCCGCATCAACAGGCTGCCGGTACCGTTCAGCGTGGCCCCGATCAGCGGCTCGCCCGGCTGCTTCTCCACCGGTATCGGCTCGCCGGTGACCATCGCCTCGTCCACCGCGCTGTGTCCCTCGGTCACCACGCCGTCCACCGGCACCTTGTCACCCGGGCGGATGCGCAGGATGTCTCCCGGCACTACCCGATCCAGTGTGATATCCTCCTCGGCACCGTCCGCGCGCACGATACGGGCGGTATTGGGGGCAAGGCCGAGCAACAGCCGGATCGCCGCGTTGGTCTGGCTGCGTGCGCGCAGTTCCAGCACCTGGCCCAGCAGGACCAGGGCGGTGATCACGGCGGCGGCCTCGAAGTAAACCGGCACGCTGCCGTCGGCATGCCGCATGTTGAGCGGGAACAGCCCGGGCAACAGCAGCGCCACCACGCTGTAGAACCAGGCCACCGACACGCCCAGGCCGATCAGGGTGAACATATTGAGGTTCCAGCTCACCACGGACTGCCAGCCACGGATCAGCAGCGGCTTGCCGCCCCACAGCACCACCGGGGTGGCGAGGATAAACTCGACCCACTGGACCCCGCGTATCGACACCCCGGCCGGCAGCCAGCTGGGCGCCAGGTCGGCAATCATCGCCAGCAGGAACAGCGGCAACGACAGCAACGCGCCGACCCGGAAGCGGCGGCTCATGTCGATCAGCTCTTCGTTCCGCTCCTCGGGCGCCACGGTGCGCGGCTCCAGCGCCATACCGCACTTGGGGCAGCTGCCCGGGTGGTCCTGGACGATCTCGGGGTGCATGGGACAGGTGTATTCGGTACGCGCGATCGCCACCGGGGTGATGGGCTCCAGCGCCATGCCGCACTTGGGGCAGCTGCCCGGGTGGTCCTGGACAATCTCGGGGTGCATGGGGCAGGTGTAGGTGGAGCCGGCCGCCGCGGCAGGTGGCGTGACATCGGATTGCTGCTCCCCCGGTTCCAGGTAGGCAGCCGGATCGGCGGTGAACTTTTCTACGCAGTGGGCGCTGCAGAAGTGGTATTCGATCCCTTCAAAGCGATAACGATGCTCGGCGGGTTGCGACACCCGCATACCACAGACCGGATCAACAGATTGCAACCGCTCCTCGGATTCCAGCTGGTCTGTCATTACCATCTCCTTGCATCGTCAGTCGGGATCAAGGCCATGATCCTGAAATCATTCATCACCAGTCCCCGCCAAGAGCCCGCGCAAGAATAATTCCGTAATACCGAGGGCGTGCGTTGCCAACAAGCGTAATGCTGCCAGCGGGGTCCAGGGGCGACCGAATACCGGGACTTATTCTTGCGCGGGTCCTAAGCCGGGCATACCTGCCCGGCCGCAGCAACAACCGCTCAGCCGGTCAGGGTACCGCCCAGCTGTTCACGCACCCGCAGCAGCCGGGAACGCACCTCGTCCGCCAGTTCCTCGACCCCCTCCCCCTGCACCAGGCCCAACACCGCCCGAGGGTCCATGAAGGCGACACAGACCGAGCCGTCCGGCTCCTCGCGAATCACCACATTGCAGGGCAGCAACAGCCCGATATCGGGATCGGCCTCCAGCGCCTGGTGGGCCAGAGGCGGATTACAGGCGCCAAGGATCCGGTAGGGCGCCCTATCCACACCCAGCTTGTTCTTCAGGGTGGCCTGGACATCGATCTCCGTGAGTATTCCGAACCCTTCGACCTTTAGCGCCTCGGTCAACTGCTGTTCGATCTCCTCCAGATTGCCTGTCAGATGAGTTGAAAATCCGTACATGGTGCTGCTCCTCAGTATGTTGTTGTGAGTTGTATCTCGAAAAGGCCCTGATTGAATCATCCCGGCACGGGGCCAACACGGAAAAGGGAAAACACACTATCCCGACGGCTACAGTCCCTTTACCCATACGCACGGGGCTCATGTCCCGCACAAACGTTGCGTAAACAAACCTGGTAAAAGGGACCGGCGCTGAATTGCACTTACTTAAGGCGAATTGCAGGATTTTCGTCATTCCATCCTTAGGTCCGTAACCGGTGCGTCCCTGCACCACTTCTCCGGCGCAGGCCGGAATCCAGGAGCACCGCCACCATTAAGCAGTCTGGATGCCATCCTTAGGTCCGTAAACGGTGCATCCCTGCACCACTACTCCGGCCTGCGCCGGGATGACGGTGGTTCTTGGCTTAAGTACGTGCCATTCGGGCCGGCGTCATCTCCCGCCCCGATTCCATTTCAGCGACAACCGCCCTGGCCCAACAGTGTCCGGGCCTGCTGCTGCTGCTGGGGGGTAAGCACGGAGTGCAGGTTCTGCAGCGCGTTAGCGACCTGCTGCCGTGACTCCCACATGGCCCGATGCTGAGCGTTGTGCGCGGCCGGATCATACCCCTGGCCCGACCACATGGTCTGGTGCATCGCCTGGCCCTGGGCAACATGGGACTGCAGCGCCTCGGCATAGCTGTTCCAGGCTGCTTCCTGATCCGCTGTGATGCCCAGCTCGGCTTTTACCGTTGCCAGACGCTCCGCCGGATTCACTCCCTGCTGCCCCATCATGCCGGGACCCATCATGCCGGGACCCATCATGCCGGGACCCATCATGCCGGGACGACCCATCATGCCGGGACGACCCATGATGCCGGGACCCTGCATCATGCCGGGGCCCTGCATCATGCCGGGACCACGTATCGTGCCGGGACCCTGCATCATACCGGGACCACCCATCGTGCCGGGACCACCCATCGTGCCGGGACCTTGCATCATGCCGGGACCACCCATCGTGCCGGGGCCCTGCATCATGCCGGGACCACCCATCGTGCCGGGGCCCTGCATCATACCGGGACCACCCATCGTGCCGGGACCCTGCATCATACCGGGACCGCCCATCATGCCCGGGCCTTGCATCATACCGGGACCGCCTTGCTGGTTCGGCGCGCCATAGCCTGGCTGCATCATATTAGGATTGGTATAACCGGGCTGCATCATGCCGTATCCCCCCTGGGGATTTTGGCCCTGATACATCATCCCGGGCTGTCCATACATGCCGGGGCCACCCTGGTAGCCGTAGGGGTTCTGCGCCAGCAATACACCGGTCACAGCGAGACCCAAGCCAAGACCAACAGCCAGCACCAGTGCTTTTGGATTCGTTCTCATTTCAATCTCCTTATCGGTTGTTGCTGATCGAGCGACCGCTCTCTCTTGGTCATGAGTAAACCATAGTAGTGTAGCGCAGTGTTGCGACATCGGACCGAAAAGGTAGCGAACTGTTTCAACCCTCCAAACTGTTACACTTTGATACATTAAAACGTCACAGGCCCGTTTATAACTGGCATAACACCACCGAGTCAGACAAGATGACGACGATTGACCACATACTGATAGTTGATGACGATCCGGAGATCCGCGAGCTGTTGGCCACCTATCTCACCAAGAGCGGGTACCGGGTGTCGGCGGCCCGGGACGGCCATCAGATGTGGCAGCAACTGGAACGCAACCGGATCAATCTGGTGGTACTGGATGTGATGCTGCCGGGCGAGGACGGCCTGATCCTGTGCCGTAACCTGCGCAGCAAGTCGAATGTGCCCATCATCATGCTGACGGCCCGGGGCGAGGAGATGGACCGGATTCTCGGGCTGGAGATGGGCGCGGACGACTACCTGCCCAAGCCGTTCAATCCCCGCGAGCTTCAGGCGCGCATCAAGGCGGTCCTGTGGCGCGCCCGCAGCCTCCTGGAGAGCCGCCCGGAGAGCGGCGAAAAGATCCGCTTTTCCGGCTGGACCCTGGATACCGCGGCGCGCCACCTGGTGGCGGAGGACGGCGTCATCGTCTCCCTCAGCGGGGCCGAGTACAAACTGCTGCGCATCTTCCTCGACCGGCCACGCCGCGTACTCTCGCGCGACCAACTGATGGGCCTGCTGGAGGGGCGCGACTGGACACCGGATGAGCGTACGGTCGATATCCAGATCAGCCGCCTGCGCAAACGCCTGCGCGAGGATGCCCGGGAGCCGCAACTGATCAAGACCGTGCGTGGCGAGGGCTATGTCCTTTCCGCCAAGGTGGAACAGGCATGATTAATCTGCAGGAGAGGCCATTTTCACGGTCATACGGCCCCGAACTCCTCGAACCAACCGCGAAGCACGCAAAGCGCGCAAAGAGATTCAATGGCTTACCTGAATCCACAGGTGTCGGAGTCAAACCAGCCTCCTGTCGTGCGTCGATTCACCGGACCGAGCCCGGTTTGACTCCGACACCTCAGGCACAATTCGAGGAGTGGGGGATCGAAATAAATCAAACCGTTATTTTCTTGGCGTCCTTGGCGGTTGGAATGGGGTTTTCAGGATGAACTGGCCGACCTACCCGCGCACCCTGTTCAGCCGGCTGGTGATCCTGCTGCTGTTCGGGCTGGTGCTGGCCGAGCTGATCACCGCCCTGGTCCTGACCAGTGACCGGGGCAACGTGATCCAGCGGGCCGTGGGGATACACAGCGCCCAGCGCCTCGCCGGCATTGTCAAGATCCTCGATCCGATGTCACCCGCACAGCGCCTGGAGACGGCAGCGGCCCTGGATGCGCCCGGCACCCGCATCAGCCTGACCCTGCCCCCCGTGGAACGGGGAGACAACCACGCGAGCGGCGACAGCGCCATCTTCCTGACCGCCCTGCGCTACTACCTGGAGGAGGAGCGGGAGACACGTTTCGCCCTGGCCGGTACACAGGCGGATGGCCAATTCAACCCGTCGCGCGAGTTGCCCATGGGCATGGGGATGAATCCCCGCATGCAGGAGATGATGCATCAGCACCTGGCCGAAGCGGGGCTGATCCTCCCCAGCCAGGGGAGACACCTGATCCAGGTGCGGCTAAGGGATGGCCAATGGGTCAGTTTTGGCGAACAGTTGCCGGAGGGGCCCACCGCCTGGCCACTGCGCGTCACCGTGGCGCTCGGCCTGGTGCTGCTGATCCTGGGCCTGGTGGCCCTGCTGGCGGTGCGCTGGATCATCCGGCCACTGGCCTATCTGGCGGAGTCGGCTCGGGCCCTGGGAGAGGATCTGCAGCGCCCGCCGCTGGCGGAGGAGGGCCCCGATGAAGTGCGCGGCACACTGCGCGCCTTCAATGCCATGCAACGGCAGATCCGCCAGTTCGTGGATGAACGTTCCCGCTTCCTGGCCGCCATTTCCCACGACCTGAAGACGCCGATCACCCGCCTGCGCCTGCGCTCGGGGCTGCTCGACGATGCCAACCTGCAGGCCAAATTCGAACGCGACCTGGAGGAGATGGAGCTGCTGGTCCAGGGCATTCTCGACTTCATGCGCGACCAGACCGGGCGCAGCGAGAAACAGGCGATGGATATCAACGACCTACTGGAGATACTGCAGATCGATGGCGAGGAGTCCGGCGCCCGCATCACACTTCACGGTCGGGCCGCCCGCTCCTTCCACTGCCACCCGGTCTCCATGCGACGCCTGATCACCAACCTGGTGGACAACGCCGTGAAGTACGGCGGCCGGGCGGATATCGAGGTGGAGGATTCTGTTGAATCCCTGAAGATCACCATTGCGGATAACGGCATAGGGATTCCCGAATCCGATCTCGGACGGGTATTCGAACCTTTTACCCGGGTGGACGACTCCCGCAGCAAGGCTAGCGGCGGCACCGGCCTGGGACTCTCGATCGCCAAGAACATCGCCCAGGCCCACGGCGGTACCCTGAGCCTGAGAAACCGGGAGGGCGGCGGCCTGATCGCCGAGGTCATACTGCCGAGAACCCGGGACATTTCTGCCGCAGACCGGGGTTAGCTGAAATTACGGCGCTCCCGTCAATATCCGAGCCCCGCCCGATCGACTGTCCGAGAACGTAGGGTGGATAAGCCGGTAGGCGCATCCACCGATGACGGTGGTGGATGCGCTGACGCTTATACCATCCTCAGGTCCGTGAACGGTACATCCTTGTACCACTTCTCACCCTACACCGGGGTCACGAAACCGTGGTGGCACCCCCGCCACGAGGACCGATCCGGTGCCGGCGTGGATTAACCACACTCCCAATGGAACTTTTTTCCAAACTACGTCTCTGTAAAAGAGTATATATATCAAGTACCATTGAACCGACATCATCTACCTGGTAGCCGAAAGAGATCGCCGCACCCGATGAGACTACGCCCCCATCGCCTTGCATTGCTGACGCTGATAATGTTTTTGGCCCTGCTGCCATTAACGCTCAGTTATGCGGCGTCGGCGCTGGAATCCGCGGTAGACGGCAGTCACAGCATGGATTGCCAGGGCGATGACTGCGACATGCAGCATGCCATGCCGGGAGAGGACGAGGAGTGCTGCCAACAGCAGTGTGATTCCTCCTTCGGCTCGCAGATCTGCAGCGAGCGGACGTTGACCCTTGAGGCCAGCCCCAGCGACAGCTATGTGGAAGCAGCTACGCCGGAAACACCGACACCCCTGCCCGACCGTCTGCTAAGACCCCCACTCCACTCCGCCTGACAGACCACCGGCCAACCACCGGTTGCCGTCCCTGTCCGCTCCGGACAGGCCGTCGGCGAATCCGTGATCAGCAGCGACCGATCCCTTGTGGTTCAGGCAACCGCTTAATGCGCCGCGGTTGCCCGCTGCCTGATCAGCACAGCACCCAGCAACACCGAGCCTGAACATGAAAAAGTACCTTGCCCTTGCCGCCCTGCTGCTGCTTGCCGGCTGCGAGGCACCGGACCCGGCGGAACGGCGTGCCGCCCTGCACCTGCCGCCCCCCGACTTTAAAGGCGAGCCGGCACAGGGAGCGCAGCTGTTCTCCGCTTATTGCCAGGCCTGCCACGGCACCAGCGGGGCCGGTACGGATCAGGGCCCGCCGCTGGTCAACGATGTGTATCGGCCGCAGCACCACGCCGATTTCGCCTTCCACATGGCGGTACGGGACGGAGTGCGTCAGCACCACTGGGGTTTCGGCGACATGCCGGCGGTTGCCGATATCACACCGGAGCAGACCGAGCACATTGTCGCCTACATTCGCCGGGAACAGTCAAATGCGGGCATCCGCTAGACGGGCGCAATCGGTATTTCCATGAACCTTAACCAGACCCATCAGGCATCACTATGATCGAACTCTCCGGTATCAGCATCCTCTCCGCCTTTGGCGCCGGACTGATCTCTTTCCTCTCGCCCTGCGTGCTGCCCCTGGTGCCTGGTTATCTCTCCTACATCGGCGGCCAGTCGCTGGAGGAACTACGCACCTACGGTCCATCGTCAAAAGAGACCCTGATCATTCTCGGCCTGAGTCTCTGCTTCGTGCTCGGTTTCTCCACCGTCTTCATCGCCTTCGGCGCCAGTGCGACGGCCCTCGGCCGGCTGCTGATCAGCTACCGCTACGAGATGAACATTGTCGGCGGCATTATCGTGATCGTCTTCGGCCTGTTCATGACCGGCATCGTGAAGCTCAACCTGTTGCAGCGGGAGCTTCGCATCCACAGCGCGCTGCCCGGCGGCAAGGCCCTCTCCTCCTACCTGCTGGGCCTTGCCTTCGCCTTCGGTTGGACACCCTGTATCGGCCCGATCCTGGGCGCCATCCTGACCGTCAGCGCCACCTCGGGGCTGATCGGCAGCGGCACCACCCTGCTGGCCATCTACTCTATTGGACTCGGCGTTCCGTTCATTCTCGCCGCCCTGTTTACCGACCAGTTTCTGCATCACGCCAAGCGCTTCCGGCGGCACGGCCCGCTTATCCACCGGATCGCCGGCGTCATCCTGATCATTATGGGCATTGCCATGGTGACCGGTTACCTGAACCGCATGTCGATCTGGTTGCTGCAGAACCTGACCTGGTTCAACAACCTGGGCTAGCGTGCCGGTTCATCCACGCAGCCCGACCCTGTTTACAACCACTTTCTGTTCAATGGCCATAGCCAATCGAGGACCACATGAGAACTACCGAAATCATCCAGATCGTCGTCATCTCTTCCGCCCTGCTGGGTGGCATTGCGGTTGCGGTGGGAAAGTTCACCGGCTCATCTTCAGCGCCGTCCACGGCCGACATCAAGGTGCCTGAGTTGTCCCGGTTGGCCAGCAAGGGGAAGGTTGCCTACAACAACAGCTGCAGCAGTTGCCATGGCGAGAACGGAGCGGGCAGCCAAGCCGGCCCGCCGCTGGTGAATGATGTCTACAACCCCGGCCACCACGCCGACGAGGCGTTTTTTCGCGCGGTGAAGAACGGGGTGAAACAGCATCACTGGCCCTTCGGCGACATGCCCCCACGGCCGGAGGTGTCACAAAAAGAGGTGGCCAACATTATTGACTATGTGCGCGAACTGCAGGAGGCCAATGGCATTGTCTATCGGGCGCACCGCATGTAGCCGGTCCCGCAGGGTGTCGTTGCTGGCAGAAAAAGCGGTGAGCCACAATGCGGGTAAGACGAACACCCCGGCACCTTCCCGGTACCGGAACGGTAAAGGTTCATTACTCTCGCCAAGACGCCAAGAGCGCAAAGATGAAACGCAGCAATCGGTTTTCCTTGGCGTCTTGGCGAGAGTCCATTTGCCATCTGTCATCCTAAGGCGCTCGACCCATGCATAGGTCAACCCAGACCAGTCCCCCGGTTGAGCCGGTGGATCACCCTGGCATTCAACGCTGCTTGTGGCTGCCGTCGCACAGGGGTTTGTGACCAGACCCCTTGCAGCCGCAGAAGTAGACCGTCCCGGACTCCGTGGCTTCGTATTTGATCGGGCGGAACTCGGTGACCTTGTGGGAACCGTCGCAGAATGGTTGGGTTGCGCTCCGGCCACAGGCACACCAGAAATAGGTCTTGCCCTGCTCCACTTCCACGGCGAAGGGGCTATCGGCGGCGCGTACGGGTTCACTCATCTCCTGTTGCTCCTCGATCCGGCCGCGACTCAAGCAGTACGGCTCGCCCTAAGCTTAGCCCATCGGCAGGCCGTAATATGAACAGGATTTGTGTTGAAAATCAGATCGCAAACATCGCTTCCAGGTCGTGCCGCGAGTAGGCCTTGAATGCCAGCATGGTGTCGGTCTTCTCGATGCCGTCGATCTTGACCAGTTGCTCGGTCACCAAGCGGGCCAGATCGTCGTTTTGCGCGACGCGCACGATGGCCACCAGATCATAGTTGCCGGTTACCGAATAGACCTCGGACACCTCCTGCATCTCGGCCAGCTCCTCGGCGATCTCATTGATCCGGGTACGCACCACGTTCAGTAGGATAATCGATGTAATCATCGGCTTGATCTCCTGGGACGGTAATGTTGGGTTCCACAACAGGCAGGGGGCCTCGTCTCCCCCTACCCACTCCGCTGCTTTGGGTAAATTCTCGCACAGGACGCTTCATCCGATCCACAACCGGAAGCGGACAAAACGGGCATACACTCCGCTCGCGGGATGGGCAGGGCGCCACACCCCGGCAGCGGTCCATGGTCGGCACGGAAACCGGGCGTGGCTGCAACCTGGCCGGTTACATGGCCATTTCGAGATCATCCTGGACCCGGTCGATTCCGGCCTGGGCGCAGGCCTCGTCGGTCTCGCCGGAAGGCGCGCCACTCACCCCCACCGCGCCCAGCAGCATGCCGCCGGCCTGGATCGGCAGACCGCCGGCGGACATCACCAGCCCCCGCACCCGACCGATCGGGGTATTGGCACGGGACACCAGCTGGGAAGTGGCGGCATTGAAATTGGCCGCGGTGAAGGCCTTCTGCCGGCTGATCTCCACGGTGATGGGCGCGGCGATGGTATCCCGCGACATCGCCTGAATGACACCGTCACGGTCGACCACCGTGACCCCGATCTGGATCCCCTCCTTGCGGCAGGCATCGATGGCGCCCTGGGCGATCTCCCGGGCCGTCTCCAGGGTGAGGCGCTGGATATTGACCGTGCGGGATGCCTCGTCGGCGGCGGCGGGAAACGACAGGGCCACCAGACAAAGGACACCCAGGCTTCTGTTTTTATTCATTTTCATTATCTCCTCCTGTGAGCTTGCACCGGCCATTGTAACGGTTTACCGCGGCAACAGAATTGTGGAAAACCTCAGTATTGTCGCAGTCACCTTGCCCACCGGCCTCTCAGAGCCTCAACCAGCCCCGCCGATGGATCCAGGTCACCAGCATCCCCAGCAGAAACGCCAGTCCGACATTCCAGATGGCGCTGGCGGCGGTGATCAGGGTGATGAACCGCTCCGCTTTCCGCGGGTCAAGCCGGCCGCTACCGAGTGCCAGTTGCGAACCGGTGATGAACAGGATCACCCCGAGTATGGCGGTCGGCAGCAGGCCCAGCAGCAGCTCCACCGAACTGCTGAAAAACAGCGCGCCCAGCAGCAGGATGATGCCGAGTATGATCGGCGCGCCACCGGTGCGGGCGCCGAACGCCACGTGCCCGGCCATGCCGCCGGCCCCGTGACACATGGGCACCCCACCCACTGCCGAGCCAAACAGATTCATCAGCCCGGTGGAGACCGCCACCCCCCGGTCGCTTACCGGCCGGTCCGGAAACAGCCGGTTGTTCTCCTCGCGGATCGCCAGCAGCGCATTGCCCAGGGTGAGCGGTAGCTGGGGCAGCGCCAGGAACAGGGTACCGGTCAACAGATCGGCCCAGGTGAGCTCGGACAATGCAAAAGCCGGCAGGCGAAACTCCATGGACACCGTCGCCAGGGCATCGAGCGTGCCGGGATTGAGCAGCACACCGCACAGCAGCCCGAACACCAGCAGTGCCAGCATGGCGGGGACCCTCCGGCTGCTCAACAGCAGAATGGTTCCGGTCAATCCGGCCGCCGCGATGTACCAGTGGGCGGCCATCAACTTCACCCCTTCCAGCATAAAGCTCATGCCCAGCCCGAGGATGATGCCCATGAGCACGGGGCGGCTGACCAGCCGGCCGATTCGCTCGGCGGTGCCGCTGAGCCCCAGCAACAACCAGATCAGGCCGGTGACCAGTCCGGCGGCAAAGATGGCCGGTACGGTCACGGCGATATGGGCCCCCTGGGTCGCCACCACCGCGCCGATCGCCTTCATCGGCTGCACCGGAAACGGTGTCCGGTAATAGGCGCCGCAGATCATCAGCACCACGCCAAACGCAAACAGCACGCCCAGTGGATCAACCTTGGCCACGCTGATATAGGCGACGACAAAGGGGATCAGGGTACCCAGGTCGCCAAAGGCGCCGGCCCACTCCATGCGGTCGAAGCGGTTGCGCGGCCGATGCGGGGCGGAGCCGTGCTCCCCGCCCGGTCGCGCGGCGGCCGGCCGGTCCGGGTTCGCGTCCCTGTTCCCTTGCGTATCAATCACGGCATCTCCTGTGGTCGCGCCATCCCTTCAACGGGCACCTTCAGAGCGACGCCCAGGCGGTCAGATAGACCACCGAAATATAGCGCAGCGCCTTGCCGGTGCCCACCAGCAGCAGGAACGGCCACAGACGCACTTTCATGGTACCGGCGATCAGGGTCAGGGCGTCACCCACGACCGGCGTCCATGCCAACAGCAGGCTCCAGATACCGTAACGCTGAAACCAGCGCTGTGCCTTGTCGATCTGGTTCTGATTGAAATAGAACCAGCGGCGATCCTGAAAATGCAGCAGATACCAACCCAGCAGCCAGTTGACCACCGCGCCAAGGGTATTACCCAGCGTGGCGATCGCCACCAGCGTGGCCGCATCTCCCCCATCCCGCAACAGGGCAAACAGGATCGCTTCGGAATAGAACGGAAATATGGTGGCGGCCAGAAAGGCGGAGCTGAACAACAACAGGTAGGAGAGGATCATGCCTTATCCTGCAACAACCTGCGAAACAGCGCAATCCGCGATGGCGGGTACAACGGGTGTGGCAGATGCCACTGTGCACCGAAGCTTCGGTGCTCCGTGGTGGATTCCACTGCCGGGACCATCCGGTACAGCCCCAACCCACCCTGAGATCAGGGGAGGGCCAATCTAAACGGCATCCTCCTAGGGAGGCGAGACCCTGCCGTGTCGCTCGGTCGCCTGCAGGCCCGGCGGTTGACTCCGGATTTGGGCGCAGGGAAAATGCGCCTTTCTCAGTGGTCTTGCCCAAGGCTGCGTCAGTGCAGAACCCATATAATCATGAAGAAAAATATCCCTGCCGCCGTTTCTCTCCTCCTGTGGACGCTTGCCGGCTGCGTCTCGCCTACTCTGAAACAGGGCGAGGTCGCCCAACAGCGCACCGCCGAGGAGAAGGCCTACCAGAGCCGGCTGCAGGTGGAGCGCATCTTCGAGTACCAGAAGCAGATCGAGCGCCTGGGCAGTCCGCTGCTCAAGGCGGCATTGCCGTTCTGCAAAGAGGACCAAGCCTCCAGCCTCGGCCTCTATGCGGACAACATCGAGGCCTGGTCGGGAGAGTACCGGCTGGCGGCGACGGAGCTGTTCGGGCTGGACCAGGCGCTGAAGGTGACCTTCGTGCAGGAGGGGTCGGCCGCAGCCAGGGCCGGTCTGCGGAGCGGGGACATTCTGCTCAGCGTCGACGGCAGGACGACCCTCGGCGGTCCCGGGGCGCCGACCGATTTCGCGCGTCTGGTAGCCAGGTCGCGGGAGGGGGGCGAGGCGCGGGAGCTGGCCCTGGAGGTGCTGCGTGAGGGCCACAGCGAGACTCTGCGCGTACTGCCCGATGAGGCCTGCGGTTACCCCCTCAACGTGCTGATGCACAACGCCATCAACGCCTATGCCGATGGCGATCGCGTCTACATCACCTCGGGGCTGCTGCGCTTTGCCGAGCGCGACGAGGAGGTCGCCCTGGTGCTGGCCCACGAGATCGCCCACAACGCCCTGAACCACATCGAGGCTAAAATCGAGAACGCCCGCTCGGCCAGCATCTTCGACCTGGTCGCCGCGGCCTACGGCATTAACACCTCGGGCCTGTTCGCACGCCTGGGGGCGAACACCTACAGCAAGGAGTTCGAAGGGGAGGCCGACTATCTGGGCCTCTACATCCTGGCGCGGGCCGGCTTCAGCCTGGACGGGCTGGACGGCTTCTGGCAACGGATGGCCAGCGAGGACCTGCACAGCAACCGCGATTCCATCCTGCGCAGCCACCCGATCACCGCCGAACGGGCGGTGGCCATCCGCCAGTCCATCGCCGAGATCGAGGCCAAGCGGAAGGCCGGGGAGCCTCTGCTCCCCAACCAGTGATCCCGGGTATGCGGCCCGCCCGTTCAGCCCTGGTCGTCTTTCACCAGTCCCAGGGTCTTGGGCAGGAACTTGTCGCCGAAGGAGGTCTTGGTGCTGGTGTCGAGCAGTTCGCGCAGTCCCTTCAGACCGTTCTGCTCGATCTCCCTGGCGGAGTCCTCGAAATCGTAACTGGTGTTCAGCGACTCGATGGAGCTGAACAGCGACTGGTTGGTGCGCAGATCGGTCACCGTGAGGGCGTAGGGGAAGTACACCAGGGAGAGGCCGGTCAACGAATAGGCGGTGATGTTGATGTTCAGTCCTCGCGCCGAGATCAGGTAGTCGATGCCCTGATCGAGTAGGGCCTGGCGCAGTTCCTGCGGGACACTGAAGGGGGCGACGCCCCGGTCCGGGTCGGTGGCCTGGTAGGCGGCCATCTGACCCTGGAGAGCCTTTTGTTGTTCCGGCGTCAGCAACGCGTCGACGGGGGTGGTGTCGATGCTGCGACCCTGGAATCCCCGGGCGAAGTCATGGCTGAGGTCCCGGTCGATATCCCACATGCCGGCGAACTCGGAGGTGATGCCGCGGGTCTCGATGTAGAAGACCTTGTAGACCTCCTCCTGGTAGCTGAGGCGTTTTTCCGGATAGACGAAGGCCATCGCCGAGCGGCCGGCCTTGAAGCCCTCGATGTCCGGGGCCTCCATGGGCTTGGTTTCCATGCCGACGCAGCCGCTGAGCAGCAGGGCAAGTGCGGCGATTGCCAAAAGGGTCTTTCTCATTTTCCAGTCTCTCTTCTCGGTGGTTGTGCCGGTCACTGTTTGGCCTGGACAGTCTTGTTGGGGGTGCGCACGTCGAGCAGTATCCCCTGGTCGTCGAAGACGTAGACCACGGCGGCATCCTTGAACTCGTACTGCCCGTCCTCGCCGGTGCTGGCCTGGAAGGTGGAGACGGTGCCGGCCCCGGTCGGCACGGCGTAGGTGATACCCATCAGCTCGGCCTCCTCCCGGTAGCCCCAGAACTCGCGGCCGGTGGCCTCGGAGCGGCTCATGTTGGCGGGCAGCCCCAAGGTGTCCGCCACCTGGCTCTTGTGGGTCTCGCCCACCGTGAAACTAACCTCGGAGAGCGAGGCCTTGTTGCCGATAGTGGGGGCGCAAGCAGCCAGGGTGGCGGCGATGAGCACGGTCATCAGGATCCGATAGAGCATCCTAGTCCTCCAGGGTGTGGTCAGTGCGATGATGATGATGAAGGGTAGGAAGAATAAACACCCTTTTTGCCCACGTCCAGTGGTCGTTTGCCGTCGCCCCCCCGGTCCGCGACAGGCAGGCGGGGTGTGGGTCGGTGTTACTGGCTCGGGTGCTTAGGACCCGCCCACTGGCGATCAACGATCGGTATCGGGCAGGCTGAAACGGCCGGACTCCTCCAGATGGACGAAGGGCATCAAGCCGCCGACATCGAGTCGCGCCTTGAAGCGGTAATCGAGACTGGCGCGCTGACGTGAGAACAGGTCACCGAACAGACGCACGCTGCCGAACAGATTGGGGCTGGCTTGAATCGTAAAGTTCGCCATGCCGTAACCGGGCACGCCGGGCAGATCGGCAGTGGCGCCGCTGAGAATCCGGTGTCCCTCGACCTCGAGGGAATAGCTCATGCCCTTTAGCGACAACGCGGTCCGGTTGGGATTGATCACCTGAATGCCAATATCGAACACCGGCGCCTGACCGGTGGATTCCGGCGCCAGGGCGAAAGTGGTGATATTGACCTGGGGCTTTTCGTAATCGCGCCAGAGACCGGCACAGCCGCTCAGCAGCAGGGAGAGCAGTAGCGCAAAGGCGGCGGGTCGAAAGCTGGGCATCATTATTCTCCGCTGGGTATTGAATCATCCGCTGCCTGCCTGTCCCGAGCGCGGGCCGGTCCCGACCATCCCCTCAACCATAGCGCGGGGCAAACATGATGATCCCCATGCCCGTCAATGCCACGGCGGAGCCGATCAGGTCCCAGGGCGTCGGCTGAACGCCATCAACGGCCCAGAGCCAGAGGATGGCGACAAATACATAAACCCCGCCATAGGCCGCATAGACCCGACCGGCGGCGGTCGGATGCAGGGTGAGCAACCAGGCGAATGCCGCGAGACTGAATGCGGCAGGCACCAGCAACCAGGCGGACCGGCCCTGGTTAAGCCACAGGTACGGCAGATAACAACCCACGATTTCCGCCACTGCGGTGATCAGAAAAAGGCCAAGCGTTTTCACTTCAGTCATGCTGCATCATACTGTCGCCCGTCTCCTCCGGAAGTCCCAGCGCATCGAGTATCTTTCCGGTTTCGCTAACAATCTGCTGGCGCTGCATGATCAGTGTATGGGGTATGATGGCTCGGTACTTTTCCGGCAGCACGGAACCGTTGGCGGAGATGATCTCATCCAGTTCCTCTGCCAGCGCTTCGGTGAGTCGCTCCTCGCCGTTCTCCGCCGGCTCCATCTCATCCGCCCCGGCTTCAACCACCTCTTCTACCGGTTGATTCATCAGCGAGACACTATAAAAATCGGCGATCTGGGTGACCCCGACACGGGTGCAGAGCAGCCGCTCGTCCAGGGTATCGAGGGGCAGGTGATAGTTGTGATGATTGGCGACGATATCACTGATCGCCTTGGGGATTTCCCAACGTGCACAGGCCTCGGCACCGACCCGGACATGATCGACACCGCAGATATTGATCTCGGCATCCAGCAACTCGGCCGGGGTCGTCCAGTGATTTTCATCAATCCGGGCTGGCCCTTGCGGAACCGCCTGAAAGATGACGAAGCGTCCGATATCATGCAGCAGCGCACCCAGATAGATGATTTCACTGTCCAGGTGCAGATCGGGCATCACTTCAATCAGTTTTCTGGCGATCACCGCCACCTGAACCGAATGGACCCAGAGATTACGGTCACTCTGACTGTTCGGTTCAAAGGAATCCATCAGCGACAGGCTGGCGACGATCCCCGCGATCTGTCGGGAACCGAGTCGCGCTATGGCATGTTTGAGACTGAATTTCTCCGCCATCCGACTGGACAGGCAGGTCCTGGCGGCATACTGCACCAGGCGGATGGAGAACGTCGGGTCCTGCCGGGCCAGGTGGTAGACCTCGTCGAGAAACCGGTCATCATCCGGGCTCAGGATCAGCAGTTGCGAGACCACCGACGGCAGCAGGGGCAGGTCCGTTACCATGTTATTGATGGCAGCCAAATAGTGCTGTTTACCTGGCCCGCTACTATTCATGGAATTATCCACGTCTCCCCTATTCCAACAACAGCTTTCGATTGCGCCTTCACAACCTATAGTAGCAGATCCCGATCTAAGGACCCACGCAACACGCAGGCGCAGGATTCCACTATGCTGCTCGTATGGACCATTTCAGGAAATACAGCCCCATGTGGAGTCTGCTACTGACGGCGGCCGGCGCCTATGCCATCTTGCTGCTGATCGTCTATCTCGGCCAGTCCAGTCTGCTCTACCTGCCCGGCATCCCCTCACGGGAGCTGGCCGCCAGCCCCCGGGATATCGGCCTGCCCTATGAAGAGGTACGGCTGGTGACCGCCGACGGAGTAGCCCTGCATGGCTGGTACATCCCGGCCGAGGGCGCACGGGGGACCCTGCTGTTCTTCCACGGCAACGCGGGCAATATCTCCCACCGGCTGGACTCGCTGCGCATCTTTCATCAACTGGGACTCAGCATCCTGATTTTCGATTACCGTGGCTACGGCCAGAGCGAGGGAACGCCCAGCGAAGCGGGAACACACCAGGATGCCCTGGTGGCCTGGGACTATCTGGTCGACACCCGGGGTGAATCGCCGGATCGGATTGTGCTGTTCGGCCGCTCGCTGGGGGGTGCGCTGGCGGCCTGGCTCGCCGCGCGCGAGCAACCGGGGGCGCTTATCCTGGAGTCCGCCTTTGTCTCGGTCCCGGACATGGCCGCCGATTTGTACTGGTGGCTGCCAGCACGCTGGCTTGCCCGCCTGAAGTACACCACGCGGGACTATCTGTCCGAGGTGCGGTGTCCCGTGCAGGTGATACACAGCCCTGACGACGAGATCATCCCCTATCGGCACGGCCGGTCGCTCTATGCCGCGGCCCGACATCCCCGGACCTTTTTGCAACTGTGGGGTGATCACAACACGGGGTTCCTCATGAGCGGAGCGACCTATGTCAACGGTCTCGATGCCTTCCTCACCGCGCACCTGTCCGGTGGGCGGATTGCGCCGCGCTGACGGCCTGCCGGCGGGTATCGGCAGATCAGCGCGGCAAGTAAAAGGGCCTGCCCTCCTGCATTCGGCCATCGTTGAACTCTTGACACGCCCCCCCGTTGGTGGTTATAGGTGGCGTGCGCTGTTCCCGTTCCCATTCTGATAACAACCAGGACGAAGGAGGAGTGGCCGTGAAAAATGGCCACAGAGCCAATAAATGAGTTATGAAATAGTACTGCAACTGGAAGACACGGCAGGTGCCCTCGCCCGGGTGATGAGTTGTCTGCGTAAACTGGGGCTGGGCATCGACAGGCAAAGCTTTGAAATACGCCCCGAGGGTGGTCGCAATCTGATCCTGGAGGTCAATGGTCCGCTGTTGAATGAAGAGCAACTGCGCCCGCCGCTGGAGTCACTGAATGGCGTGGCAAAACTGCTGAGTGGCGGAACAGCCGATACAACCGGCAGCCCGGCGCCGGGGGAGGCACCAGCCGATGGCCCCGCTACCCGCTATAAAGATAAAAATTCGGAAGCTGGTGATGCCGACATCCGCGATCGGATGCTGATCTTCTCCCTCCTCAGCCGTTACCCGAACATCTCCGGAAGGCTGGTGGAAATCAACAGCGCCATTCCCGAAGCTGAACGCGGGCTGCGGATGCGGGAACTGGGCGAGGGATTCGGCAGCCACCTGTACAAGAACCTCAAGGTGAATGGCGCGGTGAGCGAGCTGCGCTTCGCCATTGATCTGCTGCTCGTTCCCGCCCTGTCTCCCCTGGTGAACATATCAAAGTACAGCGAAGGGGTTCGGGTCAGTGGATATACCAGGAACATGAAACACGCGGCGCACAGACCGGAATGCTGCGAGTTCCTGGCCGGGACCATGCAAGGCCTGCTCGACAGCGCGGACACCCTGCCCGGCTATCGGGTGGACAAGGTCGGTTGCACCCATCACGGCGCGGACAGCTGTGAGTACCAGTTGTCCCCGGCCTGAATACCGTTAACTCAAATTTCGGAGTTCAGTTCCAGACAGCGGGCGGGCCACCCCCTTGCCGGGACCGTCAGAGGCAGGAGGAGTGGTACAGGGATGTACCGTTTACGAAGCCGAGGATGCCATGCCGACGCCGAGCGTACAGGGATGTATTCACAGCGTGTCCTGGAAAGGGGGTGGCCCGCCCTGAACGACGTCTTTTGAACTCCGAAAATCGCCGCTTGCCGACCGGAGTTTCCTCACTGGGATTCAGGCGCTACCCGCGTAACTGGTCCAGCGCCTGTTGTACCCGCTCCGGCCAATCCGCCGAAACATCCTGATGGCCGTACTCTCCGCCAAAGGCACTGGAAAATGCCACATCGGGTTTTAGCTCCCGCAGGAGCCTGAGGCTTTCGGCGAGTGCATCCTTGTCGGAGCCGGCGAGGAGCCCCGGCCTCCAGGTGCCGTCATCGCCAAGTATAGAGTGTGTCGCCAGTGAACAGGTAACGTTGACCTTGGGCTGAGTGCACCAGAAAACAGGTGCTTCCAGGCGTGTGTCCCGGGGTGGGAATGACCTCGATGTTGCCCAGTTGCACTTCACGCTGATCAAACAGGATATCCGGAGCGCAGATACGGGCAAACTCCTCTTGCTCACGCACATGGCCACCGAGCTTGGTGCCGAAGCGTTGGCGAATCGCCTTCAGCGATTCGCCCAATTCATCCCTATGGCTCAGAAACTAGTACGTTACCCCACCCAGCTGCTCCATCCGGTCCAGTTCCTGGGTATGGCCGGTGTTGTAAAACAACACGTTTCCGCTATCCCGGATTACCAGGTAGGCATGGGTGGTGAGACCCGGAAATGGACGCTCCACCTCGGTTTCCCACACATCAGGAAGAATTTCTTTCATCTTGCCCTCCGGTGTTGTGGAGGCTACTCACGCGGCTGGTGAGGCCATCCGGTTTCGCAGCTCCACCGTGTTCCCTTCCGGATCCTTGATATAGATAGAGCGACCCAAACCCTGTGCACCGTATCGTTCCGCAAACTCGCCGACCTCTATACCAAAGCCTTCCAGGTGTTTGACGAGCTCGTCCTCGGGAATGGATTTTATCTGCAGGCAGAAATGATCAAGATTATTGCCTTGCGCGGTCGGTGCCGCACCGCCGAGACGGCCGAGTCGGCCATTCACATCCACGATATCGATCAGCGAAAACCCCGCCCGCAATTGGGTAAGCCCGGTTTCAGCGGATGATTGCCGCTCGATGCGGCAGCCCAGGACCCGGGTATAAAAATCCAGCATCTGGTTCAGTTTTGTCGTGCGCAAGACCAGGTGATCAATGCCTGCCACTTCAATCATGTGCGCCTCGCCGGTTAAGTGATACAAAGCATACGGACGCAAATAACTATAGAGCACTGACAGCGGTTTTGTTGTCCGGACAGCTTCCGGGAGCGCGGCATCCGCCAGTTGCAAAAAAGGAATGCAGGACTCCCATCATTGTTCGCCTGAATATCCTATATTTATTACTTAAGTTTCGGGGTTCACAAGGCGTCGTTCAGGGCATCTGGAACTGAATTCCGAAACTTGAGTTATTACCATTTAAGAGAAGGGGTATTCCTTTGAAAAAGAAATGCTCATCAATTTGCCGCCGATATGTACAGGGCGGTGTACCGTTGGTGTTATGCTTGGGCCTTCTCGCCGTGGCCACGGGATGCGAAGTGGAATCTGTGGAGAGTGCCACAAACGCCGCCGTTGGCGACAGGCCGGCCGACACTTCCGCGGGCAGCGGAAGTGTCCCGCCCACCGCTGACCTGGAAGCGGGAGCGACGCTGATTACACAGAACGACTGCGTGGCCTGCCACAAACTTGAGACAAAGCTGGTGGGGCCCGCGTATCGTGACATAGCCAATCGTTATGGGGACGATCCTGACGCGCCGGCCATTCTCGTCGACAAAATCCGCCTGGGCGGGGCCGGTAGTTGGGGCGAGATCCCCATGGCTCCGCACCCGACCCTGACCAATGATCAGATCGGCAACATGGTCGCATGGATCCTGGCGCAGAAGACGAACGGCGCGGAAGCGACTGCCCCAGTAGAAGTAATACTGCCCGAGATGGGAGCGATCGCCTACGCCGATCCGGCCAGGATCCCCGCTTATCGTGAGTCGGAACATGTTGGCGAACCGCTGGCACCCCTGCCCGAGACACCCGCCATCGACACGGCACGGGCGGAACTCGGCCGGCAGTTGTTTTTCGATACGCGTCTTTCGGGGGATGCGACCGTTTCCTGCGCGACCTGCCATGTCCCGGACCAGGGTTTCGGCGACGGCCAGCCGCTGGCACCGGGCTACCCTGGCTCACTCTATTTTCGCAATAGCCCCACGCTGATCAACGCCACTTTGCAGGCCCGCTTCATGTGGGACGGACGCCTGGACGGATCGGACCCGGCGACGCTGGTGCGCGATATGATCACCGAGGCGCATACCATGAACGTGGACAGCCGGATGATGCAGGAACGGCTCAAACAGGTGCCTGAATACCTGGCACAATGGCAGGAGATCTTTGGCGATGCCAGTCCTTACGGCCCGCGAGTCTATGCGGTCGTGGGCGAATTTCTGAAGACCATCCGTTCGCGCAACGTTCCCTTTGATCGCTATGTTGCCGGCGAGACCGGTGTCCTGAGTGAAAGCGCGCGGCGCGGCCTTGAATTGTTTCAAGGCAAGGCGAACTGTATACAGTGCCACAATGGCGCGCTGCTCAGCGATGCTGGACTCCACGTCACCGGCGTGCCGGAGCATCCGGAGATCCTGAAATCGCCGTTGCGATCCATCACCATGCTACGCCATTTTTCGACCTTCGGCGTACCGAACTATATGGCCTACCGTCGCGATATCGGTTACTACGTGGTCACCAAGGAGAAGGCCGATCTGGGCAAGTTTCGCACCGCGCCGTTGCGCGATCTGAAATACACCGCGCCCTACATGCACAACGGCGTATTCGAGACCCTGGCAGAGGTGATCGATTTTTATAACGCTGGCGGCGGAGACGTCCCGAACAAGGATTCCCTGTTGAAACCGTTGGGCCTGACAGCGGCGGAAAAAAACGACTTGCTCGCCTTCCTGCAAGCTCTGAGTGGAGACTCGGTCACTGTGACCCGGCCAGAACGACTACCGGAATACCAGGTACGCGAGTTTGGGAGAAATTGAGATGCCTGTTCATCACCTTAACCGTCCCGGCCAGGTGCCAACCCTTCTGCCCCTGGTGGCAGCAAGCTTCTTCGTAGCAGGTGCCGTCCAGACCCAGAATCAACTGACCGCGGGCTACCGGCATATTACCAACAGCGACTGTCTTGGTTGCCATGCTTATGATGCACCCCGGGTTGGGCCGGCCTTCAAGGACGTGGCGAAACGTTATCAGGACGATCCTGGCGCGGCCGAGGCGCTGGCCGCTAAAATCAAAAACGGCGGCGCGGGCAATTGGGGAGAAGTCCCCATGATCCCACATCCGAGGCTGTCGGACACCGAGCTGGCCGGGATCGTGCGATGGATCCTCTCCGGGGAGCCGCCGCCGCAACTGGAAACACCCGCGCCGGCGCCCGCAGTGGTATTGCCCACGGCTCCCGCCGAGGAAGTGACTTACAAAAATCTGATTACAGTAGACGGCCTGCCGCCAATCACCCATTTGCCGCCGCCACCGGTTCCACCAGACAACCCGATGACGGTCGAGAAAGTGGAGTTGGGGCGCAAACTCTTTTTTGACGGACGCCTCAGTGGCAACACACGCAGTTCCTGTTTTGTCTGCCACAGCCCGCAGCTTGGTTGGGGCGACGGTGGAGGAATCTCGCGCGGATACCCGGGCACTCGGCACTGGCGCAACGCCCAGACGATTTTGAACAGTGCCTATTACAATAAAATCTTCTGGGACGGTAGTGTGGTCAGCCTGGAAGGACAGGCCCATGCCGCCGCGACCGGCGCGGTAGGCGGCAATGTCGACGAGGCCATGGCCGAGATGCGCCTGCGCTTTGTTCCCGAATATGTCGAGGCGTTCCGCCAGGTCTTTGGCCTGAAACAGCCCCGGGTCACCTACGCCTGGCGGGCCATCGCCGCGTTTGAAAGAACGCTCGTTTCCAACCCGAAAAACGTGCCTTACGATCGCTACATCGCGGGCGACGAACAGGCCCTCACGGCATCCGCATTACGCGGCATGAAGCTTTTCCATGGCAAGGCCAACTGCATCCAGTGCCACAACAGTCCGCTGGCCTCCGATCAGAAATTTTACGCCTTGGGCGTGCCCGAGCACGAACTGGTGCAAAGCGATCCCCTGGCGCAGATCACCCACCGCTTTGAACAATACGCCAAGGGCGCCTCCCTCGATATGTATCGTAAGGCCGACGTGGACCATGGTCTTTACTACGTGACGAAAAACCCGGTCGACAAGGGCAAGTTCCGCACGCCCTCGCTGCGCGAACTGAAATATACGGGGCCCTACATGCACAATGGCGGGTTCTCAACCCTGGAAGAGGTGGTTGCGTTCTACAACCAGGGCGGCGGCCAACATCCGAACAAAAGTCCGCTGATCAAGCCGTTGCAAATCAGCGCCGAAGAACAGGCCGATCTGGTGGCGTTTCTTGAGGCGCTGAGCAGCGACGAACCCATCGTTACCGCCGTTCCGGCTATGCCCGACTATGCTCCGCTCGGCCCATCCGTTACGGAGGATGATGCCCAATGAAAGCTATCGATAAGCCCGTCATTCCATCACGTTCCGCCTGCGGCCTGAAAGATCTGACCCGGCGGGAGTTCCTGTTTACCGCCGCTGGCAGCGTTGCCCTGGTGACGCTGGCCTCGTTACCTGGTTACACCCTCGCGCAGAGCGCCGAGCACCGGGCCAGGCTGGCCTATTATCCGCGGCGCAAGATCGGCCAGATGTCGCAACTCGAAACCGGCAAGCCGGTGTTGCTGCAGTATCCATATCCGGAAGTGAACTGTCTGTTGATCAAACTCGGCGCCGTGGGCGGGGGCGGCGTCGGACCGGAACATGACATCGTCTGCTTCACCACCATCTGCACCCACATGGGCGGACCGCTGGAAGGCACCTACAAGCCAGAACACCAGATACTCGGCGCCTGCCCCATGCACCTGACCACGTTCGATCTCACCCGTCACGGCATGGTGGTGTCCGGGCACGCCACGGAAAGCCTGCCCCAGATCGTGCTCGAGACCGAGGGCGACGACATTTACGCCGCGGGAGTATTGGGCCTGATCTACGGCTATGCTGCGAATCTCGAACGCGCTGTCTGACAATCAATCTGGAGACCCGGATATGGCAACCAATGAACCACCCGTAGTCGGAAGTCCGAACGAAACCGCCGGCGTTTTCGCCCAGGATTTTGTGCCGCTGCCCCCGGCGGACGCGGAGGTACTCACCACCGCCTGCGCCTATTGTACTATTGCCTGCGGCTACAAGGCCTACCGCTGGCCTGTCGGCAAGAAGGGCGGAGAAAAGGCTTCCGAAAACGCCTTCGGTGTCGATTTCCCCAGTTACCAGGTGATGCGGCCGTGGGTCAGCCCCAGCCAGCACAATATTGTGCGTCACCAGGGCCGGCCGCACCACATCGTCATCGTCCCCGACCATTCGGCCAAGGTGGTCAACATCGACGGCAATCACTCCATACGCGGCGGCACGCTGGCGCAGAAATGCTTCAATCCGCAAACCCCGACACGCGATCGCCTGCTGTATCCGCAAATCCGCGTGCGCGGCACGTTGATGCCGGTCTCGTGGGATCTGGCGCTCAATGTGATGGCGGACATCTCGAAATGGGTAATCGACAAATATGGCGAACACGCCTGGGCGATGAAGACCTATTCCTACGAATTTTTTGAAAACACCTACGCCATCACCAAACTCGTCAACCAGTCGATCGGCACACCGGCCTACGCCCAGCACGACAAGCCCGGCGCCATGCAGGACGCCGTGGGCCTGGACGACGCCGGCATCAATTCCTTCTCCGCCAGTTACGAGGACTGGGGGGAATGCGATGTCGCGGTGATCTCCGGCACCGATCCGTACGAGACCAAGACCATCCTCTTTACCACCTGGATGATGGGCGGTAAAACACCCAACAAAAAGCTGATCTTCATTACGCCACATCGCACCATGGGAGTGGAATACGGCTTACGTAATGGCGGCGTTTGGCTGCCGGTTATCCCCGGTACCGATACCGCCCTGCACCTGGCGATCGCACGCATCATTATTGAAAACGGCTGGCAGGATCAGGAATTCATTGATCGCTGGATCATGAAAAACTGGGAAGTTAGCGCGGGCTATGGCCGGGGCACGCGCAACACCGGTGTGCAATGGCGTACCACCTGGGACAAGTTTCAGACCGACTGGGAGGAGTACAAACAATTCATCCTCGTCCAGGAGGAATCAAAACTCGATGTGGCGGCGAAGATCACCGGCATCGACACCGCCAGCATCCGCCGCGCCGCCGAGATCATGGCCAAACCGCGGGCGGACGGTACCCGGCCCCGGACCTCGTTCATGCTGGAAAAGGGCAATTACTGGTCGAATAATTACATGAATACCGCCTCGTTGGCGTCATTGGCCCTGATCTGCGGCTCGGGCAACCGGCCCGGTCGCGTCATCAGTCGCGGCGGCGGGCACCAGCGCGGAATGATGAAGTCCGACGGCGCTTCCGGCTGGCTCAGTCCCGAAAAATATCCCGGCCGGCGCAAGAAGCCGATCAATCTCGACCGCTGGGTCATCGACGGCCAGGCCAAATTCTGCTGGGTCATTGGCACCACCTGGATCCCCGCTATGCTCGCCTCGCAGGAACTGGGCGACAGGCTGCACCGTATGACCCGCGGCAACGCCCATCACATCCACCGGCTGGAACGCCAGGCCATTGTCGAAACCTTCAAAAAACGCATACTCTCCGGCGGTATGGTGCTGGTGGACTCCGATATTTATCCGGTGGAGCCGCTCAACACCCAACTCGCCGATATCGTTCTGCCCGCCGCCGCCTGGGGTGAACACGATGTCGCCCGTTGCAACTCGGAACGTCGCTTGCGCCTCTACAGCAAACTTTACGATGCCCCGGGAGAGGCCCATCCCGACTGGTGGGCGATCAAGGAATTCGCCCTGCGCATGGGTTTTGGCGAGGACGGCAGTTACCAGTGGGCGGACGGTAATGATGTGTTTGAGGAGGCCGCGCGCTTCGGCCGCAAGGGCGTGCTCAATTATCATCCGCTCGTCACCGAGGCACGGCGGGGCGGCAGGAAGGCCCACGATCTGCTGCGCGAATACGGCACCACCGGCATCCAGACGCCCATCCGCGTCGTGAATGGCAAACTCACCGGCACCCAACGCCTGCACGATCCCGCCAACAAGATCGAGGCACTTGAAAGCGATACCGTTCATGGAAAATGGCTTTATGCCTTCGACAGCCACAACGGCAAGGCAATGCTGCTCAAGACACCCTGGCGGTTCGAGGGCTGGATCGACTTTTACGAGGCGGTCAAGCCACGCAAGGAGAAGGGCGAAATCTGGGTCACCACCGGGCGCGTCAACGAGACCTGGCAGTCCGGTTTCGACGATTTGCGCAAGCCCTATCTCAATCAGCGCTGGCCCTATCCCTTTATCTTCGTTAATCCAGAAGATGCACGCGCCAAGGACATCGAGAGCGGCGATTTCGTCGAGGCCTACAATGACACCGTGTACGTGCAGACCGGCCAGCCGGTCGGTGTGCTCGCCAATGATCTCACTTTCACTTCGCTCATGTGCAACGGTCACATCAACACCACCACCGGGCAGTTCACCGCAGTGGCCATCGTGAGCGACGAGATGCGTCCCGGCGTCGCCATGGCCAACTTTAACTACCCCGGAGCCCCGGCCAATTCCGTCGCCCACGCCGTCCCCGATCCGGTGACCAACAACTATCGTTACAAGCTCGGCCGCGCCGCGTTGACCAAGGTCGGTGAATCACCGTTCAAACATTCGTTCACCAGCATGACGCTGAAACCGCGGCCGATCATATGATCCAGGATCGAATACAGGGAAACAAATACAGGGCATCATTCTTTCTGAATCGGAACACCTAGCAGGAAAAAACGCGGCTAGATGATGCCGTCGGCCGGGACCGGCACCGTCACCTCGTCTTTCACAACTTCCATGGCGACGAAGGAGTGCGTTTGATGGACATTCGGCAGCCTGCCGATCTGGTGGCCCAACACGGCGCGATAATGTGCAATATCGTGGGTTCTGACCTTCAGCAAATAGTCGAAATTTCCCGCCACCATATAGCAGCTTTGCACCTCGGGAATTAGACGCACCGCCTCATTAAAGCGTTCAAGCGCGTCGTCACTCGTCTTGTCCAGTGTCACCAGTACAACCAGAACATGGCCGGCGCCGAGTTGCTCCGGATCCAGATCGGCACGATAACCGCGGATGATGCCGGCTTGTTCGAGGCGGCGCACGCGCTGGGCACAGGGGGTCTTGGTGAGATTCACCCGGTTGGCCAACTCAACAATGGGCAGACGCCCGTGCTCCTGAAGCTGGCGCAGTATGTGTCGATCTATGCGGTCGATCTTCATTAGCCTTTTTACCTATTAAAAGCGTATTTGAAGGATATTAGGCAATAAAAATAACATTATTTGGAGCCACTTCCTAGGCAAAACGGCTGATACTGAAGTCTAGAAGGCTGGAAGATAATAGCCGGATCCAGCACTAGGCGTGATCCCGACCCCTTGAGCACGATCATGATGACATTGCAGCCTTCTGGTCGGGTTATTGCGATATCCGGCAGCAAAGGAGAATACGGATGAGTGACAACTATGTACCGAATATTGGCATATCGAGTAATGGGTGTGATCGATCTGAGTCTGATCGAGAACATATCAACAAAGCGCGGCACGTTGCATCTTGCCCAAATCACCTCTAGCAATCGACCGGGAAGTATCTAATCGCACATCAAACCGAAGGAGTTTGACATGACAGACGCAACCAAGGTGACAAGCTGCAAACAGCCAAGCCTACTACTAGCGCTCACCCCCGTCGTTTTGACATTACTGGTACTGGGAGTGCAGCTGTTCTATTTCGGCGACTTTACGCCACACATTCCTCTTGCCATCGGCCTGGCGATTACCGGGCTGGTTGGAATCAAGCTGGGTTTCAAGTGGAAGGCTATCGAAGAGGGCATCTTTCACGTTATCCATGTCTCTCTGCCCTCCGTATCCGTGCTGATATGTGTCGGTATGATTATCGGGGTGTGGATTGCGAGCGGCACCGTGCCGACCCTTATCTACTACGGACTTACACTCTTATCACCAACGCTCTTTCTGGCCGCAGCCATGCTGCTCTGCTCGGTCGTCTCGCTATCGCTGGGTACCTCCTGGGGTACGGTCGGCACGGTGGGTCTTGCCCTGATGGGAATCGGTGCGGGTTTTGACATTCCAGTCTACTGGACCGCCGGTGCCGTCGTTTCCGGCGCGTTCTTTGGCGACAAGGTCTCGCCACTGTCGGACACGACCAATCTCGCCCCGGCAGTCACCGGTACGGACGTCTTCTCCCATATCAAAAACATGATGCCGACGACAATACCGGCGATGTTGATCGCCTTCGCCATCTATCTGTTTGCGGGCTTTAACCTGATCGATGGGGGTAATGCATCGTTCGAAAAGATCAATGCAATCACCGCCGCGCTCGAGGCGAACTTCAGCATCTCAGCCTGGCTGTTACTGCCGGCGGCTATTGTTATCGTGCTTGCGGTCAAGCGCATGCCACCGATTCCGTCCCTGTTCGCGGGTGTACTGGCTGGAGCAGTGACCGCGATGATCGTGCAAGGCGCCGGGGTGCATGAACTGCTCACCTATGCCAACAGCGGTTACTCCATTGACACCGGCATCGCCACCATCGACAGCCTGCTCAACCGCGGGGGCATCCAGTCGATGATGTGGACCATCTCGCTGGTGCTCATCGCACTCGGCTTCGGTGGCGCCCTGGAAAAAACCGGCTGCCTGGAAACGATCATCCGTGCAATCATGACCAAGGTGCGCAGCTTCAAGGGCGTACAAACCGCGGCGGTTTGTACCTCGATATCCACCAACCTGGTCGCTGGCGACCCGTACCTCTCAATTGCACTTCCGGGTCGTATGTACGCACCGGTCTACCGGGGGATGGGATATTCGACGCTGAATCTGTCACGGGCGATTGAAGAGGGCGGAACGCTCATCTCTCCCCTGATTCCGTGGAATGCCGGTGGCGCATTTGTGATCAGTGCCCTGGCGCTAGGCATCTCCGATGGCCAAGTGGAGAACCTGCTCTACATTCCGCTCGCATTTGCCTGCTGGATGTCACCTGTGATCGGCCTGATCTATGCACAGACCGGTCTATTTTCCCCACGGGCGAGCAAAGAGGAGCGACGCTCCTGGCGGGAGAAGGGAGAAGCCGTCACGGCCGACCTGGATTTCGACGACCCAACCGACGAAGAGCCGATTGCCAGTCTGAGCCCATCGAACTGACTGCGCGCAGCCGTAAAACACTCCATACCGTTAGGGTTATGGACCCCTGAACCACCAAACCGGACCACTGGCCTTGCCAAAGCGAGCGCCAGTGGTCCCCCACTCCTGCGGAAGGAGTGCCTTAAATCAGCTCGGGATCAGAAGGTTAGAGGCTTGATGGGAAATGGGGCCGCATATCCCTATTCTTGGTTTATCCGTTTACCGAATGACACCGCATATGCTGGCGAACGAAATCGAAGGATAGGATCATTCGTCGGCTCGATACCATCGGCCATCACCAGTGGATCGAAGTTGATCCCTTCACACTCCGCACCTTTCTGCGCTGTCGCGGAGGCGATTACCAATGTGCCGACCTTCACCTGCCTGCGCTCGCCGGGCCATAGTCGGCAGATTGTTTCTCTTGACGAACATAGATCCTCCTTGCACCTTCCGCTGCCACTCGAGACATCAGTCTGGGAAGACGTAAGTATAGGACGGATAATTCGGCGGGCAAGGTCAGGCGAATTTCAGTTGGCGGGATCAAAAGGGTACCGGGTACTGCCTGTGGACTGACGCGATATCTTTCAGCACAGCTTCATTCAACGAGAGTTCGAAAGCGGCCATATCTTCCCGCAGTTGATCCATGGAGGTGGCGCCGATAATCGTGGAGGTAACACCGTCTGTCTGGTTACACCAGGCCAGCGCCATCTGCGCGGGTTTCAGGCCATGCTTTCTTGCTACCTCGACATAGGCTTTAGTCGCCGCGTTACTCGACTCGGTATCACGAAACAGGCCGTTGCGCTGCAATTGGCTCCAGCGGGAACCCGCCGGGCGCGCCCCGTCAATGTACTTGCCGGTCAACCCACCGCCCGCCAGTGGCGACCAGGGCAGGTATGCCACATCGGCATGTACGCAATTCTCAACCAGATAGGGCCAATCCTTGGTATGCAGCAGATTGAATTCGTTCTGGATTGAGGTCACACGCACAAGATCATGCTGTTCACTCAGGCGGATATACTCGTTGATTCCCCAAGGGGTATCGTCAGAGAGCCCAAAATGGCGGATCTTGCCTGCTTTGACACACTCATCAAGCGCCTGGAGAATCTCCAGCATCTGTTCGGAATGGGCCTTTGCAGCCACCGTCGTAAAGCACAGCTTACCTGGATGATGTTTGGCAAAATGGGGGGAAGTGCGATTCGGCCAATGCAACTGGTATAGATCGATATGGTCTGTCTGCAGGCGCTGCAGCGAGCCATCGACCGAAGAGATAACCGCCTCGGCGGTGATATCCCCGCCCTTGCGGATGTAGCTCAGGCCGTTACCGGCAATCTTGCTGGCCAGAATAAACTCATTGCGCCGGGAAGGATTGGCCGCGATCCAATTACCTATCACGGTTTCTGTGGAGCCATAGGTCTGCGCGGTGGGGGGGATACCATACATCTCCGCGGTATCGATAAAATTCACCCCATGTGACAGGGCGTATTCAATCTGCTCATTTGCCTCCTGCTGATTGTTCCGGGTCCCCCAGGTCATAGTGCCCAGGCACACTCTCGATACCAACAGGCCACTGCTGCCCAGTTTGGAAAATTCCATAGCGATCCCAGCCTTCACTCTTGTCAAAATTGAATAAATATTATCGATAGGAATTAGAGGACACCAAACATTTATCCCCGTTTGTCACCTAAACGATGGAGTCCCGTTCCTATTTTATTGGCATTTCGCTCGCCCGGTCTGGTAGGTAGGTCAAATTGCCGCGCCGGGCCTGAATAGCGGGCACCACCTTAATTCGACTATTCCAGGGCAATCTCACCATCGACCACCCAGGTCAATTTCAGGTCCGCAATTTCCAAGGTCATCTTAACCTTCATGACTTCATTACCCGTAATTGCGCCCGAGCTCATGGCCTGGTTCACGGCGTTCTCAATCTCCCGTTGCGAGGTGACCCCCACTTTTTTCAGGAATTTACGCATTTCCATATTGAACTTGTCGTCGTTCATCTGTTTGCTCCTGTCAGTACCCGTTAGCCAAAATCAATCCGCTAACGGTAACCATAGCATCTTCATGGGGCAGACCTACCCCCGGTGTCAGAATAGATGTCGTGTCCCGGTAAATGCTCCAGATAGTGTTCAGGTGCCAACCCGGGTCGGGTCAGCATCGCTGGGGTATCCAGCAGACCCACTTATTTCGAGATGTATGCAGTATTGGACGAATATCATGCCCACTTCTTGCCGAGCTTCTCCAGCCAAGCCTTTTGTAAACCCTCTGGGCTCATCAGCATGTGTAATTTACAGGTGACCTGGAAGTTGAGAACAGAGCGATTGAACAACTGAATCTTTGGCGCCCCGTTGTTTGATTTGGTATGCAATACTCACCGGCGTACGCCGTCAGATGAGCGTGCATCTGGAGGTAGTGTCGGGTTGGGCTCGGTAGCCGCCACTTCCTGCGCAGTCACGGTGTAATGCAGCGCGTACCGAGCTAACTCCATTCCCGGCAATGCCCCATACCGTTCGAGTGCTTCAGGATCGAGGTGGTGGTCGGTCGCCCGGCGCAATGCTTCGGCATCGTATCCGGTGGCGAGCAAAAGCCAGGTCACGGGCGCATCTGGGCCACGAATCGCTTGTTCGTTGGTCATCGGCGGCGGCGCAACCGGTCGCAACAGGTGAACCCCCGCCATCCCGCGTCGCGACGCCATGGCCGGCAGGACCTCTCGGGCGAGCCGATCGGTCAATCTTGACTCCTCTCCCGGGGCCGGTGTGAACCGCACAGAAACGGCCGCATGGCCGAGACCATATCCCGAACTCGCGGCGACAGTGGAGAACCCGCGGATCATGCCGCGAAAACGGTTCATCATGGAGGCAGTCCAGGGTGTCGGATGGTTCAACCGTTCCAGATATGCAGGAGAAGTCGCCACGTCGGTATCAGCCACTTCGTAAATCACCATGTATCTCGGCGCTGCCGATTTCGCAACCCACCGCGTCGCACGGATAAAGCCGGGAATGGAGAGTCTTTCGTGCATATGTTCGTAGGTGTGCCAATCGTCATGGTCGGCATGATCACCGGCGATGTCGTAGAATAGAGCCATCACCGCTTCGCTGCAGAGTGCCATATATCGATTCTCCCGTAATAGTGGGGTCACCCACTTATTTCAGCTCGGTTATTGTCGCCTCGGCCCGGATAATTGCCGCTCGTGTCTGCGGCGATTAAATCGTAGGCCTCCCATTCTTATCGCCTCGTTCTTCTCGACATATTACCGCACACAGGGAGTATGTTATCGTTAGTTTATCAGGGTAAAACCACAGCCGATTCGTTGCAGGCTGTCCGCTACCGGCAAATTGAGTGGAATTAAGAATGGACGTGGATGACAAAACGGGAGAAGCGCTGAAGACACAGCGCTTTCAAATGCTGCAGGACATTGCCGAGGAACTCTCCGGGGAGATCATTTTTCCGACCAGCTTCGATGTAGTGGTACGGCTGCGGGAGGCACTCAGTGATCCCGACTGGTCGCTCGAACAGGTCACCGGCATACTCAGCACCGAACCTCTGATCGCCTCACGCCTGGTGGCACTGGCCAATTCAGCCGCCTACAGCACCGGCGGCGCGACGGTAACTGATGTCAAAATGGCCATCATGCGCCTGGGCATCAATCTGGTGCGCAATACCGCCCTGGTGATCGCCACCCGTCAGATACGCTGCGCCAAGTCCATGTCTGTGTTTGCGGATTTTTCACAACGACTCTGGGAACATTCCCTGCGTACCGCCAGTTTCGCCCAGGTCATCAGCAAACACCACACCACCATCAATCCGGATGAAGCCATGCTGGCCGGCATGATCCACGATATCGGCGGCTTCTATATGCTATATCGGGCCTCGCAGTACGATGAGCTGCGCAGCCGTCCGGAGACGGTGAAGTACCTGATCACCCAGTGGCATGAACAGATCGGGTATACCCTGCTGAATGCCCTGGGCATGCCGGAGAATATCACCGAGGCCATCCGCGAACATGACGAACCGCGCCCTGTACCGCCAACCCTGCGTAACCTGACGGATATTATCTATGTCGCCAATCTGTTGGCTGGCGGTACTTTCGAGTGGCAATACATGGACAAAACCTGTGACGAGCAGCTGATTGCCGGCATCAACGAGAAATTCGCCGACCTGACGGAAGAAGTTGACCGCTACGAGGGCGAGATCCGCGCCATTTTTAATTGATGGATGCTGAATTTTACTCCGCCGGGCGCTCGAAGGCTGACGACCGATACGGGCGGTAACTGTGCTGAATACAGAACACCC
Organism: Sedimenticola hydrogenitrophicus; assembly: GCF_029017505.1. GTDB lineage: Bacteria > Pseudomonadota > Gammaproteobacteria > Chromatiales > Chromatiaceae > Sedimenticola > Sedimenticola hydrogenitrophicus_A. The sequence continues at coordinate 155,373 of NZ_JAQGEI010000007.1, forward strand.
ATCATTGATTCGTTGTCAACTGCATCTCGGGTGTCTGTTATTTTAATGGGTGCCCCGTTCTTACCTGCTTGGCATATCACTCCCCTGTCAACTATCCTCGGCATAGGCTAGCAAGGAGGCCCCACATACAACAAGCGGCGTGAAGAACGGGGGTGACATTTCGATTAACACAGAGTGCAACCCGTTATTGCTGATGATATTTCCTCGAATCATCTGTGATTGACTCACGATCCTTTAACGAATAGTCAGGCCATAATAATGCCTTTTGATTCAAGATATTCTGCAGGGATATCTGCCTTCTTTCTGCCAGCAATCGCGAAATAATAGAGAGGCTCACCCTCGATTGATAACCTATGTCGGTAGCGTTCAATGTTATATACATCTACATACTTGGAAAATATTATTTCCCGAATCATCTTTGAAAACTCTGTTTTGTCACTGGTATCAAAGAATGTTTCCTTGATATTGAATGCTATCCACCCTTCGCTCTCAATGATGTTAAATGCCGATATAAAGGCTTTTGGCGGAATGTCGCCAAATCCGAGGGCTGCAACAGTTACCATGCAGTTACATTGCCACGCGGTTATTTTCTCCCTTGAATCGTCATCAAGCCTGGTAAAATCCGTAACATAATAGTCATCATACAAACCCGGCCTGTCTCGAACAGTAGCATCGTAGGCCTCTGGAATAATATCGACCCCTATCAACCTGGAGACGCCAAGCTTCTTAAGTTCCTCTCCCATCATGCCGTTGCCGGCACCAAAATCCAGCACACGAAGTTCAGTGAAATTATCATCCGACTGCTTCACTGCTGATTGCAGTATGGATGTCACCTTGCCCGGAGATGTACATTTCAGACGATCATAGAATATTTGTTCATACAAGCCTTGTACTTGATAAATTTTATCGTAGTCGTGAAATCTTATTTTTCTCTGATTTTCGGCTTCCTGAAGGTAAAAAAAGACTTCGTCTTGACTCAGACTATGAGCCTTCGTCTGAGGGAACTGAATTCTATGTTGTCTCTGCATCAAATCCTCCATTTGTTTGATTCTTGGCTGGCGACTAACCTTTTTGCATTTATACCGCGTGCCCTGCATGAGGCATAATTGCCTGGCGAACCAAGTCGCCCTAAATAGGGTCGCCCAATTCTATTGACTGAAGTTTAGAGCGAAGCAGCCCCTCCCGAGCTGACATTATGTAGTTGCCCAATGAAACCGGACAGCAATATAGGTAGCAAAAATACCACCCAAAGCTAGGTGTTCGATGAATAGATAACCTCGGTCCTTACCGACCGAAATTTAAAAATGAACCCGTCTCCCTGGTGCTGAACCAGGGATACATGGTTACAGAGGCCTGCCGGTTACTGGATGTGTGTGAGACCACACTGAGGCGCTGGGTCAATGAATACAGGACCCATGGTAACGGAATACAGTAATGGAATACAAACGGAATGCTTGCCGAGAAGATTCCGCTCCATTTTCGCAACCACAACGGCCATGGTCGACGCCGATAATCAGTTGCGTGATAAAAGCATAGCGCAGCTACGCATTTAGTTAGCAGGAATAACTGGAAAGTATTTTATTTCTGTTTTTAAGGGCGCCCATAAGCTTCCCCCCTCCCCCGGCTACTTGGACGAAACACGTTTCTTGCCACTCAAAAAATGAGAAAACACTGGGATTATAGGGCTGGACTGCTATGAAATCCCATTTTGGCACCCCCACCAATCCGCGTAGACCCAATTAACTTATGGCGCAAGACGCCAAATTGTTTATTGTGCTATTGACCGGAGTCGGCTAATGGGTCGCCCCTTTATTTCGTAGCCGCGCCGGATCGGCCGCCCAGTCAGGTCGATGCTGGATGCCTCATCTGTTCTTCCGTAGTACTTTCAGTATTGCGGGGTAATCGAAGTATCTGGTGAACTGCCTCAGTTTGTTCTCTAACGCCTTATCGTGCAAAGAGATCTGGTGAATGACCGACTCTATACGCTCAATTTCCAGACTTTCCAGCGCATCGGTGAGATCGCGACGCAGTTCCTCAGGCAGCGTATCCAACATCTCCGGTGTTAAGGCCCCATTCTGCTCTAGCGAAACGGGTGGACTCTCACGAATATATTTTACACCCAGGTGCTTCGTCAGACAGTCGTAGATTTCGGCAGCACGGAAGGGCTTACGCACGTAGTCGTCCATCCCGACTGCGAGCATATCGCTGCGTTGGTCGGTAAATGCCGAGGCAGTCACCGCCACGATCTTTACCTCCTTGCCTTCAGGTAGTGCGCGGATGCACTTTGTCGCTTCCATGCCATCCATCACTGGCATGCGTTGATCCATCCAGATGAAGTGCGGATGCCAGCTCTGGAACGTTTGGATCCCCTGCGCGCCGTTCTCGGCTATCTTGACCTGGAATCCGACAGACTCCAGTAGCTGGCCTAACAGCAACTGGTTATCTCGCTGGTCTTCCACGATCAGGATGCGGTACTCGGGCTGCCCCGGCTCCAAGCCTTTCACTTCGCCCACCTCTGCCTGTTTCGGTTTGCGGATGGCACTTTCCTCAGCTTCACTCAATGGCAGATCGACCCTGAACAGGGAGCCTTTGCCGGGCTCACTCTTCAGGCTGATGTTGCCACCCATCAGCCGTACGAATTGGCGGGTGATACTCAACCCGAGTCCGGTGCCCTTGCTAACCCGTGCGTCCAATTGCACGAAGGGCTCAAAAATGCGTTGCTGATCTTCAGGTATGATACCGATACCGCTATCTTCCACCTCGATCAGCAGGTGGGTAGTCTTGTTGTTCTTGGTGCCAAGACGCAGGGTAACACCTCCCTGTTCGGTACATTTGATGGCGTTGCCTATCAGGTTGGTCAGCACTTGTCTCAAGCGGGCTTCGTCACCTACGATGTAGCGTGGGAACAGCGATGTTTGATCGATCACCAGTTGCAGGTCCTTGTCTTCGGCGCGCTGGCGCATCATATCGGTAACGTCACGTACCATCGCGCCCAGATCAAAAGGCGCATTCTCCAGCTGTACCCGACCGGCTTCGATCTTGGCCATATCCAGTATGTCGTTGATCAGGATCAGCAGATGTTCTCCGCTATGGTTGATGATGTGCAGGTTTTGCTTCTGGTCATCGGGGATCCGCGTGTCATTACGCATTATGTTAGTGAATCCAAGGATAGCGTTTAGCGGAGTCCGCAGTTCATGACTCATATTAGCCAGGAAAATGCTTTTTGCATGGTTCGCACTTTCCGCCTGTTCCTTGGCAATGGTCATATCTTCCGTTCGTTGCCGAACGATCTCTTCCAGATGATCCCGATGTGTCCTCAACTCCTCCATCTGAGAGCGAATGGTTTCACCCATCTGCGCCAGGGTGCGACCGAAGGTTTGAAACTCTCGGTAGGGAAGGGGCGGTATCTGCTGATCATAAATACCGGCGGAATAACGGCGTACCATTTGCTCAAGGAGAACGACAGGCTTCCTAAGAAAAAGACGTACCAACAGGTAGGTGAGCAGGGAAAGAGAGATACAGACCACGAGGATAATCGTGGCAAAGGTAGTCAACAGCTTGCGCCCGGCTTCGCTGGCCAAACGCTTGGTAACAGCAAGTTCAACCTCTCCCAGTTGCACCCCTCGATAAACGATCTTGCCGCTTCTCTTGAGCAGCGACTGACTACCACCAGACTCATTGAATATCACGACCCCGGAGGCATTTCTGACGATCAGGCCCACAACAAGTTCGTTCTGGAGGAAGGCTTGGGAAATCGCCTGTGTGGTCCTGTCGTCGTAGTTCCATAGCGGAACGGCCAGGGCTCCGATCAGATATTCTGCATATTCGTCTGCCTTTCGCGCCAGATCAGTTTCCTGTTCATGTATTGCTCCGATATAGAGCGTCGACATGGTGGCAAGGAATACAAGTACGACGGCGGCTATCAACACCGCTACTAGTCGTCTGGTAATAGACCTGGAACCCGCCCTGCTTTCCAATACTGCGCTCATCCCTAATTCTGTTTTTATTTGGTGGCACTTAAGCCATAACGTTCTCGAATGGCATCATAGGTGCCGTCGGCCTTGACCTCCTCCAGGGCGCGTTCAAATCGTGCCACAATATTCGGAGAGGTCTGCCGACTGAAACCCAGATAACCTTCATTTGATATAACTGGCAGAGCGTTCTCAAAATCGTCGTTGCTCAAGCCCAACTCCTTGATACGATACCGGAAAATGAACTCCGCGAGAAACATCAGATCAATACGCCCGGAGACCAGCTTTTTGATGTTCAGATCGTCATCGTGTATCGGTTCCAGGTTTTTGCCTTCTTCAAAGCCGTGTTCCAGCAGGTACTGGTGAACAAAGTAGTCCCTGACGACGCCCACCCGGTATTGTTTTGCATCATCCAGGCTGTCAAGGACAATATCCTCTCTCTTTTTCAACTTCCAAAGGGTATCCGTGTCTCCAACCACAGGGCCAACCAGCTGAAACAGGCGGTCTCTCTCCTCGGTCCAGGTCAACTGATAGATAAGGACATTCTTCTCCTGCTTGGCCATCTCGTAGGCACGAGCCCAAGGGTACATGGCAAAGGTTCCATCAATACCGGTTCGCAACAGGAGTTCCTTGAGAAGCTCCACCGTAAACCCGACAATCTCTCCATCCTTGACATACCCCAGCGGTGGGTAAGGGTCTGAAACAATCGTTAACTGCTGCGCCACAGTTGGTCGTGGCAGAGCCAGGGTGAGCATCATGAGACAAATGAATACAGATACCGCGTGTTTCAGACGTATCGTGAAAACACCAGTTTGATTGTTATGGAAGAACCTGCGTTTGCTAGCGACAGGAGGATGTGTGCGCCTGATCCGAACATTGGAGACTTGCATGATCGTTACCTCACTGTTGTAGTA
>NZ_JAQGEI010000008.1 GCF_029017505.1 Sedimenticola hydrogenitrophicus
CGGAATGACGAAAATCCTGCAGTTCGCCTTAAGTAAGTGCCATTCGGCGTTGACCCCTCAACACGGGGTAGTGCTCCAAAGCAGTTCGGGTTAATACGTATAACGCGTATTAACCCGAACCTATGTGTCGGCTGATTTAAGCTGATTCTTCAGCTTGGATCCGCCCCGCCGTGTGATTACTTGGGGTGTGCCACGAATAGACTGGTTTTGTCGGCGTTCAACTCCCTTCAGCGAGGCACTCGGCGAGGATTTCCATGCCCTTGTCGATCAACTCATCCGAGATGGTCAGGGGTGCCAGCACCCGGATGACATTGCTGCGTACCCCGCATGAGAGCAGTATCAAGCCTTTCCCTGCGGCCTTGCTGACCAGTGATCGGGTCAATTCAGTGTCCGGTTGCTCCGGGTCACCGTTCCGGACCAACTCGATGGCGACCATGGCGCCGCTGTTTCTGACCTGGCCGATCTGTTCGGTATAGCGTTTTTGCAACTCTGCCAGATGGCTGACCATGCGCTCACCGATGATCCGGGCGCGGTCGACAAGCCGCTCCTCCTCAATGACATCGAGTACCGCCAGGGCGGCGGCGCATCCCAGGGGCGAACCGCCGTAGGTCCCGCCCAGTCCACCCGGGTTGGGGGCATCCATGATCTCGGCCTTGCCGACCACGGCGGCGATGGGGAAGCCCCCTGCCATGCCCTTGGCCAGGGTGATCAGGTCGGGTTCGATGCCGTGGTGTTCGGTGGCAAACATTTTTCCGGTGCGGGCAAAGCCGGTCTGGATTTCGTCACAGACCAGCAGGATACCGTGTTGGTCACAGAGCTGGCGCAGATGGTTGAGAAAGCCGGCCGGTGCTGGATAGAATCCCCCTTCGCCCTGTACCGGCTCGATGATGATGGCGGCAACCCGGCTCGGTTCGATATCACACTTGAACAGGGTGTCCAGTGCCCGCAGTGAATCCGCGGCAGTTATCCCGTGGTATTCGATCGGGAAGGGCGCATGGAATATCTCGCCCGGGAAGGGGCCGAACCCCGCCTTGTAGGGTGCGATCTTGCCCGTCAGGCCCATGCATAAATTGGTACGGCCATGAAATCCCCCGGTGAAGGCGATGACCCCGGGACGCCCGGTATAGGCCCGGGCAATCTTGACGGCATTTTCTACCGCCTCGGCCCCGGTGGTGACGAAGATCGACTTGGCCCGTTTTATCGGCACCAGTGCATTCAATCGTTCGGCCAGTTCCACCGCTGACCCATAAGGGCTGACCATGACGCAGGTGTGGCTGAACTTGTCCAGCTGCGCCTGCACCGCGGCAGTCACCTTGGGGTGACAGTGACCGGTGTTGACTACGGCGATGCCCGCCGCAAAATCGATATAGGATCTTCCCTCAACATCCCAGATCTCGGCATTCTTTGCCCGTTCGACATAGATGGGGGACTGGTTGCCCTGGCCGCGGGCAATTGCATTCTCTTTGCGTTGTTGCAGTTTGCTATTGGTTGTCATTTATCGTGCCCTGAAAGGTGTTAATGGTTTTTTGCCGAGTGCTATTTGTCGAGTCCGCCCATACACAGGTATTTGATCTCGACAAAGTCATCGATGCCGTATTTGGAGCCTTCGCGCCCAAGTCCCGACTCCTTCACGCCGCCGAAGGGGGCCACTTCATTGGAGATGATCCCTTCGTTGACGCCGACCATGCCGTACTCCAACGCTTCGCTGACGCGCCAGATGCGGCCGATATCCCGGCTGTAGAAATAGGCCGCCAGACCGACCTCGGTGTCGTTTGCCAGGCGGATCGCTTCGGCCTCGGTATGGAAACGGAATATCGGGGCCAGAGGGCCGAAGGTCTCCTCCCGTGCCACGGTCATGTCGGGTGTGACGTCGGTAATGACGGTGGGCTCGAAGAAGGTCCCGCCCCGGGCATGCCGTTTACCGCCACAGATCAGACGGGCGCCCTTGGCGAGGGCATCATGAATGTGCTCATCGACCTTCTTGATCGCGGCGTCGTTGATCAGCGGACCCTGGGTCACCCCGTCTTCCATGCCGTTACCCACCCGCAGCTTGACCACCGCGGCGGCGAGCTTTTCGGTGAAAGCCTCGTGTACCTCATCCTGGACCAGAAAACGATTGACGCAGACACAGGTCTGTCCGGCATTGCGGTACTTGGAGGCCATCGCACCGGCGACTGCGGCATCGAGATCGGCATCATCGAAGACGATAAAGGGTGCATTGCCCCCCAATTCCATCGAGACCTTTTTCATGGTGTCGGCGCAGGCCCGGGTCAGCAGCTTCCCGACCGCGGTGGAGCCGGTGAAAGAGAGCTTGCGAACGATTGGATTGGCGGTCATCTCCTCGCCAATGGGGGCGCCGGATTCCGCGGTGACTACATTAAAGACCCCTTTGGGAATCCCCGCGCGTTCGGCCAACTCGGCCAACGCCAGGGCACATAGCGGGGTAAGTGCGGCCGGCTTGACCACCACCGGACAGCCGGCTGCCAGGGCCGGGGCGCACTTGCGGGTGATCATGGCGATCGGGAAGTTCCAGGGGGTGATTGCCGCCACGACGCCAATTGGCTGCTTGATCACGACAATGCGGCGATCGCTGAAGGGGGAGGGGATGACGTCACCGTAGACGCGTTTGGCCTCCTCGCCAAACCACTCGATAAAGGAGGCGCCATAGGCCACTTCACCCTTCGCCTCCGCCAGCGGTTTGCCCTGTTCAGCGGTCATCAGGCGGGCCAGGTCATCCTGATTGGCCATGATCAGATCGAACCAGTTGCGGAGGATGATTGCCCGTTGCTTGGCGGTCTGTTGGCGCCAGGCAGGCCAGGCCGTTTCCGCCGCCTCAATGGCTCGCCGGGTCTCCACCGCCGACATGTCCGGTACGCTGCCCACAGTTTCTCCGGTGGCTGGATTGGTGACCGTAAACACCTTGCCGCTATCGGCGGGACACCAGTCACCGTCGATATAGGCCGCGCTCTTTAGCAGGGTTGGATCTTGCAGCATCTTGTACTCCTGTAGTTAGTTGCACCGTTGGACGACCACGGAGAGTGACCCGGAGCGATCGGCTTTGCCGGATCCGAACTGGGTTGCCTGGCCGTCGGCGGCGTAAAAAAATTATCCGGGTGATTGGCCGCGCAGCCGTTCGCTACGCCGACGTAACAGTTCGATGGTGGTCAACATAAGAATGGACAGCGCAACCAGCAGGGTGGCGACCGCCAGAATCGTCGGACTGATCTGTTCCCGAATGCCTGACCACATCTGTCGCGGTATGGTGGTCTGCTCCGCGCCGGAGAGAAACAGCACCACCACCACTTCATCGAAGGAGGTGCCGAAGGCGAACAGCGCGCCGGAAATCACCCCGGGCAGGATGAGCGGCATGATCACCTTGAAGAAGATGCGGCTGTGAGAGGCGCCGAGGCTCAGCCCGGCGCGTATCAGGCTGATGTCGAATCCCGACAGGGTGGCGGTGACCGTGATGACCACGAAAGGGGTACCCAGTACCGTATGGGCAAGTATCAGTCCCCAGAGATTGCCGGCCAATCCCAGTCGGGCATAAAAGAAGTAGATCCCGGCCGCCGTGATGATGAGCGGGACAATCATCGGGGAGATGAGGAGGCCCATGATTGTCCCGCGGTAGGGCATGTGCTGGCGGGACAGGCCCAGGGCGGCGAGGGTACCCAGGACGGTGGCCAGACAGGTGGACGCTACGCCGATGTAGATGCTGTTCTTGACCGCCAGGAGCCACATTTTGTTGGAAAAGAAATCCTCATACCACCTCAGGGAGTAGGCCGCGGAATCGAGCGACAGCATCCCCTGTGTAAAACTGAAATAGGGCTCTGCATTGAACGACAGTGGCACGATGACCAGAATGGGGGCCATCAAAAACAGCAGTACCAGGCCGCAAATGAACCGGAAGGTATAGTGCCAGGCCCGTTGAAACGGGGTTGCATAGATAGGCAGTGCCATGGTGTTGATCCCTTTAACCCAGTTTGAGTTTGTCGATGCCGATGATGCGGTTAAAAAGCCAATACAGGATCAGGACGATGATCAGTAAGATAACCGCCAGGGCGGCTGCCAGGCCCCAGTTCAGGCTCTGCTGCATATGGTAGGCAATGAAGTTGCTGATCATCTGACCGGTTCGGCCGCCGACCAGGGCCGGGGTGATGTAGTAACCAATCGCCAGAATAAAAACCAGCAGTGATCCCGCGGCAATACCCGGCTTGGTTTGCGGCAGGTAGACCCGGATGAAGGCGGTGAATGGCGAGGCGCCCAGCGAGGTGGCGGCACGCATGAAACTGGGGTCGATGGACTTCATGACGCTGAACAGCGGCAGTATCATGAAGGGCAACAGGATGTGGGTCATGGCGACGACGGTGCCGAACATGTTGTACATCATGTCGAGCCTGTTTCCTTCGCTCAATATGCCCAGCCAGACCAGGAGGTCGTTGACGATGCCGTGGGTCTGCAATAGCGCGATCCAACTGGTGGTGCGCACCAGAAGCGAGGTCCAGAACGGCAACAGGACGCAAATCATCAGCAGATTGGCCTTTGCCGTGGGCAAGACAGAGAGCAGGTAGGCCACGGGAAAACCGAGGATAAAGCAACTCAGGGTTACGCCAAGGCTGATGGCGAATGTCTTGATGAAATTATCCACATAGATGGCGCGTTCCGGCGGTTTGCGGACTACTTCGCCCTTGGCATCATAGGCAAGATCCAGTGAACTGAGGTAAAAGGTCGCAGTGACGCTCGGCAGTACCCGCTTGATGGCACTCCAGGTCGCCAGTTCGCCCCACCGCTGATCGATTTGAACCAGTCGCTGTTTCCAGGATTCGTCGCTGGACTCCATTTGGGCCAGCTTGCGGGCGGATTTGGTCAGCAGGCTACGGATGCCGCTGAGTTCGAAATTAAGGCGTGTGGCAATTTTTCCCAGGGTACGCTCTTTTTGGGCCGTCTGGATATCCCTTGCCAGGGCGGCATAGGTGGCCTCGTCCGGGAGGGTGAACTGATCCCAGTCCAGCAGCCGGGCCGCCGTATCCGGCATAAGTTCCGCCACCGGACCATTGTCCGTACTGCGCAACATCATATCGGCGAGCGGAAAAATGAACATAACGCCGATAAACAGCAGCAGGGGGAGAACCAGGAGCAGCGCCTTGGCCTTTTCCAGTCGGGTTGAGCGTGCCAGCTGCGCCCGCAAGGCCTTCCCCTCGAATTCCCGGGCATCGGCGGTGAGCGTATTTAGGGTATCGGTCCGGGCCACCATCTCGTTCACGGTTCATCTCCAGAGGGATTGTGGTAAAAGCCGGCGGTACCCGGTGGTACCGCCGGTGATACGGATGAACGCTACTTAATTGGCAAGCCAGGCGGTAAACCGCTCATTCAGCTCGTCTTCGTAGTCGGCCCAGAATTCGGCATCGGCTGCCAGGGCATTGGTCAGGTTGACGGGGGCCGTTGGGATATGTTTTTTCATTGACTCATCCACCATGGCCGCGGCGGTTTTGCGGGGCGGTCCATAGGAGATGAACTTGGACTGTCTGGCCAGCTGTTCCGGTGCGGTGGCAAATACCAGGAACTCTTGGGCTCTCGCCTTGTTCGGCGCACCGGCAGGGATGGCCCAGTAATCGATATCCATGACCTGGCCGTCCCAGACGATCACAAACGATTTACTTTCATTTTTAACGGCATTGTAAATACGACCATTATAGGCAGTGGTCATGACCACCTCGCCATCGGCCAGGAGCTGCGGCGCCTGGGCCCCTGATTTCCACCAAACCAGCTGATCCTTGATCTGGGCGAGTTTGTTGAATGCGCGAGTCTGTCCTTCCGGGGTAGACAACACTTTATAGACATCGGTAGCTGCGACCCCGTCCGCCATCAGTGCCATCTCCAGGTTGACCTTGGGGGAGCGTTTCATTCCGCGCTTGCCCGGATATTTATTGGTATCGAAAAAGTCGGCGATCGAGTGGGGCGCCGTAGCTAGTTTGGTTTTGTCATAAGCAAAAACAGTCGACCAGACGATCGCCCCGATGCCGCATTTTTTTACCGCGGTTGGCATGAAGTCATCCGCCGCGGCGGAGCCGTCGGTGCCGGGCTCCAGATCATTGACATCAATGGTATCGATCAATCCTTCATCACAGGCGCGTATGACATCGGAAGTCTCGAGGTCAACCACATCCCAGGTCACGCTTCCGGACTCGACCTGGGCGCGCAGTTTGCCCAACCCGCCATTGTAGTCCTCGGACAGAATCTGTACCCCGGTCTTCTCCATGAACGGTTCATGGGAGCCCTTCTTCTGGGCGTTGGTGTAGGCGCCGCCGAAGGAGACGACCGTGATGCGTTCGGCCGCTGAAGCAATCGATATCGTGCAACTGAGGCCGAGGGCCATCACTGAAGTGAAACGGATCAATTTTCGCATTTCTCATCCTCGCTTATTGATATTGTCTGCCGATCAGGCAGGGTTATGCCGTTTATGACTCATGCATTAAATGCACGGCAATCGCGTCCAGCCCATCCGATCCGAAAATCACTGCCCGGTTTGAGAACCGGATGCTGTTCCGAATTCGGAATCTTGATAATGAATTGATGGCGCTGACCAAAGTTGACGCTGCAGCGAATATGGTCACCGAGATAGGTGACCCCTTCTGCGCGAACCTTAAAAATATTGGGTAACGAACCCTCTTCCGGATCAATGACCACCCGCTCCGGTCGCAGGGAGAGAATGGCGCGCGAGCCGTGACCGGTGATATTGATGGGCAGTGCCCGGATGTTGCAGTCGTCGTCATCCAGCGTCACGATGCAACGGTCACTGTCCAGGGACTTCACGGTGCCGGAAAAACGGTTGTTTTCACCGATAAAGCTGGCGACAAAGGCATTTTCCGGTTCTTCATAGAGTGTGGCGGGCGAGGCCAACTGCTGCACGATGCCATCATTGAATACGGCGATCCGATCGGACATGGTCAACGCCTCGGACTGGTCATGGGTTACATACACCATGGTGACACCCAGATTTTCGTGGATGCGTTTGATCTCGTATTGCATCTGCTCGCGCAGATTCTTGTCGAGGGCGCCCAGCGGCTCATCCATGAGTACCAACTTTGGCTCGAACACCAAAGCCCGGGCCAGCGCAACACGCTGTTTTTGCCCTCCTGAAAGCTGGGCGGGGCGTCGGTTCGCCAGTTCACCAAGCTCCACCATCTCCAGGGCGTTGCCTATCTTCTGCTTGATGACGTTCCTGCCCAGCTTGCGCACTTCCAACGGGAAGGCCAGGTTCTCCGCCACCGTCATGTGGGGGAAGAGGGCGTAGTTTTGGAACACCATGCCAATGCCGCGCTTCTGTGGTGGGACCTTATTGATGGGCTGTCCATCCAGCAGAATGTCGCCGTAGGTTGCCGTCTCAAAGCCGGCCAGCATCATCAGGCAGGTGGTCTTGCCCGAACCTGACGGTCCCAGCATGGTGACAAATTCCCCCCGGGTAATGGAGAGATTGAAGTCCTTCACCACCAGTGTTTTGCCGTCATAGCTTTTCTGGACATTACGAAACTCGACGAAAGATGAATTCTGATTCATGGCATTTCTATTTCGGTCAGTTGGTTAAAGGGGTACCACCGGGCAGATTCTCTGCCGTCTTGTATTCCATTTGCCGGCTCAGTTTTAACGATCGCACCGGGGTGAGATCAGTGGCCTGTAAAGTGGAGAGGCGAATACCGCCCCCCTGATCCGTGTGTTTATTATTATGATCAACTCGTGTAGATAATTACACTACAACCGTTCAAAATATAAATCAAGTGATTAGTATACCGGTACGAAATTCCTGTAAACAGATCATTATTTAAGGAATGTTTAACATAAGACACTATTTGGTTGATATTCTGATCGCAGTATAGTTAACTATTCTAAACAGTTAGTAAGCAGGTCAGATGAGCAAGAGATGAGTATTGACATAGGTAAGCGACTCAAAGAGATCCGAAAATCCCGTGGTCTGTCACAACGCCAGTTGGCCAGCCGAAGCGGTGTCACCAACGGTTCCATTTCGATGATTGAAATGAACCGCACCAGTCCATCGGTTGCATCCCTGAAAAAGGTGCTTGAAGGGATCCCGATGTCTCTATCGGAATTTTTCAGTGTTGAAGAACAGGAAGAGGAGCAGTACTTCTTCACCAAGGGGGAGCTGAAAGAGCTGAGTCCGGCCGTCCTCAGCACCATCGGCGTCACAGGGAATATCGATCAGGTCTCCCTGAAGCAGGTCGGGGATGCCTCACGGCATTCACTGCAGATTCTCTATGAGTGTTACCCGCCCGGGGCCGATACCGGCAAGGACATGATCACCCATGAGGCGGAAGAGGGGGGGGTTGTCGTATCCGGCGAAATCGAGGTGACGGTGGATAGTCGGATTCAGATTCTGCGGGCGGGTGATTCCTACCTGTTCGACAGCCGCCTGAAGCACCGTTTTCGCAATATCGGCAGTGAGGATTGCATTATCATCAGTGCCTGTACGCCCCCCTCTTTCTAACAGTGGCGAGGGGCGGATTGGCGAGGCTTCCGGCCCGCCACTTTTTCTGAAGTAAAAGCCTGCCCTGATCTCGTCGCGCCTGATGAAACCAATGGGTGACCCCATTGATTAATTGCATTGATGTTAATTGACCGGAGTCGGCTAATCGGTGACCCCTTAACAAACACGCTCATCTCGTCGCTTTATCTTTCCATGCGGCATGGCAGGAGATGCACGATACATTCAGTTCGCTCATGGCGTGACTGGCTTCTATCCAGTTTTTCTTTGCTGTCTCTTCCGCCGCCCTGCTAGCGTGCTGGTCCAGAACTTTATCGAATGTAAGAAGACTCTGTTTGAAGCCCTCCTGGTCTGCCGCATCCATGATGGTCCACGGTTTATGATTTGGGGCCGGATGGTGCAATATGATGTCGGCACCTTGCCGAACCATCTGCTTGTTTTCCCGGATGATGCCTTCGTGGATCATGTATGAAGCTTCACCCAGGATTTCCATGAGTTGCCTGTAGGTCATGTCTGCCTGTTGCTTGCTGGCGACCAGTTGCTCGGCACTGTCTTCCTGTGCAAAAGAAACGGTGGTAGATAATCCGATGATCAAAGCGACCACAATTATTTTCACGATTGCTACTCCTTATCTGGAAAACACACTTGAACTGCAGTCAGTTAACAAGCGCCAAGTGCACATACCTTTCACAAGTACTTCGATATTTCACGGATTTCTTTCATCATGCTGCGTAATTCAGACGGCGAGTTAGTGTTGCCGCTCAGGCAGCCCTCGATATGATCCTGGACAAAAACTCCCTTGGCGTTGCCAATGGCCTTGTAGACCGCCTGCAATTGCTGAGCGACATCCAGGCAAGGTTTGCCCTGATCGATCATTGCGATGATCTTTTGCAGGTGGCCATCGGCGCGTTTGAGGCGTTTGATGATTTCAGAATGCGATTCATGGGTATATGTCATAGCGGTATACTTGGCTGTAATGATGGACAAAGTATCCTATGGGGGGGGATAGGTTGTCAATCGCGGGAAATAATTAAAGAGGTCGCCCATCAATCACATTTCACTTGGTGAACTTGATTTCCAGGTGCGCCACTCAAGGTAAAGGGAATGATCTATAGCCCTTCCTTGTATCACCCTGCTGGCTTTCGCCTTGGGGCAGGTCACCGGTGCCTTGCCTCTTGATCCGGAAAAAGTGATTGTTTACAACCAGATAAGTTATCGGAACGGGCCGGGATATGCCGGCCGCGCGAATAGCCTACAATTTGGATATACCGAGCGTTGGCGTCGGCCATGGAGGTTAACGATGAAGTCCTGTTCTTTGCTTAAGATTGCGACCACCGGACTGGCAGTGTCAGCCTTACTGCTGACTCCGGTTGTCTACGATCCCGTTAGCGGTCATTTTGAGTTCGTCGATGCAGCAGCCCGGGGTGGCGGCGGTGCCGGCGGGGGTAATGGCGGAGGTAATGGCGGCGGAAATGGTGGCGGAAATGGTGGCGGAAATGGTGGCGGTCATGGCGGAGGCCAGGGTGCCGAAGCGGCCAATGGACCCGGTAATGGAAATGCCTTTGGTCAGGCGAATGCCTTTGGCCAGGCGAATACCGCCAATCATGCGCCCGGTCATCCCAGTACGCTGGGTTCACTGAATGCTGCGCATGTCTCACCTAGCGCCTTGGCCAATGCCTCTCCCAACTCCGTGGTTGGTCATATTGCCGCCTATCAAGCCGCGACCCTTGCTGCCCAGGAGGCTGCTACAACCGAAGAGATGGAGGCCTTGGAGGCCGAAGCCGCAGAGGCGTTAGCGGCCGCATCGAACAAGGGCAACTCGACCGACCCTGACGTGGTGGCCGCGGTCAACGAGTTGCTGGGAATCGAAGCCGAGGCTTCCGACGCGGGACAGGCGGATAGCGAGGGAAGTAGTGATGCGCTGTAAGGCTTAGGACCCGCGCAAGAATAAGTTCCTGTATTCGGTCGCCCCCGGACCCCGCTGGCGGCGTTACGCTTTTTGCCAAGGGAACAGCCATTGCCTGCAAAACGTGCCTTGCCAGCGTGGCCCAGGAACGCCCTCGGTACTACGGAATTATTCTTGCGCGAGCCCTTAGCATAAGCGACCCATCAACCGGAAAATGCCTCCAGGCGCTGATCTGCCTGGGGGCATTTTTTCATCCGGCAGGCTGTCCGGACCGTCTGTTGATTCCGGGTTACGGATAGAGATCAGGCGATCGATCCCGTAACAGATCGACACTCCGTTGGTGGGGCAGGTTAGGCCCCAGGCCCTGGTCGGTCTGGAATCTCACGATCGCCCGTTCGGTCTCCGGACCCCGGATACCATCCACCGCACCGACGGCATAGCCGAGCTGATTGAGTACGTGTTGTACATAGGCAATCGTGGGTGGATTATTAAGTCCGCGCAGCCGCTGCGCCGGTTGCCATTGTTCCGCTTTGGTGCTCGCTATCCGATACTGGGAGGTGGAGACCTTCTGCCGCATCCGGATAAGTGCCTTGCCGGCCTGTGGATGTCCACCCCGCGAGGCCAGCTGCAACCAAAAGATTGCCCGGTTATTGGCCTTGGGCAGGCCCAGCCCGGCGGAATAGAGAGCCGCCAGCATGAATTGTGCCTCACGGTGCCCCTGGCTGGCCGCCATGCCATACCAGCGCGCCCCCCAGGCAAGGTCTTTTCTCACACCCTGGCCATTGCTGTAGGCATCACCCAACTGATACTGGGCGCGCATGTGGCCGGCATCCGCCGCTTTGCCAAACCAGCGTAGGGCCTGTTCTCTGTCCGGCGCAATGCCGCGACCCGAGGCGAAGGCTGCCCCGAGCATGAATTGGGCGTCGGCATGTCCTTGCTCGGCGGCCTGGCTGAACCAGCTGACCGCCTCGATATGGTTTTGCGACACGCCGCGGCCGTTGGTGTACCGCATGCCCAGTCGGTACTGGCTATCGGCGTCACCCGCGCGGGCGGTCGTCTTTAGATCGCGACCCGCTTGCCAATCCTGGATCAAAGCGGGTGGGCGGCAACCCGCTATCGTTAGCGAGATGGCAAGGCACATAAGCAGTCGCGGTAACCATTCCTGAGACATACGGATTCCCTGAAGCTGTTCTGCTTGATAACTTACCACTATGGAGGCGTTGACCTGCGGTGGACGCCATCCCTGTTCCCCATGCGAAGCGTGCCCGAAGAGATGCCAGGAAGGCGCTCAGCTCATACCTGTTTTTTCCCGGATAGTCTTTAGGTTCAAGTACTTCGATGTGTGCCAAACGCCACCCGACTTGAATCTGTCCGGGCTTTTCTCTACTATAGCCCACCATTTGCGCCCAGACCGCTGTCCGGAGCGCTGCCTGTAGACAACTGTTTTCGGATACGCCTCCCTCTTTTGTCCCCGGTTTCGCCGGCCGCTGGCCGCCGAGCCCCTCTATATATGATCGGAATTTGATGTGATTACCACTGCTAATATCACCATGCAATTCGGCGCCAAGCCGCTGTTTGAGAACATCTCGGTAAAGTTCGGCAACGGCAACCGCTATGGCCTGATCGGCGCCAATGGCTGCGGCAAATCGACCCTGATGAAGATCCTCGGTGGCGAGCTGGAGCCCTCGGCCGGCCACGTCAAGGTGGATGTGAACGAGCGGGTGGGCAAGCTGCGCCAGGATCAGTTCGCCTTCGAGGATTATTCGGTGATCGACACGGTGATCATGGGTTATGCCGAGCTGTGGGCGGTGAAGCAGGAGCGGGACCGGATCTATTCGCTGCCGGAGATGAGTGAGGAGGACGGCATGAAGGTGGCCGAGCTGGAGGTGGAGTTTGCCGAGCTCGACGGCTACAGCGCCGAGGCGCGCGCCGGTGAACTGCTGCTGGGGCTGGAGATCCCCGAGTCCCAGCACTTCGGCCTGATGCGCGAGGTAGCGCCGGGCTGGAAGCTGCGCGTGCTGCTGGCCCAGGCGCTGTTCGCCGATCCCGATATCATGCTGCTCGACGAGCCGACCAACAACCTGGATATCAACACCATCCGCTGGCTGGAGGGGGTGCTTAACCAGCGCAACAGCACCATGGTGATCATCTCCCATGACCGGCACTTCCTGAACAGTGTCTGTACCCACATGGCCGATCTCGATTATGGCGAGCTGCGTATTTACCCCGGCAGTTACGATGACTACATGACCGCCTCCACCCAGGTGCGCGAACGGCTGCTGGCCGATAACGCCAAGAAGAAGGCGCAGATCTCCGAACTGCAGACCTTTGTCAGCCGTTTCAGCGCCAACGCCTCCAAGGCCAAGCAGGCCACCTCCCGGGCACGCCAGATCGATAAGATCAAACTGGATGAGGTAAAGCCGTCCAGCCGGGTCAGTCCCTATATCCGCTTCGACCAGACCAAGAAGCTCTACCGTCTGGCGCTGGAAGTCGAGGGGCTGGGCAAGGGCTATGGCGGCGACCCCCTGTTTGACAAACTCGATCTGCAGATCGAGGTGGGTGAGCGGGTGGCCATTATCGGCGCCAGCGGCATCGGCAAGACCACCCTGCTGCGTACCCTGGTCGGGGATCTGCAAGCCGACAGCGGCGCCGTGCGCTGGTCGGAAAACGCCAACATCGGCTATTTCGCCCAGGACCACACCACCGACTTTGCCGAGGATCTGGACCTGTTCGCCTGGATGGCGCAGTGGGGCCAGAACGGCGATGACGAGCAGGTGATCCGCGGCACCCTGGGGCGCATGCTGTTCTCCCAGCACGAGATCAAGAAGTCGGTGAAGGTGATCTCCGGTGGCGAGCAGGGGCGCATGCTGTTCGGCAAGCTGATGCTGCAGCGGCCCAATATCCTGCTCATGGATGAGCCGACCAATCACCTGGATATGGAGTCCATCGAATCCCTCAACCTGGCGCTGGAGAACTACCCCGGCACCCTGTTCTTTGTCAGCCACGATCGTGAATTCATCTCCTCCCTGGCCACCCGTATTATCGAAATCACCCCGGCTGGGGTGGTCGATTTCAGGGGAAGCTATGACGAGTATCTGCGCAGCCAGGGCATCGAGGAGCTCAACCGGCAGCGTTCGGTGGGTTGATCCGGGGCGTCCGCCGGCGACCAGTGTTCTGTTCCGGTTCGTAGCCTGGATGAAGCCCGCCCCGCGAAAGCCCGACAGACTCCCCGCCCCGGACGGGTGAAATCCGGGGCATCGCACGGCGTCTGCTCCACTCCCCGGATTGCGCCGCCGTGAGCATATACGGTACTTCCCGCTTCGGTGGTGGCGGCTTCATCCAGGCTACGCCGCTTAAGGTTCGGTCCAAGTTATTTGTTGGTGTTGATGTATTTTGGTGATTACCCGTAGGAGCGGCTCCGCCAAGAAGATCGCAACCAAAGTCGCTGCTGCAAAAGCACCGCCCCTCGGGCAATACCTGATTGGTACATAGGCTATTCAACCCCGTCCGTGGCCTGACGTCTATATTCGGGCTAGGCTGTTAAGGTGCATGGCGGATCCGGGAACGGCGCATGGGTGAGGATTTCTCCACTTTCTACTTTCTGGGTGTTGCCCTGGCCATTGGCCTGCTGATCGGCGTCGAGCGCGGCTGGCGGGAACGCAAGGCGGAAGAGGGGGAACGCATCGCGGGGGTGCGCACCTATGGCCTGATCGGACTGCTGGGCGGCTGTGCGGCGCTGCTCTCCGAGAAGGTCGGCCCCATCTCCCTGGGGCTGATGTTTGTCGCCCTGGCCGGGGTCCTGACGGCGGTCTACGCGGTCAATCTGCAACGCGAGAACGATGTCGGCATCACCAGCCTGGTGACCGGCCTGCTGACCTTCCTGTTGGGGGCCATGGCGGTCATGGGCGAGGTGGTGGTCGCCTCCGCCCTGGCCGTGGTCACCGCCCTGCTGCTCAGTTACAAGCCGCAGCTGCACCGCTGGGTGCGTACGCTGGAACAGAAGGAGCTGCACGCCGGGATCAAGCTGTTGCTGATTTCAGTGGTGCTGCTGCCGGCCTTGCCGAACCGCGGCTTTGGCCCCTGGGAGGCGCTCAATCCCTATGCCATCTGGTGGATGGTGGTGTTGATCGCCTCGATCTCCTTCGTGGGTTATTTCGCGGTCAAGATAGGCGGTGCCCGCCACGGCACCCTGTTCACCGGGCTGTTCGGCGGCCTGGCCTCCTCCACCGCGCTGACCCTGCATTTCTCACGCCTGTCGCGCAGCGACCGGGCCATGGGACCGATACTTTCCATGGGCATACTGTTTGCCTGCGGGACCATGTTTCCGCGCATGCTGCTGCTCGCCTCCGCGCTCAATCCGCGCCTGTTCGAACCCCTGCTGTTGCCGACGCTGGTGATGGCGCTGCTGGTCTATCTGCCGGTGTTGTTCTACTGGCGGCTGCACCGGCGTCAGGATACGGAGATGGTCTCTCCCCTGAAAAATCCCCTGGAGCTGAAAACCGCGGTCGTGTTCGGGCTGCTGCTGGCCCTGGTGATGCTGCTGGGCAAGGCACTGAAGGAGTGGTTCGGCGATGCCGGGCTGCTCGCCCTGGCGGCCGCCTCGGGGGTGGCCGATGTGGATGCCATCACCCTCTCCCTGGCGCGTATGAGGGCCGCCGAGGTGGATCTGCGGGTGGTGGCTATTGGGCTGGTGATCGCGGCGTCCGCCAACAGCCTGACCAAGGCGGGACTGGCCAGCATCATCGGCGGCGGCCGGGTCGGGCTGTTGGTCGGGATCCCGCTGCTGGTGAGTGCGCTCAGCGGGGTGGCGCTGGGCTGGTGGCTGATCTGGTGAGCCGCCGCCGAGGGCGATGCTGAAGGCGGAAAGCAGGGCCATCGTCTGTGAGTGGTGAATTCAGATCCGCCAGTGGATCAGCTCACACCGGTCCCGTGAATCGAGTCTGTAAATGGTCCCGTGAGTGAAGGGATCGGGGGCACGCCAGGCAGTCCAAAAAGAAAAAGGGCGCCTGGCGGCGCCCTTTGGGTGTCCACTGGATGGAGTCCGTTACTCGGCTTCCTTGTCCCGCTCGATCAGCGCGTAGGCCGAATGGTTGTGGATGGACTCGAAGTTTTCCGACTCGACGATATAGGCGCAGAAGCGATCGTCCTGGTCCAGCATGCCGGCCACGTCGCGCACCATGTCTTCGACGAACTTGGGGTTGTCGTAGGCGCGCTCGGTGACGAACTTCTCATCCGGCCGTTTCAGCAGGCCGTAAAGTTCGCAGGAGGCCTGGCCCTCGATCAGGTCGATGATCTCCTCGACCCAGACAAAGCCGCAGGTGCGCACCTGAACGGTGACGTGGGAGCGCTGGTTGTGGGCGCCGCGGTCGGAGATCTTCTTGGAGCAGGGGCAGAGGCTGGTGACCGGTACCTGGACCTTGATGTAGGTGATCGGCTTGCCGTGATGCACCTCGCCGATGAAGGTGACGTCGTAGTCCAGCAGGCTCTGCACGCCGGAGATCGGGGCGGTCTTGTTGATGAAATAGGGGAAGTTCATCTCGATGTGGCCCGACTCGGCCTCCAGCTTCTCGGCCATCTCGGACAGCATCACCTTGAAGTTGTCGATGCTGATCTCCTTCTCGTGGGAGTTGAGGATCTCCACGAAGCGCGACATGTGGGTGCCCTTGAAGTTATGGGGCAGGTTCACATACATGTTGAAGGTGGCGATGGTGTGCTGTTCCCCATCACTGCGGTCTTTGACCCGCACCGGATGGCGGATGTCTTTGATCCCCACCTTGTTGATGGCGATCTGCCGGGTATCGGCGCTGCTCTGTACGTCGGCAATTTCAGTGGTGGTCGTCACTGTCTCTGTTCCTCGCTACAACGGTGCGCACACGATCCGGCCTACGCATCCAACAATTATGCCCTGACTTGCAATTTACCCTGTTTGACGACTGGCGAATACCGGCGGTTTGCCGGGTTTTGCCCCCTCGCCAGCCCAGGCGGTCGTCAGGGAGCCCGGAATTATGATGGCTGGCATGGTTCTGTGCAACATCAGTATCGGTTAATGTCCCGGATTTAACTTATAAAAACAAATATTATCAATAAGATAGGTGTATTCGCCGTGAGTATTAAGCCGGCCGGGATAACCCTTTGGATGGTTGCGCCGCGGAATAGTTGCCGATGGCGTCTATTATCGACCTATTACCTTGGTATTGCAGTGGAATAGTGGTTTTCAGCCGGCTGACCGATTACGCAATCCTACTAACCACTTGTTGCTATTGAGGAAAATATCCATCAACCGACAAGAAACTGATAAATATCAGAAAAATCGGTTTGGCATAGGCGTTGCAATCCCGGCTCCCCAGGATGCGGCACAAGTTCCGAATAATGCCGCGCCACCCACCCATGCACTGGAGGAGTCGGGAAATGAGAGAGACCTTTTACGAAGTGATGCGGCGCCAGGGGATCACCCGCCGCAGTTTTTTGAAATATTGCAGTCTGACCGCCTCGGCGCTGGGACTGGGGCCGGCCTTCGCGCCGACCATCGCCGAGGCGATGGAGACCAAGCCGCGGATTCCGGTGCTTTGGCTGCACGGCCTGGAGTGCACCTGCTGCTCCGAGTCGTTCATCCGTTCGGCCCATCCGCTGGCCAAGGACGTGGTGCTGTCGATGATCTCGCTGGACTACGACGACACCATTATGGCCGCCGCCGGCCACGAGGCCGAGGCGATCATCGAGGAGATCATCGAGAAGTACGACGGCAACTACATCCTGGCGGTGGAGGGCAACCCGCCGCTGGACGAGGACGGCATGTACTGCATCATCGGCGGCAAGCCGTTCGTGGAGCAGCTGCGCAAGGCGGCGGAACACTGCAAGGCGATCATCTCCTGGGGCTCCTGCGCCTCCTGGGGCTGCGTGCAGGCGGCGCGCCCCAATCCGACCCGCGCCACCCCGGTGCACAAGGTGCCGGGGCTGGCGGACAAGCCGATCATCAAGGTGCCGGGCTGTCCGCCCATCGCCGAGGTGATGACCGCGGTGATCACCTACATCCTCACCTTCGAGCGCTTCCCCGAGCTGGACCGGCAGGGGCGCCCGCTGATGTTCTACAGCCAGCGCATCCACGACAAGTGTTACCGGCGTCCCCATTTCGATGCCGGCCAGTTTGTCGAGCAGTGGGATGACGAGGCGGCACGCAAGGGTTACTGCCTCTACAAGATGGGCTGCAAGGGCCCCACCACCTACAACGCCTGCTCCACCATACGCTGGAACGGCGGCCTGTCGTTCCCGATCCAGGCCGGGCACGGCTGCATCGGCTGTTCCGAGGACGGTTTCTGGGACAAGGGCAGCTTCTATGACCGGGTGACCGATACCCACCAGTTCGGTATCGAGGCCAACGCCGACAAGGTGGGCTTCGCCGCCGCCGGCACCGTGGGCGCTGCCGCTGCGGCCCACCTGGCGGTCACCGCCATCAAACAGGCTCAGCACAAAGGGGAGCAGGATCAATGAGCATCAAACAGACACCCAACGGTTTTTCCCTGGACGACTCCGGCAGGCGCGTGGTGGTGGACCCGGTCACCCGGATCGAGGGCCACATGCGCTGCGAAGTGAACGTGGACGAGAACAACGTGATCCGCAACGCCGTCTCCACCGGCACCATGTGGCGCGGTCTGGAGGTGATTCTCAAGGGACGCGATCCGCGCGATGCCTGGGCCTTCACCCAGCGCATCTGCGGCGTCTGCACCGGCACCCACGCCCTCACCTCGGTGCGGGCGGTGGAGGATGCGCTGAACATCCAGATCCCGGAGAACGCCAACTCGATCCGCAACATCATGCAGCTGGCCCTGCAGGCCCACGACCACCTGGTGCACTTCTACCACCTGCACGCCCTGGACTGGGTCAACCCGGTCAATGCCCTGAAGGCGGACCCCAAGGCGACCTCGGAGCTGCAGCAGAAGATCTCCCCGCGGCACGCGCTCTCCTCGCCGGGTTATTTCCGCGATATCCAGAACCGGCTGAAGAAGTTTGTCGAGTCCGGCCAGTTGGGGCCGTTCAAGAACGGCTACTGGACCAACCCGGCCTACCTGCTGCCGCCGGAGGTGGACCTGATGGCGGTCACCCACTACCTGGAGGCGCTCGACTTCCAGAAGGAGATCGTCAAGATCCGCACCATCTTCGGCGGCAAGGACCCCCACCCCAACTGGCTGGTGGGCGGCGTGCCCTGTGCCATCAACATGGATGGCATCGGCGCGGTTGGGGCGCTGAACATGGTCAACCTGAACCAGATCTCCTCGATCATCGACCAGGTGCGGGAGTTCGTTAACAACGTCTACGTGCCGGACCTGCTGGCGATTGCCGGTTTCTACAAGGGCTGGACCTACGGCGGCGGCCTGGCCAGCATGAATGTGCTGGCCTATGGCGACATTCCGGATCGCGCCAACGACTACTCGGCGGACAACCTGATGATGCCGCGCGGCGCCATTATCAACGGCAACCTGAAAGAGGTGCACGAGGTGGACCTGCGCAATCCCGAGGAGATCCAGGAGTTCGTGCCCCACTCCTGGTACAAGTACCCGGACGGGGCCAAGGGCCTGCACCCCTGGGACGGGATCACCGAGGCCGACTTCCAGCTGGGCGCCAACACCAAGGGCAGCAAGACCGATATCCGCCAGATCGACGAGGCGGCCAAGTACTCCTGGATCAAGGCGCCGCGCTGGCGCGGACACGCCATGGAGGTGGGGCCGCTGGCCCGCTACATCGTCGGTTACGCCAAGGGCGACAAGGAGATCACCGAGCAGATCAACTTCACCCTCAAGACCCTGGACCTGCCGGTGACGGCGCTCTTCTCCACCCTGGGGCGCACCGCGGCGCGCGGCCTCGAGGCGCAGTGGGCGGCCGACAAGATGCGCTACTTCATGGACAAGATGATGGCCAACATCAAGGCCGGTGACAGCGCCACGGCCAACGTGGAGCGCTGGGACCCGGAGACCTGGCCGGCCAAGGCCAAGGGGGTCGGCTTCTCCGAGGCGCCGCGCGGGGCGCTGGGTCACTGGCTGCGCATCGAGGATACCCGCATCGCCAACTACCAGTGCGTGGTCCCCACCACCTGGAACGGCTCGCCGCGGGATCAGCAGGGCAACATCGGCGCCTTCGAGGCCTCGCTGATGAACACCAGGGTGGAACGCCCGGAGGAGCCGGTGGAGATCCTGCGCACCCTGCACAGCTTCGATCCCTGCCTCGCCTGCTCCACCCACGTGATGAGCGAGGATGGCCAGGAGCTGGCCGAGGTCAAGGTCCGTTAAGGATCTGGAGAGGTAACTACTTACCCGGTCTGTAAGTGATTGGTCTGTCTTGTTGGCCGATCTTGGTGGCACTTACTTAAGGCGAATTGCAGGATTTTCGTCATTCCGGCGCAGGCCGGACTAAAGCGCGAAGCGCGTTGAACGACTGAAAGTCGGCCCGAAGGGTGAGCGAAGCGAATAATCCAGGAAAACCGCCACCATTAAGCAGTCTGGATCCCGGCCTGCGCCGGGATGACGGTGGTTCTTGGCTTAAGTAAGTGCCATTCGGGTCGGATTCGAGGAGACAAGCCATCACGTGAGGCCGGCAAGGCAGGCCAATCACCCCGTGAGTAGTTATTGATGAACAAGTCATAATGCCCAGGAGGCACGATTATGCAGACAGAAATCAACTCGGGCGCGGTCTATGTGTACGAGGCCCCGGTCAGGGTCTGGCACTGGGTCAATGCCCTCTCCATCACCCTGCTGGCGATCACCGGTTACCTGGTGGCGAATCCCCTGCCGAGTATGTCGGGGGAGGCCAGCGACCATTTCCTCATGGGCTATATCCGCTTCGTCCACTTTGCCGCCGCCTATATCTTCGCGGTCGGTTTCCTGGGACGGATCTACTGGGCCCTGGTGGGCAATGCGTATTCGCGGCAACTGTTCACCCTGCCGTTGCACCGGCCGCGGTTCTGGAAGGAGCTGCTGCACGAGGTGCGCTGGTACGCCTTTCTGGAAAAGGAACCGAAGAAGTATGTCGGCCACAACCCGCTGGCCCACCTGTTCATGGTGGCGATTATTACCGTGGGCGGCTTCATCATGCTGCTCACCGGTTTCGCCCTCTATGCCGAGCAGACCGGGCTGGGCAGCTGGCAGGACAGCCTGTTCGGCTGGCTGATCCCGCTGCTGGGCCAGAGCCAGGACGTGCGCCTGTGGCACCATTGGGGCATGTGGGTGATCGTGGTGTTCGTGATGCTGCATGTCTACGTGGCGATCCGCGAGGACATCGTATCGCGCCAGAGCCTGATCAGCACCATGATCAGCGGCTGGCGCACCTTCAAGGATGACCGGCCATGAACGCGGCAACCAACCGGCCGCCACGGGTCCTGGTGCTGGGCATCGGCAACCTGCTGTGGGCCGACGAGGGGTTCGGGGTGCGGGCGGTGGAGGCGTTCCAGCAGCGCTACCACACCCCGGCCCATGTGCGGGTGCTGGATGGCGGCACCCAGGGAGTCTACCTGGTGCAGGAGGTGCGCGAGGCCGAGCTGCTGGTGGTGTTCGACGCCATCGACTACGGCCTGCCGCCGGGCACACTGAAACTGATCGAGGGCGAGGCGGTGCCGAAATACCTCGGGGTGAAGAAGGTGAGCCTGCACCAGACCGGTTTTCAGGAGGTGCTGGCGCTGGCCGAGATGCTCGGCGACTACCCGCGTCAGCTGCTGCTGATCGGCGTGCAGCCGGAAGAGATCGAGGACTACGGCGGCAGCCTGCGACCGGTGGTGAAGGCACAGATCGAACCGGCCCTGCGGGAGGCGGTCGCCTATCTGCGGCGCCAGGGGGTGGCGGTCCGCCGCCGGGCACGGCCGCCCTCGGTGGACGCCTACAGCGCCGCCATCGGCGACATGGCCCGTTACGAGTCGGAGCGGCCGGGACCGGAGCAGGCGTGCCGGCTGGGTGACGAACGGGTGCTCCGCTCCGGCGACTACCAGGTGGCCTATCGACCGGCCGACCTGGAAGGGGTGCCGCTGCGGGTCGGACTGGACCAACACCTGGACCCCTATCGTCGGGCCAGGGCGGAGAGAGAGGAGTAAGCCGATGCCATCAACACTGATCAGACAGATGATCCAGCAGCAGGCCTATCCGGTGGTGGACGAGGCCGCCCTGGCACCGTTTCTGGCGGGACAGGAGCATGCGGTGCTGTTCTTTACCGGCGACCCCAAACAGTATCCGGAGAGCAATGACGTGGCGGTGATTCTGCCCGAGCTGGCGGCCAGGTTCGCCGGCCGATTTCGGGTGGCGGTGGTGGCGCGGGAGGCGGAGTTGCCACTGCAAAAACGCTTTCCCTTCAGCAGTTGGCCGGCGCTGGTCTTCCTCCGCGGGGAGCACTACCTGGGGGCGATCACCCGGGTGCAGAACTGGGGGGAGTACCTGGCCGAGATCGAACGGCTGCTGGGCGCCGAGCCGTTGCATGTCCGCGGCCTCGGTATCCCGGTCATCACCGCCGCGGCCGGTCGGGCGTAGGTGGATGGGGGGCGCGCCTGCCAAGGTTTTCGGTTTGCCCGCCTCTGCATGCCTGATGGCAAATGGACTCTCGCCAAGACGCCAAGAGCGCAAAGATTAGAGAAAGGGATCGTTTTTCCTTGGCGTGCTTGGCGTCATGGCGAGAGTGCGTAGGATAGGTGGAGGCGCGCGCCACCGTTGTTGGCGGTCGTCCACGGTAGTCGGGCGTGCCGTAACCCATCTTTGGTTGCAAATTGAGGAGGTAAATCATGGGTTATTACGAACTGCCGGCGGTGACCGTCGGCATGGGCACACAGCCCGCGGAGGCGGACGGGGCCGAACTGAATTACCAGGCGATGCCGGAGGGCATGGCCACCTTCGCCATGCCGGAGATACCGGAACCCGAGGTGGTGGCGGATCTGCTGGCGGCGCGGCAACTGCTGGATGACGTGCAGAGCGCGCTGAGCGACTACCGGGCCGGCGATCCGCCGTCGCTGTTCGAGTTGGGCGGCCTGGATGCGGCCAACCTGGCGCTGGTGGATCAGTTGCTGGGGGAGGGGGAGGTGAGTATCGTGGTGTCCGGCCAGGCACAGACCCGGATCCAGGAGTCGGTGCTGGCCGGGCTGTGGCGGGTACGTTACCTGGATGGTGCGGGCACCCTGTTGCGCGACACCCTGGAGGTGGCGGACATCCCCGGGCTGGTGCGCCAGGCCACCTTTTCCACGGCCGCCGAGCAGCTGGTCCTGCCGGATGCACCGTTGCCGGAGGGGGTGCAGAACGCGCCACCGCTGATTGCCGAACTGGATGAGAAGTCCCTCGCCTGCCGCCCCGGCAGCCAACCCCATGTGATCAACCTGACCCTGCTGCCCCAGACCGAGCAGGACCTGGCCTTTCTCGACCAGTTGTTGGGGGCCGGTTCGGTCACCATCCTCTCCCGGGGTTACGGCAACTGCCGCATCACCAGTACCGCGACGCGCTATGTCTGGTGGGTGCAGTATTTCAACTCCCAGGATGCCAATATCCTCAACACCCTGGAGGTGACCGACGTGCCCGCGGTGGCCTGTGCCGCGCCGGAGGATATCGTCGACAGCGCCCAGCGGCTGGACGAGATCCTGGAGATCTACCGGTGAGTGCGGCCTTTTTTGCCGGCTCCTATGGCGGCTGTGCGGACAAGCTGAGTGACACATCGCGGCTGGAGTGCAAGATCTGCTGGTATCTCTACGACCCGGCCGAGGGCGATAGCTACTGGCAGATCCCGCCGGGGACCCCTTTCTCCAGGCTGCCCGATGACTGGAGTTGTCCCAACTGCGACGGCCGCAAGGACGATTTCATGGTGATGCCATGAGCCGGGCCGAGCGGCCGGTCGAGGTGCTCCGCCTGGAGGGGCTGTTCCGTCACATCGAACAGTCCCGGATGGCCGGTGTGCCGATCCTCAACCCGGCCCTGCGGGTGCAGGCGGTGGGCTTCAGGCCCTGGAACGGCTACCAGTTGGGGGTGCTGATCACCCCCTGGTTCATGAACCTGATCCTGCTGGGTGGTGCGGAAAACGACCGCTTGGCCGAGCAATGGCCGGGGGAAAAGATCAGTCATGCCTTCCCCTCCGGCCTGTACGAATTCATCGTCGCCGAGGAGCCGGCGCTTGCCCACAATCAGGGCCGCTACCAGGCCTGCTCCCTGTTCTCGCCCATGCAACCGTTCGACTCCCAGGAGCTGGCGGTGGCGACGGCGCGCGAGATCATGCGCGGCGTGATGCGGGAGGAGAACCGCTCCGAGGTCTCGACCCACAGCCGGGAGATCGCCGAGGCGTGGGCAGGCGGTGATGCGCCGGTGACGGAGGCGGTGGCAGAGACCACCCCGCTCGACGAGGGACCGACCCTGTCCGAGCGTCTGGAAGCCCCGCTGACCCGGCGCGAGCTGCTCACCGGATTGTCGTAGGGGCCACCCCCGGTGGTTGACCGATTGCTCGAGGTTGGACGATAACAGGGCAGGCACGGGGCCTGCCCCTATGCCTGGAATATTGAAGCCTTCTGGTGTTTCTCGTTCCCATGCTCCGAGACTGTGAAAGTATTCAGGCTGATCAACGCGGCAAAAAAATTGACCGCCTGAGAAGCCCGTAGAGAGGCGATCGCCATCTCGGGAAGGGTTTGGGTACCCCCCTTTTCGCGTCATTTGGCAATTCTTTCACAGTCTCTCCGCGTGGGAATGCATACCGCGCGATAACCGCGTGGGCACAAACTACGTGCCCACCCTACGGGACAGCTCTCCGAGTTGTTGTAGGGGCAACCCCCCGTGGTTGCCCGCGGGGTTGATGTTGAAGTGAATGTAGGTCGGCTCAGACGTCGCGGTTGACGATGTAGTCGGCCAGCCAGCGCAGCGGATCGGCTTGCCCGTCCAGGGCCGCGAGGCTGTCCAGGGCGTCCTGGCGCAGGCTCCGGGCCAGCTCCTTGGCCCCCTTGAGGCCGATCAGCGAGGGGTAGGTGGGCTTGCCGTTGGCCTGGTCCTTGCCCTGGGTCTTGCCGAGGGTTTCGGTATCCCCCTCGACATCGAGAATATCGTCCTGCACCTGGAAGGCGAGGCCGATGCAGTTGGCGTAGTGTTCCAGCCGACGGACCTGTTCGGGATCGGCGGCGGGTGCGGCCAGGCAGCCCAGGCGCACGCTGGCGTGGATCAACGCACCGGTCTTGTGGATATGCATAATCTCCAACTGGGCCAGGTCGATCTGCCGACCCACTGCCGCCAGGTCCAGGGCCTGACCGCCGGCCATGCCGCGTGAGCCGCTGGCGTTGGCCAGGGCCTCCAGCATCGCCAGGCGTATATCCGCGCTGAAGGGGGCGAACTCCTCCCGGCACAATACCTTGAAGGCGAGGGTCTGCAGGGCGTCGCCGGCGAGGATCGCGGTGGCCTCGTCAAACGCCTTGTGGCAGGTGGGGCGGCCGCGCCGCAAATCGTCGTCATCCATGGCCGGCAGGTCATCGTGGATCAGCGAGTAGGCGTGGATCAGTTCCACCGCGCAGGCCGGCCCATCGAGCCGTTCCGGCGTCACTCCGAGCGCGGCACCGGCCGCATAGACCAGCATCGGGCGGATCCGTTTGCCGCCGTTCAGGGTGGCGTAGCGCATCGCCTGGTGTAGCCGCTGCGGCTGGATGCTGTCGGCCGGCAGTTGCTGTTCCAGGGCGGCACCCACCCGCTGCTGGCACTGCTCCAGGTACTGCTTGAGGGCGGATTCAGTCGTCACGGCCAAACGCTTCCGGTTCCGCGTCGATGCGCTGGTCGGTGAGGATCTGGATCTTCTGTTCCGCCTCCTTCAGGGCCTGCTGGCAGGTGCGGGTGAGGGCGACGCCCCGCTCAAAGGACTTTAGGGACTCCTCCAGGGAGAGGTCGCCCTGTTCCAGGGTCTCCACCAGGGACTCCAGTTCACTCAGGGCCTGTTCGAACGAAGGCGCGTGGTTTTCAGTTTTTGCGGATTCTTTTTTTGGCACGGTGCGGCTCGTTGTAGCTGTAAATAGGTAAACCTTAACCAGAGGAGGGGTGGCGGTCAATCGGCACCCGCGACCGGGGGCTCGCCCAGCCCCTCGCATAGCACCGTGGGGGCGTGTAAACTCTGGGCCCATCGTGAGTCAATCAGGCAGGTTTTTTTATCCATGAGCAGCAGTTCTTACGACGCTTCCGCCATTGAGGTGCTGAGCGGCCTGGAGCCGGTGCGCAAGCGCCCTGGCATGTATACCGATACCACGCGTCCCAATCATCTCGCCCAGGAGGTGATCGACAACAGCGTGGACGAGGCGGTCGCCGGCCACGCCACCACCATCGAGGTGACCCTGTTCAAGGACGGCTCGCTACAGGTACAGGACGACGGCCGGGGCATGCCGGTGGATATCCACCCGCAGCAGGGGTTGCCCGGGGTCGAGGTGATCCTCACCAAGCTGCATGCCGGCGGAAAGTTCTCCAACAAGAACTACCAGTTCTCCGGCGGTCTGCACGGCGTCGGAGTGTCGGTGGTCAATGCCCTCTCCAAGCATCTGGAGATCTGGGTCAAGCGCGGCGGGGCCGAGTACAACATGGCCTTTGCCGACGGTCACAAGGCGTCCGAACTGGAGGAGGTGGGTCGGGTCGGCAAGAACAACACCGGCACCCGGCTGCGTTTCTGGCCGGATGCCAAGTATTTCGATTCGGGCAAGTTCTCGGTACGCCAGCTGTTGCATGTACTGCGTGCCAAGGCGGTGCTCTGTCCCGGTCTCAAGGTGCTGTTCCTGGATGAGCACAGTGGCGACCACTACGAGTGGTACTACGAGGACGGCCTGCAGGACTATCTGCTGGATGCCCTGCAGGGCCTGGAACTGCTGCCGGAGCCGCCGTTCGTCGGCTCCATGTCGGGCAACACCGAGACTGCCGACTGGGCGGTGGTCTGGCTGCCGGAGGGCGGCGAGGCGGTGACCGAGAGCTATGTCAACCTGATCCCCACCGCCCTGGGCGGCACCCACGTCAACGGGCTGCGTTCCGGCCTCACCGACGCGGTGCGGGAGTTCTGTGAATTCCGCAACCTGCTGCCGCGCGGGGTCAAGCTGGCGCCGGAGGATGTGTGGAACCGCTGCTGCTATATCCTCTCGGTGAAACTGTCCGATCCCCAGTTCTCCGGCCAGACCAAGGAGCGCCTCTCTTCCCGCGAGTGCGCCGCCTTTGTCTCCGGGGTGGTGAAGGACGCCTTCAGCCTGTGGCTGAACCAGCATACCGATGCCGGTGAGCGCATCGCCGACATGGCGATCAATGCCGCCCAGTCGCGGCTGCGGGCGGGCCGCAAGGTGCTGCGCAAGAAGGTCACCCAGGGGCCGGCGCTGCCGGGCAAGCTGGCAGACTGCAGCACCGTCGATACCACCCGCAGCGAGCTGTTCCTGGTGGAGGGCGACTCCGCCGGCGGTTCCGCCAAGCAGGCGCGGGACCGGGAGTTCCAGGCGATCATGCCGCTGCGCGGCAAGATCCTCAACACCTGGGAAGTGGACTCCGCCGAGGTGCTGGCCTCCCAGGAGGTGCATGACATCTCGGTGGCGATCGGCGTGGAACCGGGCTCGGATGACCTCGGCAAGCTGCGCTTCGGCAAGGTCTGTATCCTGGCGGATGCCGACTCGGACGGCGCCCATATCGCCACCCTGCTGTGCGCCCTGTTCCTGCGCCATTTCCGCAAGCTGGTGCAGGAGGGACATGTCTACGTGGCGATGCCGCCGCTCTACCGGATCGACGTGGGCAAGCACATCTTCTACGCCCTGGACGACTCCGAGCGCCAGGGCGTGCTGGACCGGATCGCCGCGGAGAAACTGACCGGCAAGGTGAGTGTCCAACGCTTCAAGGGTCTGGGCGAGATGAATCCGCTGCAGCTGCGCGAGACCACCATCGACCCGGATACCCGGCGCCTGGTGCAGCTCACCATCGATGCCGGAGACGACACCAACGGCATGATGGATATGCTATTGGCGAAGAAGCGGGCCTCGGACCGCAAGGCGTGGTTACAGGAGAAGGGCGATCTGGCGGAGGTGTGAGGTGAGCCTCAGCGGATCTCAAGGGGATATATCGATATGTCTATAAAAAAGCTCGCGTTACTGTTTTTGCTACCGTCACTGGTCGTGCCGGCGCTTGTCCAGGCGGCGGATAGCGGTGGTCCCTTGACGGCAAGAAAGGGCGACAGCAAATTCTATAGTCCCCATGAGACGGTCAATCCCAATGTGGAGGAGTATGAGTGGTCCGAGCAGGGTGCCAAGCTGCCCCCCTTCCCGGACGACGACAACCTGATCGAGTTTCAGGTGACCCGTCCGAACGCCTCCTTCAACTATTTTATCGACGCCGACTCGGTCAGCTATACCGAGGCGGACGGGATCGTGCGCTATACCGTGGTGATCAAGTCCCGCACCGGGGCGAAGAATGTCGCCTTCGAGGGGATGCGCTGCACCACCCACGAGTACAAGACCTATGCCTTCGGCAACGGCAAGGGCGAGTTCGTCAAGCCGCGCCGCATCGAATGGAAGGCGATTGCAGAGAACAACTACACCCGCTATCGCAGCGATCTGGCCGAGTTCTATTTCTGCAATATCCGCATACTGAATCCCAGCACGGAAAAGATCATCAGCGAACTGAAATACGGCCGACCGGAGGCCCGGGAGTCGGGTTTCCGTTAACGGAACGGCGGCGGGCGATCACCCGCCGGCGTAGAGATAGAGGGCCAAAAGCGATATCCCCAGCATCACCAGGGCAAAGCCCGCGTTCAAGCGCAGCAGGCTCAAGGCGTTGATGTGATAGCGCCCCTGTATGGTCAGGTGCAGGCCGGAGAAGGGGGTGGTGCTGACGCCGATCGCCCAGCTCAGCAGGAAGGTGATGCCGAGCAGGTTGGGATCGACCCCCAGCGGGGCGAGGATGCCCCCGGCGGTGGCGATGCTGATCACCGGATGGATACCGATCACCGAGGCCGCCACCATCGCCAGCAACAGCAGGCCCGCCTCGGCGGCAGCGAAGCGCTGTACATCCACCACCAGCTGACTGGCCTGAATTGCCGTGGTGATGCCGGTGGCCAGCACGCCCGCCGCGAGAAACAGCAGCAGCTCACCCGACATGCGCGGCAGGCCGACCCGGATGTGCTGATGATAGGCGCTGAACCCCGCACGCCCATGCCGCAATAGCAGCAGCAACAGGGTGACCGTCAGCGACAGCGCCGAGATCAGGGTCAGGATCGGGATGGCCGGCCAGGCCTGGTGCAGCAGCATCAGCAGCAGCGCCAGCAGGCCCGGCAGCCACAAGGCACTGAACTGCATCGGGTAGCCGTGGAAGCCGTCGGCGCGGCCGTTGCGGGTCAGTTCCCAGCCGCTCAGCAACAGCCCCAGCATGGCCACCGGAAAGCCCACCGTGGAGAGCGTGGTCAGCTGCGCGCCGGGGGCGTTGGAGAGGGCGATACCCATGGCGGCGAAGAAGGGTGACCAGCAGGCCGCCATGGCAAAGCCGCGTGACAGCACGCACGCCTGCTGCGGCGTCAGGGGCCGGTTGGCGGAGAGCCGGTCACCGATGATCACAATGGACGACATATTGATCACGGCACCGAGGAAATGGACCCCGAACAGGGTGCGCCAGAGCGGCCGCCCGCCCTGGGGCAGGGCCTCGTCACAGACGGCCGGCTGGGTGATCAGACGCAGAAAGCTGACCGAAGCGAGCATCGCCAGCATCGCCTGGTTGGCGCTGAGCGCCTTGGTCACCGGTACCGGGGTAGCGGCAAGCAGGCCCCAGAGCAGCCCGCCTCCGCCCACCAGCAGCATGGCGATCACCTGGATACGCTGCACCATGTTGATCGCGGTGGCCAGCAGCAGTGCCGCCAGCCAGCCCAGCCCGCCGGCCGCATAGGCCGGGAATCCGGCCTGCAGGCCGTGCAGGATCGAGAACAGCACCATCAGGAACAGCAGGGGGCCGGCCAGTCGTTCGGCGGCCCATGTATGGAGTCTGTTCAAGCCGTCGGGCTCCTGCGGGTAACGTGATTGATTCCATCCTCAGGTCCGTAAACGGTGCATCCCTGCACCACTCCTCGAATGAAACTATTATTCAGCCCGTGGCGTCAAACGGCAACCTTTGTCATCCAGGGGCAGGGGGACTCCGCGACCCCGCCCGACCTTGACACTCCCAGCGGCGCGGACCATCCTAAAATAAACGTTCGTTCAACACCGGGGGCGGAGTCAAGCCGCCTGGCGGTGTCTATTTTTACCCTGTCGTACCGGGATTGACTCCGAACCCTGGATAAAGGGATCTGGATCGAGGAGGTCATCATGGCTGCGAAAGCGCTGGCGTCGGAATACAGTCCGGGTGAAGAGATCGCCCACGCGGTTACCCACGGTATCGGTGCTGTCCTGAGCATCGCCGGGCTGGCGGTGCTGGTGGCCTTCTCCACGCGCTACGGCAACGCCTGGCACATCACCAGCAGCAGTATTTATGGCGCCACCCTGATCCTCTGCTATACCGCCTCGACGCTCTACCACAGCATTCCCCATCCCCGGGCGAAGCGGATTCTTCGCCAGATCGATCATGCCACCATCTTTCTGCTCATTGCCGGCACCTATACCCCATTTGCCCTGGTCAGCATGCGCGAGAGCTGGGGCTGGTGGCTGTTCGGCACCGTCTGGGGCATCGCCATTGTCGGCATGATCTTCGAGCTGTTTACCGAACAGCGCTACCCGAAGGTCTCCCTGGCAATTTACCTCGGCTTCGGCTGGCTGGCCCTGGCGGCGATCAAGCCGATGCTGGAGGCCATCGGGCTCGAAGGGCTGACCCTGTTGGTGATCGGTGGTCTGTTCTACTCCCTGGGGGTGATCTTCTACGCCTGGGAACGGCTGGCCTACCATCACGCGGTGTGGCACCTGTTCGTGCTGGCCGGCAGTATCTTCCACTTCTTCGCCGTGCTGTTTTATGTCATTCCCGACACTTATTGGCTGACGATCCCCCGTTGATTTCGATATCGCGGGGGTCGGAGTCAAGCCGCGTATGTCCGGGAATCGGTTGATTCATTCCGACCGGCTTGACTCCGACCCCTAACAATCAATGCTCGCCAAGGGCGCCAAGCACGCAAAGTTTAAGATAAGGGGTTGGTATTCCTTGGCGTGCTTTGCGTCTTGGCGAGAGTACAAGTCCCCCGCCAATTAGGGGCCGAGAAGTAGCCGTGGCTAGTTAACCTGCGTCGACTCCCTGCGGTCTCCCTGCTCACCAACGGAATTGCGCACTCTCCCTGTGACATCTGCCGGCACTTTTCGTATGATCCCCCTCCCCAGTAACCGATTTGACAGGGTGATATGAGCAGCGGAATCGACCAGAGTATCGAGGGCATCGAACGGATGCCGTTGAAGGTGTTTACCGAGAAGGCATACCTGGATTACTCCATGTATGTAATTCTCGACCGGGCGCTGCCCTTTATCGGCGACGGCCTGAAGCCGGTGCAGCGGCGTATCATCTACGCCATGTCGGAGCTGGGGCTTTCCGCCGGATCCAAGCACAAGAAGTCGGCCCGCACCGTGGGCGACGTGCTGGGCAAGTTCCATCCGCATGGCGATTCCGCCTGTTACGAGGCGATGGTGCTGATGGCCCAGCCCTTCTCCTACCGCTACACCCTGGTGGACGGGCAGGGCAACTGGGGTTCCGCCGACGATCCCAAGTCGTTTGCCGCCATGCGCTATACCGAGGCGCGCCTCACCCCCTACGCCCAGGTGCTGCTCGCCGAACTGGGCAAGGGCACGGTGGACTGGGTGCCCAACTTCGACGGTACCCTGAAGGAGCCGGCCATGTTGCCGGCGCGCCTGCCCAACCTGCTGCTCAACGGCACCACCGGCATCGCCGTGGGCATGGCCACCGATGTACCGCCACACAACCTGCGCGAGGTGGCGAGCGCCTGCATCCGCCTGCTGGAGAGCCCCAAGAGCACCCTGGAGGAGCTGTGCGAGCATATCAAGGGGCCGGATTATCCCACCGAGGCGGAGATCATCACCCCGCGCGAGGAGTTGCTGAAGATCTATGAAACGGGCGGTGGCAGCATCCGCATGCGCGCCCGCTATATCCGCGAGCAGGGTGACGTGGTGATCACGTCGCTGCCGCACCAGGTCTCCGGGGCCAAGGTGCTGGAACAGATCGCCCAGCAGATGCAGGCCAAGAAGCTGCCCATGGTGGAGGACCTGCGGGACGAGTCGGATCACGAGAACCCGACCCGCCTGGTGATCGTGCCGCGCTCCAACCGGGTCGACGTGGAGCGGCTGATGTCGCACCTGTTCGCCACCACCGATCTGGAACGCACCTACCGGGTCAACATGAATGTGATCGGTCTCGACGGCAAGCCCCAGGTGAAGAACCTGCTGCGCCTGCTCCGGGAGTGGCTGGAGTTCCGCTACGAGACCGTGCGCCGCCGTCTGGAGCATCGCCTGGGCAAGGTGCGCGATCGCCTGCACCTGCTGGATGGCCTGCTGGTCGCCTTTCTCAACCTGGACGAGGTGATTCGCATCATCCGCAGCGAGGACGAGCCCAGGCCGGTGCTGATGCAGCGCTTCGACCTGTCCGAGCTGCAGGCCGACTACATCCTGGACACCAAGCTGCGCCAGTTGGCGCGCCTGGAGGAGATGAAGATCCGCGGCGAGCAGGATGAGCTGGCGAAGGAGCAGGAGTGGCTGGAGAAGACCCTCGGTTCCAAACAGCGCATGACCACCCTGATCCGCAAGGAGATCCAGGAGGACGCGGAGAAGTACGGCGATGCGCGGCGCTCGCCCATCGTCGAGCGCCAGGCCGCCGAGGCCCTGGCCGAGACCGATCTGGCGCCGAGCGAGCCGGTCACCGTGATCCTCTCGGAGAAGGGCTGGGCGCGGGCCGCCAAGGGACATGACATCGACCCCGGCAGCCTGAATTACAAGGCCGGGGACGGTTTCCTGGATGCGGCCCATCTGCGCAGCAACCAGGCGGTGGTGTTTATCGATTCCAGCGGGCGCAGCTACTCGGTGCCGGCCCACACCCTGCCGTCGGCGCGCAGCCAGGGCGAACCCCTCACCGGGCGCCTGTCGCCGGTCAGCGGCGCCACCTTCAGCGTGGTGCTGGGCGGCGATCCGGAGCAGTGGTACCTGGTCGCCTCCGATGCCGGCTACGGCTTCCTGGTGCAACTGAAGGAGCTGTACGCCAAGAACAAGGCGGGCAAGGCGCTGCTGACCCTGCCCAAGGGGGCGAAGGTGCTGCATCCGGTCCAGGTGAGCGACCGCGAGCGCGACCGGGTGGTGGCCATCACCAACGAGGGGCGGATGCTCAGCTTCCCGGTCTCCGAACTGCCGGCCCTGAGCCGCGGCAAGGGCAACAAGATCATCGGCATCCCCGCCAAGCGGGTGGAGGATCGGATCGAGTTCGTGGTGGCGGTGGCCTGCGTGCCCGAGGGGGGGCGCCTCACCGCCCACTCCGGCAAGCGCTTCATCACCCTGAAGCTGAGCGACCTGGAGCATTATCAGGGCGAGCGGGGACGCCGCGGCAACAAGCTGCCGCGCGGTTTCCAGAAGGTGGAACGGGTCGAGGTGGAGTTGTAGTTTTCCTGTCCGCTTCCACGGATACAGGGCGCCCCGTGGGCGCCGTGAATCAGGGTGTAGCTGTCGTGGCGGGCACGGCCCGCCCTATGGCCAGGTTCTCGCGGGCATTGGTGAGGAGTGGTACATGGATGTACCGTTTACGGACCTGAGGATGGCATGCGCCTACCGGCTTATCCACCCTACATCTGGCCTTGATTGATAGAGGCTCCGGTAGGGGCAACCCCCCGTGGTTGCCCGGATGGTTGCGGCACTGCCTGAGAAGGGCAGGCACAGGGGCCTGCCCCTACTCCCGGTTTCTGTTTGGCCTGCATTTGGCTGATACACCCACGGAAGGCGCGCTTTGCCGCGATCTTGGCGGGGGGCGGAGATCCAAGGGGGGCGCTTGATAAGGAGCCGGCAGTTGCCAGCGGCTACTCGGGGTCGTTGCAGTGTTCGCGATAGATCGACTGAAGCAGCCGTTCATCCAGCGTCCGGACCAGCTCTTCCCGTAGCCTGTGCTCCAGGTCGTCGCGGAAGCGTTCTGCCACGGCGGCGGCGGTCTGTTCGATCACTCCCAGCATCTCGTTACGCAGCTCCTCGCGCACGGCGTCCAGGTCGACCGCGGTCGGGTCAGCGGATGCGTCTGGAGGGGCATCGAACAGCGGCAGGTCGGGCTGATCCGGGTTCGTATTGTCTGCTGGCTGCAGCTCGTCCGGTTCCACCACCTCATGCAGGATCGGGATGCCCTCGTGATCGACCGCGAGGGTCGCCTCCGTGGGGGGAGGTTCCGGGGATGTCCTACTCAATGGCCATTTGAATTTCATGCGGCACATCCCTGTGCCGCACCCTGACGGGCGGCCTGCGGCCGTGGAAATTGCCTCTCCTGCCAATTTTTCATGCGACAGGCCCATCCCTGTGCCGCACCCTGGCGGGCGGCCTGCAACCGTGGAAATAGTTTATCCTGACGTAACTACTCACCCGGTCTGCAAGCGATTGGCCTGCCTTGTTGGCCGATCTTGATGGCGCCTCGAATCCAGCCCCGTTTTCAGATTCAAGCCTGCCCTTGTTTGAGCGAAGCGAGTTTGGGCCGGCGCTGAAAAGGGGGCTGGATTCGAGGAGATAAGCCATCGTGTGAGGCCGGAAAGGCAGGCCAATCACCCCGTGAGTAGTTACGTCCTGACAATTTTTCATAAGTTGTGGGTATTGAGGGTGTAGCCGCGGTCGCGATAGGTGCGGAAGCGGTTACGCCCGGCCTCGCGCACCGCCGGGTCCTTGTCGATCAGCTCGGCCACCCGGGAGAAGCGGCTGAAGAACGGGGGTACCGCGGCCGCCAGGTTGATCAGCACATCGTGCTCGTCGCCCGCCTGTTCACCGTGTCCGATCAGTACCGGCGTGAGTGCCCCGTCGCTCTCGTTGATCAGGCCGTGGGGGATGAAGCTCTCCTCCCGCAGGGTCCACAGCAGTTTATCCAGATGGCGCGATTCGGCATCCGAGTTGGTGTGCAGGTAGACACGATGTCCCTGCTGCCACGCCTTGTCGACCAGGCGGCAGGCGAGCTGGAAGCGGTCGCCGGCGGCCTGGTCGCCGAGAATATAAAAATCGACCCGGGTCACTTTATCTGGCCTGCCCGTTGCAGGAGGAACTGGGCGAGCAGCGACACCGGCCGCCCGGTGGCGCCCTTCTGGTCGCCGCTTTTCCAGGCGGTGCCGGCGATATCCAGGTGTGCCCATTTGAACTTTTTCGCATAACGCGACAGGAAGCAGGCGGCGGTGATGGTGCCGGCGCCCTTGCCGCCGATGTTGGCCATGTCGGCGAAGTTGCTCTTCAGCTGCTCCTGATACTCCTCCCATAGCGGCAGCTGCCAGGCGCGGTCGGTGGCCCGGATACCCGCCGCCAGCAACTCGGCGGCCAGCGGCTCATCGTTGCTCATCAGACCCGAGGCCTGGGCACCCAGGGCCACGATGCAGGCGCCGGTCAGGGTGGCGACATCCACCACGGCGGCCGGGTTGAAACGCTCGGCGTAGGTGAGGGCATCGCACAGGATGAGCCGGCCCTCGGCATCGGTATTGAGTATCTCGATGGTCTGTCCCGACATGCTGGTGACGATATCCCCCGGCTTGTTGGCGGCGCCATCCGGCAGGTTTTCCGAGGAGGGAACGATTACCACCAGGTTGATCGGCAGTTCCAGCCTGACGCAGGCGGCCATGGCGCCCATTACGCTGGCGCCGCCACACATGTCGTATTTCATCTCATCCATGGCGGCTGACGGTTTCAGGGAGATACCGCCGGCGTCAAAGGTGAGACCCTTGCCGATCAGCACCACCGGCTTGGATTTCGGTTTGCCGCCCTGGTACTCCATGACGATCAGCTTGGCCGGCTCGCGGCTGCCGCGGGAGACCGAGAGCAGCGAGCCCATGCCGAGGGCCTGCATCTGCTTCTCCTCCAGCACCGATACCTTCAGCTTGGACGACTGTTTGCCCAGTTGCCGGGCCTGATCCGCCAGATAGCTCGGGGTGCAGAGATTGCCCGGCAGGTTGGCCAGGTTTTTGGCCAGGGTGATGCCGCCGGCGATCGCCTCGCCCTGGGCGATGGCGCGCAGCACCGCCTGGCTCTTTTTCTCCTCGCCGATGAACAGGCCGAGTTTTTTCAGTGGGCGTTTGGGCGGCTTCGCCTCGCTTTTGCACTGGTCAAACCGGTAGATCTGTTCTTCCGTGGCAATTACCGATTCGCGCAGCAGCTGGGTGGTGTCGGTCTCCTTGATCTCCAGGGAGCAGAGGGCATTGGTGGCCTCGATGACACTGCTCTCGTTGAGTCTCTTGACGGCTTCCGCCCAGGCGGTGATGGCCGATTTCAGGGTCAGCTCCTTCTCCACGCCGAGCCCGATCAGCAGGATGCGCTCGGCCTGGATGTTGGGGATGTCATAGAGCATCAGGGATTGACCGGTCTCACCATCCATGTCGCCCTTCTTCAGAATGGCGCTGAGATATCCGTTACTGGCCTGGTCGATCTGTTTTGCCGGTCCGGCCAGTTGCCGTCGGGTAAAGACACCCAGCACGAGGCACGCGGTGCGCTGTGCGGATGGGTCGCCTGATTTCACATGGTATTCCATAGCGGTTCCCTGAAAGGTTGTTGTTTGTCTGTCGTTAGCATTGCCGTGGCGTGACGGGCGCGGTTGCCGCCGGTTTGCCCACGGCCCGGCCAGGATGTACTATCCATCGCGGTTTCTGCCGATCCCGTGAGGGTGCCGGTTGCGTCGTACACAACCCGTCCGGTAAGCCATTGTGGTAATAGTCTACAAGAATTATGGCCGTTTAGGGCCTGGAAGGAAATAACTGCTGCATATTGCGCCGGATTTTCGTTTGCCTTCAAGGCACGGCAAGGCGCGCATAGTCGTGCTATGTAAGTCTTGCCGTAACGCCGAAGGCGGACGAAAAGACCAGCAGGATGTAGCAGTTGTTTATTGACAGGTCCTTACCACCGATGCGGGACCATGCCGCGGTTTTTTCAACAGAACGCTTTTTATGCTGCCGATTATCGATCGCTACATTCTTCGGGAAGTGACCAGGTCGTTTCTCGCCATCATGACCGTGCTGATGCTGATCGTGGTGAGCCAAAGCTATATCAAGATCCTGCAGGACGCGGTCGTCGGTTCCATCAGCAGCGAGGTGATGACCCGGCTGCTGGGCCTGGAGGTGTTGCAGGTGCTGGGGCCGGTCACCCCGCCCACCTTCTTTTTCGCCATTCTCTACACCCTCGGCCGCATGTATCGCGACAGTGAAATGACCGCCCTGGCGGCCGGCGGCGTCGGCCTGGCACGCATCTACCGCGCCTTCGCCCTGGTGGCCGTGCCGGTGGCCCTGGTGGTGGCCTGGTTCACCCTGGGGCTGGTCCCCTGGGTGAATGCCAACAAGGCGGAGATCATGCAGCAGCAGAAGGCGGAGTCGACCGAACTGGGCATGGCGGTGGCCGGCCGCTTCAACGAGTTCAGCCAGGGCGAGTTGGTCTTCTATGTGGAGAAGATGAGCGAGGACAAGCGGCGCATGCGCAATGTCTTTGTGCAGAACCGGCAGCACGGCAAGCTGGGCCTGATCACCGCCACCGAAGGTTACCAGTACACCGATCCGGATACGGGCGACCTCTACCTGGTGCTGACCCGCGGTCACCGCTATGAGGGGACCCCGGGTCACAACGACTAC
Organism: Sedimenticola hydrogenitrophicus; assembly: GCF_029017505.1. Lineage (GTDB taxonomy): Bacteria > Pseudomonadota > Gammaproteobacteria > Chromatiales > Chromatiaceae > Sedimenticola > Sedimenticola hydrogenitrophicus_A. The sequence goes on from NZ_JAQGEI010000008.1 coordinate 37,116, forward strand.
GCCGTCGGCGATTTCGACAAGTATGCGATCCTCATCGACCGGCGCGACCAGGTCGGCGACAAGCTGCCGAACAAGGCGATCCCCACCGATGAACTGTTCAACACGGAAGAGTTGGGCCTGCGCTCGGAACTGGAGTACCGCTTCATGTTCCCGGTCGCGGTGCTGGTGTTCACCATTCTCAGCGTGCCGCTCAGCAAGTCACTGCCTCGGGAGGGGATCTACGGACGCCTGCTGCTGGCGCTGCTGTGCTATTTTCTGTTCCTCAATCTGCAGGCGGTATCCGGTAACTGGATGGTTTCCGGCGTCACCCCGGCCTGGATGGGGCGCTGGTGGGTGCATCCGTTCATGCTGCTGCTGGGCGGCGCGGTGATGTTGTACAAATCCCCGCGCATGTTCCGCGTGTTGCGCCGGCGGCTGTGGGGTCAGCGGGCATGAGAGTACTGGACAGGTATATCGGTACCAGCGTGCTGCTGAATATCCTGTTCACCCTGGTGATCCTGGTGGTGCTGGTCGGCTTCGTCACCCTGATGGATGAGCTGGGCAGTGTCGGCACGGGCGACTACACCACGGCGGATGTGTTCTATTATGTGCTGCTGATTCTGCCGCGCCGCGCCTATGAGGTGTTCCCCATGGCGGTACTGCTGGGCAGTCTGGTCGGTCTGGGTGGCCTGGCGAACAACTCCGAACTGGTGGCGATGCGCGCGGCCGGTGTCTCCCTGGCCAGGATCATCGCCTCGGTGCTGAAGGCGGGTCTACTGGCCATGCTGGTGGTGCTGGTCATCGGCGAGGCGATTGCGCCCAATACCGAGCAGTACGCCGAACGGATGCGCGCCAGCAAGATGAGCCAGCAGATCACCCTGAAATCGAAATACGGCTTCTGGGCTCGTGACGGCAGCTCGTTCGTCAATATCCGCCAGATTCTTCCCGGCTCGCAACTCAGGGATATCTACATCTACGAGTTCTCCGAGCAGCGCGAGTTGCTGGTCTCCACCCATGCCGACTTTGCCCAGTACCAGGATGGGCACTGGCTGTTGCGTGGCATCAACCAGACCCGTTTCCTGGTCGACCGGGTGGAGAGCCGCACCCTCGACGAGGCGACCTGGGACTCGATGCTCAATCCCAATATCCTCAATGTGGTGGTGGTCCGTCCCACCATGCTGCCGGTCTGGGGGCTCTATCAATACATTGCGTTCATGCGTGAGAACGGCCAGGAGGCGACCACCTACGAGGTGGCCTTCTGGAGCAAGGTGATCATGCCGTTGATCACCCTGGTGATGGTGTTCCTGGCGGTGCCGTTCGTGTTCGGGGTGTTGCGCTCGGTGGGTATCGGCCAGCGGATCTTTGCCGGTGCCCTGATGGGGCTGGCCTTCTTCCTGCTGAACAAGGTGCTCGGCCACATGGCGGTGGTCTACTCGCTGAATCCGCTGTTCGCGGCCGCGCTCCCGGGGCTGCTGTTTCTCGGCATCGGCTTCTGGTTTGCACGTCGCGTGCACTGACGCGGTTCTTACCGTTTTGCCAGCAGGATCAGCCGGGTTCCCGACAGGCGGTCGTGCCAGGCCAGCCCGTCCCGATCGACCAGGATCCACAGATAACCCAGCCCCAACGGCAGCCAGGAGAGCAGGGCGCAGAGCAGCCGTTTCGCGGCGTCGGGCCACTGCAGCGGCGAGCCGTCATCGCGCACCACCCGCAGGCGCCAGGAGCGCATACCGAGGGTCTGCCCCCCCTTCAGCCAGAACAGCAGGAAGAACGCCGGCGGCACCAGTGCCAGCCAGATCCTGAACAGCAGTTTCTCCGCCAGCGCCTGCGAGGCCGCCTCGCCGGCCAGCATCCCCACCGGCAGGGTAACCACCATCGAGGCCAGCAGCAACAGGCCGAAGACCAACAGGGCGTCATACAGCATGGCCGCCAGGCGGCGCGGCAATCCAGGGGTTACTGACTGATTTATATCAATTTTTATGTTCTTTTTCATGGGGTGATTTAAACGGTGTCGCTGCGGGCGGCGAATCCGCCGGAATTAGTCCTGCGTCACATTGGCGTAGGATAATTGGTCTATATTAAGAGAAAGTCACCAGGTTGCCTATCGGAGTAGGAGTAGGCGCCCTGGTGTTTTTCAACTCTCTGGAGGCATAGCAAGCAGTGGAACATCGCAATTCACCGCGCCGACCGGTCACCCTCTATACCATGTTGAATTATCCCAGCCTCGGGCTGGTGCGGGGCTGCATCCGCGACATCGGTATGGGCGGTATGTTCGTCGATATCGGGCGCATTCAACTGCCGGTAAATGCTACCCTCGAGGCCTCCCTGATGCTCGGAACGTCCGGTCCCCAGTGCCACATGCAGATCGAGGCGATCGTGGTGCGCTGCGCCGAACAGGGCGTCGGCCTGATGTTTGACGAACTGGATGGCGAATGTCGACTCGCCCTCAATCGCCTGATCTTCGGCCATTCAGGTGGCCTGGATGAGGGTGGTCTGTCCGATTTCCTGCACTAAGGGCTCGCGCAAGAATAATTTCGCAGTACCGAGGGCGTAACTGGGCCACGCTGGCAAGGCACGCTTTGCAGGCAATGGCTGTTCCCTTGGCAAAAAGCGTAACGCCGCCAGCGGGGTCCAGTGGCGACCGAATACCGAAACTTATTTTTGCGCGAGCCTAAATACCACGGGCATCCCAGCCGGCACCTTGTCCAACCGGGAGATCAGGCACTTTTATCCCTGTATGTCAGGATTGTCGGGGTTGGCGCCAGGGTTGTCCGGCGCCGGCTGCTAAGCGACCACAGGCGTCGAAGAAAGGGGGTGAGTTTGGGTAAGATTCCCGGAAATGGGAAGGTCCGCTTCCCGTTTCCTGGAAGCGGGCCCACCGGGGGCGCCCTTAGCCGGTGCTTTTCAGCTTTTCGGCAGAGCTGATGAACCAGATGGCATCGAAGGTTTTGTCCAGGGTCTTGCTGTGGAAGTTCTGCATTTCCGCCCCGCCAATCCAGCGAATCCGGTCACCGTTCTCGATACGCATGGCGGGCAGGGCCAGCCAGACGGTCCCGCTGTCCGTTTCCACTTCCAGGTAGCTGTAGCCTGCGCTCTGGCTCGATGAAATCACCTTACCCTGGACTCCATCACCGCTCTCGGTGATGAAGGAGGAGATGAAGATGATCTCAGGGAAAGAGCGATCCAGCGCCTTGCTGTGGAAATTGCGCATGACCGCACCGTCCCGCCAGCTGACCTGCTGCCCAACCTCGACGGCGCTGCGATTGGCGGCGACCCAAACCGGGCCCAGGTCAGTCGTTACCTCCGCATAGGTATAGCCTCCGGCCTGCTGGACAAACTTGACCTGCCCCTGGTTGCCGACCAGGATCTGTGGTTGTGCGCTGTCACCAGTCGCCTTGTAGCCGGGGATCCCGGCATGCGGGTTCGCAGTGGGGGAGGCTGCCTGTGTCTGCTGGGCGATAACCTGCTCCACAAGATCCGCCTGGTTTGCTGTTTCTGTTGACTGATTGCCGCAACCGGCGGCCGACAGTGCCATGATCATGACGAGATATCCGGCTTTCACCCTAAATACTCCTGAATTATTACGCTGGCCAGCCACGAGTGACCCTTCGATGGAATGGTAATTGCAATATCCAGGCCAGTGATGATTTTAGTTGGCGCCCCAGGCGCGGATCGAGGATCGACAGAAATTATGAAACGCAAAACATTCGGCCTGCTGCTGACAGCGCTCCTGCTGCACATGGGCGGGGCTGCGCGGGCGGCTCAAACAGCGGGCGAGGGTACCGGACAGTCGCCCAATGGGGCCCGGATCTACCATGACTACTGCTCGGTTTGTCACGGCGACCGCGGAGATGCCCGCTCCCGGGCGCGTGACAGCTTCCTGCCGCCACCGCGCGATTTCACCACGCCACAGTCGGCGCGGGAGTTGAGCCGGAACCGGATGATTTTTTCGGTGACCTACGGACGGCCGAATACCGCCATGGCCGGTTGGGGCACGCAGCTGAAGCCGCAGGAGGTCATCGCCGTGGTGGACTATATGCGTGAGGCGTTCATGCGACTGCCGGATTCCGCCAGTGCCGAATCCGCCGCACCGGCCGAGGAGGACAAAATGATCCGAGACGGCCGCTTCGATCCCGCCTATATGGCACAGCCCATGCCCCACGGTCTGGTGGGGGAGGCGGCCTGGGGCAAGCTTTTCTATGAGTCCAGCTGCGCGGTCTGTCATGGCGTCACGGGGGATGGCAACGGGCCCCGGGCCTATTTCATCCTGCCGCGTCCCCGCGACTACCGCCACCCGGCCGCACGCCACAAGCTCAATCGCGAACGCCTGTTCAATGAGATCGCCAGCGGCAGTCACGGCAGCGAGATGCCGGCCTGGGACAAGGTGTTGACCTACCAGGAGATCGCCCACGTATCGGAGTATATTTTCAACGCCTTTATCCAGCCCGAGGTTGAAGCGGAAGCCGGCAGCGCAGAGACAGATCACCCGCACGCCGATGGGGAAGAGCACGCACACCCCTCACATTGATGACAACGGCAGCGGACATCCGAAGCGATATCCGCTGCCGTTATCGATTAATGCCGGTCGGGTGTGTACTGTAGCTGCAGCCAGCTGGCGATATCCTCGATCTCCTGGGGGGTCAGGGTGACGAAGGGCATCAGGTCCTCGGGTGGCTGTCCGTCCTGCTGCTGCAGCGAGTGTGCCAGGTACTGCAGGCGGCGTGGCCGCAAGGGCGAGACGGTCTTGCGGATCGCCGGCGCCGATGCGCGCTGGTTTCTCGGGGCGTGCCAGCCACCCTCGCCACTCTCCGCAGCCCCGCCATCCGCGTGTGTATGCTCCGTGTGGCGCAAACCTTCGCCCTGTTCTCCATGGCAGGCGGCACAGGCCTTCTCGTGAAACAGTTTTTCTCCCCTGCCCGGGTCTCCGGCGGCCACCGGCCGGTCGGTCGGCGCCGGGAGGTCCTCTCCGGCGACAAACTGCCGGTCATGCTGGTCGCCGGTCACACGCTTGCGACGTAGTTCCAGCTGCCAGCGAAAACTCGCTTCATCAAACAGGGCGACCACTTGAACGTCGGCAATGCCGCCACTGGGTGCCGTCGGGATATAGAAGGGTAGTGAAACCCCTTCGGCGAATTGCATATCGGGGGTGATCTCCAGCAGGTCATCGGCCCGCAACTGGCGGGTTTCGAATCCGGGTAATTGATAGCGGCCGGCCTGGTAGTCGCTACGCGAGACGTAGCGGGGCCGCAGCGGCTGCAACAGCGCGTTGTTCTCGAACGGATAATCCCCGTCATCGGCCTTGCGCCCGTTGTAGCTCTCGGTTCCATAATCCAGATGGGCGTCCTTGAGGGTATTCATCGGCCGGCTTCGGGTGGCGGTCCAGTGCCAGAGATCGGCCAGGTCACCCGGGAGCGCGGTGTGCATCGCCGCCACCCCCTCACCTGTCAGACCCTTCCCGGCATCGGGCGTCAGGCGCAGATTGGTATGGCAATATCCGGCGCATCCGAGACCGCCGTCGACAAAATTTTTCTGCTTGTCCTGGATCGGGAACATCATCAGCAGTCGATCTTCATCCTCATTACCGGCCAGCGGCGCATCACGATTGACGCTGGCCGATGCCGCCGTGCCGGGTGTCGGCCGGGCATGGGGCAGTGGTCGCCAGCCGCCTTCGTGATACTGCCACTGGTTACGGCGGATGGAGGCGTCCCGGTTGGCGTCTTCATAGCTCAAGGCGAAATAGATGTACTCATCATCAAACGCGGAGGCGATTTGGATCTCGGTCGGCGTGGCATCATGGTGCAACCCGAGTGGGTAGTTGTTCATCACCCGGCCGCGGATGCGGGTGAAGCGCTGTGCCGGCCATTCATCGAGTTTGCCATCGAGTTGGATCTGCTGGGCTTCCGTACGCACCGAGTGCACGGTCCGGGAGTTGTCTGCTGCAACCTGGGGTGTATCCGAGAAGGCCAGATACATCAGGTTCTCACCGTAGTGGTTATGGGAGTTTTCCGTTACCGCCACGGAAAAATAGGTGTTGGCCGGTCGCGGGGTCTGTGCCAGTGCCCCGGTACAGGTGGCCGCGATGATCAGGCTGGTGATACAAGTCAGGATAGGCTTCATCTTGGTCGGGTCCAGTCGGTATTTCGGTTGTTCAAGAGATTCGGAATGAAAGCGAAGGCTGTAAGATGCTGGCCATTGCTGGTTATGTTTCGCGGTGTCCGGGTGATTGACGGGCGTTGTCGCCTGGTGCGACCAGGCGGCCCCGGAAAGGTATCCACCCTGCCTCATTCCGCCGCATTCCCCAGAAATCCCTTGTCCGGAGGAAGCGTGGCCGGCCGGTAGATATCCACCTTGCGAAAGAACTGCCCCACCAGATAGACCCGGCCATCCTCGTCGACGTCGATGCCGGCGGGCAGCATGTATTTGGCCGGTCCTGGGGTGGTGGAGCGGGCGCCGACGAACAGCAGCAGTTGGCCTTGTGGATTGAATATCTGGAAGTTGCCGAACGCGGCATCCACCGCATAGACATTACCCTGCTTGTCGATGCTGATGCCCTTGGGGCGGGAGAACTGGCCGAGCCGTGCGCCGGGTTTACCCCAGGCGCGCACGAATTCTCCTTCCTGGGTCAACACCTGTATGCGGAAGTTGCCGCCATCGGTGACATAGAGCAGGCCATCCGGGCCGAGTTTCACATCCCGGGGCAGATTGAACTCTCCCTCGCCCGTTCCGCGCCCGCCGATAGTCCGTACCAGCTCGCCACTGCGGGCATCGAACACCTGAATGACATGTCGCTGGCTCTGCACACCCCCGACATCCACGACAAACAGGCGATTCCCCTCCGGGTCGACATCCACTCCCGCGGGACGCTGCAGCAGCTCCCGATTGCCGATGCTGCGCTGGTAATTACCATCACGGTCATAGACCTTGACGATTTTTGCACCGTTGTCCGCGACATAGACGGTACCGGAACGATCGACGGCGATACCCAGGGGTTTGGTGAGATCACCCTCGTCACCAGCGGTGCCGATATTGAAGGTTTTACCCGTTACAAAATCCATTACAATCACCTGGCGCGTCACGGTGTCGGTGATGAACACCCGGCCCTGGTGGACGGCCACGTCGAAGGGTTTGGCAAAACCTTCCCCCTGGTCGCTGCCCTCGCCAGTCAGGAAGGCGCGTAACTTGTCCTCTTTATCGGCCTGCTTGACGGCACTGGTACTCAACAGCGTACGTTCATGGTAGAACCGTGCCGGTTCCGGTGGACTGGGGAAGGCCATCGGCGGCTGTTTTTCCGGCGCCTTCTCCGGTAGCGTCTGGCAGCCGGCAACCAGCAGCATTGCCAGGAGGGTCAGGCTGTGGTTTATCATGTATCGGGTTTTCGACATGCGCATGTTCATCATCTGGTTACGAAAAAATAGCGAGATTTCCAATTTCCATGAATCCGGGTCCACGTAACTACACGGCCACTGTCTCCGCCCTGCTCGGGCTGCTGCTGGCACTCTTTGCCTCCGTTTCCCTGGCGACCGGGATTACTCCGGATCGCCACCAGGCAGGAAGAGAGATCTACAACTTTCGCTGTTACTTCTGTCATGGCTACTCGGGTGATGCCAATACCCTGGCCACCACTTACCTGCAACCGCCACCGCGTGATTTTACCGCCCTCGCGCCGGGCGATCTGAGCCGGGATCAGATGCTGCAGGCGATCCGCGAAGGTCGGCCGGGCACGGCGATGAAACCCTTCTCGCGCCTGCTCAGTGAAGCGGAGATGGAACTGGTCGCCGACTTCATTCGCGAGGAATTTATCCTCCAACGTCTGCCAAACACCCATTACCATTCCCGCGAAAATGGCTGGGCGAATCACCAGCGCTACCAGCCGGCGTTCCCGTTTGCCGATGGCCGGATCCCCCTGGACCGCCCCTGGGAACAGCTGACCCCCGGGCAGCGGCAGGGCAAGCGGCTGTTTCTCGGCAGCTGCATCAGTTGTCACGACCGGGCCCGGGTCAGCGACGAAGGAGAGCCATGGGCGCCTGACGCCGTCTCCTATCCCCGCACCTCATTCGCCACCGGGGATTTTCTGCTGCCTCCGGATGCGCTCACCGGCGCTTCTCCCTTCGCCCGCCACGATATCGCCCGTTCCCTCGATCTACTTCCCGAGCCCGCCCGCCAGGGCGGCGAACTCTTCCTCGCCAATTGCGCCTTCTGTCACGGCGCGGACGGATCCGGCCGCAACTGGATCGGGACCTTTCTCGAGCCCCATGCGCGGGATCTGACCGACGACCGCTTCATGGCCGGCATGACCCCGCAGCGCTTGCGTCAGGTCATTCTGCACGGACTTGAGGGGACCTCGATGCCCGCCTGGCGTTCCGTGCTGAGTGATTCCCAGGTCGAGAGCCTCATACTGTATATCGATCAGGCGATACATCCGCTGGCTGACTGAATCTGATAACAAGCAAATAACATACCGAACCGGCTCCTTTTCTCGCCGTCACCCGGCAACCCCGCGAATGGCCTGCTCCAGCCTATGCCTGGCGGGATAGGCCCGGTCGGTCCTGCCGCCGGATATACCTGAATTCGGCCAATCCCGCCCCCTGCCTCCCGCTATTGGGAAAATTCCAAAATCCGCCCTCCCGGATTCGGGAAGTTTTCCGGAAAAAACCGTGTAACACACCGAAACGAGAAGGTAAGTTACTGATTAGTAATAAATTATAAAAGTGGCATCGGTATTGCAATTCACTTGTTGAGCATAGGTGAATAGCCACTCTAAACATAGTGAGGGTGCGACAATGAAAACAGGGAATTCCTACATGAACAAGTATATCGTCCTAATCGCGGGCACACTGCTTGCGTACGGCAGCGCCTGGGCCGGGATCAAGGGTAGCCAGCATGACCTTGGCAGCGGCGGTGCCGGCCAGGGTACCTCGACCGCGACCACAGAAGTCTGCGTCTTCTGCCATACGCCCCACGGGTCCAATACCGGTGTCGCGGCGCCGTTGTGGAACAAGACCTTGCCCAGCACCACCTACACCCGTTACTCCTCGCTGGGTACCGCCAGCCTGGATGGCTCGGAGGTGACCGTCGGTTCGGTCTCGCTGGCCTGCCTCTCCTGTCATGACGGCAGTCAGGCGATGGACGTGGTGCTCAACGGCCCGGGCAGCGGCAACTACAATGCCGCCGGCAGCGAGATCGATGCCGGCGCCATTGGCACCATGGTGGGCGATCCGATCCCCAAGATCGGCGCCGATCTGCGTAACGACCATCCGATCAGTATTGCCTATGCGGGCGGCGCCTGTACCGGTACCACCGCGGACTGCGATCCGGCTTCCGCCAGCAGCGGTGACCCGGACTTCGCGGTGGCGCAGTACGCTTCCATCAATACCCAGGACCAGTGGTGGGTGGACGTCACCAACACCGCCGTGACCGGCACCGCAAACGTGCGGGAGAAGACCGACATGATCCTCTACACCCGTGACTTCAGCGGTACCAACGGGCCTTCGGTAGAGTGCGCCAGCTGTCACGATCCGCATGAAGATACCAAGAGACCGGTCAGCTTCCTGCGCATCGCCAACAACAACAGCGACGTCTGCCTCTCCTGTCATATTAAATAGAGAGTCGTACCTTCGCTGTGTTTATGGGGTGCCAGGGAAATAATCCTGGCACCCCAACTTACGTTTCGAGATTACAAAACCATTAAGGACGCATGGTAATTGTTGGCCGGGTGTGGATGCGGTTCCGAGGAAGATTGCTATGCGGAAAATGAGATACAGGATTGCCGGACTCATCGTCTCCTGGGCCCTGTTCTGGGTAATGGCACCGGCTATTCCAGCCGATGAGGCCGAACCGTTGTTTGCCCGGGTCAACGGCCAACCCATCAGTATGGAAAGCTATGCCCAGGGACTTCGGAATGCGGGGCGCAACCGCTTCTACCACGGCACCCCTCCCGAGGACGAAGTCAGGCAGTTTCGCTGGCAGGTGGGGCAGGAACTGATCGACACGGAGCTAAAGCTTCAGGAGGCAGGGCGACTGGGTCTGGTCCCCGATCCGCAGTGGACCGGGCCGGAGTTTGATCGGCTGGTGAAGCGTTTCAGCAAGGACCCCCGCTGGGAGGAGAACCAGCAGATCGTCAGTGACGATCTGCGGCTGCGGCTGCGGCGCAAGAGCCTCCTGAGTCAACTTGCCCAGCGCTGGAAGGACGCGGTGGTCGCGCCGGATGATGCACAGCTGCTCGGTTACTACCGTGCCAATCCCGATAAGTTCACCTCACCGGGTCGTGATCATGTGCAATCGATCCTGCTCAAGGTGGATCCTTCGTCCGGCCAAGAGGTGTGGCAGCAGACCCGGCTGCTGGCGGAGACGCTGAAACTGCGCCTGGATGAAGGTGGGGATTTTGCCGAGCTGGCCAGGGAGTTTTCCCAGGACCCGTCGGCGGAGTCGGGTGGCGACATGGGCTACCTGCATCAGGGCATGTTGGGCGAGACGGCGCAGCAGGCGATCGACGCCCTGCAGCCGGGAGAGCTCACCCCGGTCGTGCAGCTGCTGGAAGGCTATGCGCTGTTCCGCCTGATCGATCGCGAGTTACCCCGGGTCAATCCCCTGGATAGGGTTCGCCAACGGGCCACCGAACTGTGGCTTCGACAGGCCAGGGAATCGGTTCAGGCCGAGCAGGTCAAGCAGTTGAGAGAGCATGCACGGATCGAAATCCTGGACCCGCAATACCGTGCGCTGGAGCAGGAACTGGAACAGGGACAGAAACTGGCCGAGGTCGAACCCGGTCAAGGCCTGAACTCGGCGAACTGACTGGGGGCCGGTGCGGTTCGGTGGCGCAGTCGACGGCTCCCTATGCGGTATTGATCGCCTGCTGCTTCAGCCTGTCAATGGGGCTCAATGCTGCCGAATCAATACTGCCGCCGATTGACTATTCCGGACTTCTGCGTAGTACCTACCGGTTGAACCATCCATCAGACGGAAACAACAGCAGTCAAATGACCAATACCGCGGAGATCACAGCCAACAGTTATATCTGGCGTCCCTGGCTGGCCAACTGGAACGGGCGGCTGGCCGTGTCGCGGGCCAGCAGTGAGAGCGACGACCTGGAACAGACCGGTAGCGTATTTTCCGGCATGGGGCAGCTCAACCTGTTTCCCCGTAGCCGTTTCCCGCTACAGGCCTATGCCGATGTGACCGACAGCCGTATCGACAGTTCAGGCTTGAGTATCGAATCAAGCGGCAGCCGCAACACCCGGCTGGGACTGTTTCAGAGTTATCGCCCGGTGGCAGGCAACCAGCGCTATACCGCCCGGGTCGAACGCAATGTTCAGGAACAGTTGTCGGACGGCCAGAGCAGCACCCGGGACTATATGCAGGCCGACATGATCACCCGGGGCAAGCAGCATGACTTTACGGCCAACATGTTGTGGTTGGATTTCCAGCAGGCCAATCCTGACAGCCAGCAGTCCAGTCTGCTGTTGAGTGGTACCCACCGCTACCATCCGCAAGAGCAGTTGTCGATTGACAGCAATGCCAGCTTCAGTCTGACCGATCAGCAATCCGCCTCCTCCGCGGCGAGCACCAACACGGAATTCCAGGCCAATAGCCACCTGGTGTGGCGCGATCTCAATCGCCCACTGACGGCGCGCGCGCGGGCCAACCTGCAGTTGCGTCAGGATGGCACCGGATCCGCGGCCAGCGAGAGCCAGGAAGCCAGCCTCAGTGGTGGCGTTGAGTACCGATTCACCGATGCATTGCGGCTCAATGCCGATGCCGGGGCGACCGTGCGTAACAGCGACAACGCGGTGAGCAGCTTTCAGACGGCATCCCTGAGCTATACGCCGGATGCGCGTCAGCTACTGGGGTTTACCTACAACTGGTCGGCCAGCGGGGCGGTACGAAACGAATTCCAGACCGATGGCAGCGGCGGGCAGGGGGTCAGTTCCGCATTGTCCCACCAGATAGGTCGTTCACTGGCGCTTGGATTTGCTGACTGGATGCTCTCCATCAATGCCAGCCAGGGGGTGACCGGTGACTTACGTTCACCCGAGGGTAGCCTGATGACCTTGACCCATGCCGGGTCGGCCGGTCTGACCCGTGCCGGGGCGGGCAACAGCTCCAGCTTGCGACTGTCGGCGACGGACAGCTTGATACGGGGTGAAACGGATACCCATATCCAGTTGCTGAACCTGGGTGGAGGGCACAATCAGTCACTCTCGCGTAATTCCGGGTGGAGCGCCGATTTCAATATCGGCACCTCATCGGTTACCAGCAGCGGTGAACTCAGCCAGAACAGTTTTTCCAGCGCCAATGCAAGCTATTTTCACCGGCGTTTTCTGGACTATCGGAACCTGCGTTTTCAGTCCAATCTGGAACTGCGCTCCGAGAGCGAGCAGCTATTCAACTTTTTCATGGACGCCAACAGATTGCACTGGCGCAACGAATTCAATTACAGCGTCGGCCGTCTGGATTTGCGACTAACCACAAATGTCCATCAGCGTGCCGATGGTGAACAAGACAAAAGTATTTTTCTCAGTACCAGCCGTTCCTTCTGAGCCTTTGCGGACGGTGTTTTAGCTAACAGGAGCAATCGATGATCAATAGCAGAAAGGGGCGTTGTCCGGGGTGGATACCAGGCTTGGCGGTTATGCTGGTGATTCTTCTGCTGGGTCCCGCCCCGGCGACGGCGGAGTATGGCGATGTCGTCATCAACAACTATTCCGACCAGGCGGGTATGCGGCCGGCGATCTTTCCGCATTGGTTTCATCGCATCCGTTTCCGTTGCAAGGTGTGCCACGCCGACCTGGGGTTCCAGTTCAAGGCGGGCGGCAATGACATCACCATGTTGAAGATTATCGATGGTGAGTTTTGTGGCGCCTGCCACAACGGCGACATCGCCTGGTCGGTGGAGAACTGTAATCTGTGCCACTCCGGCAAGCCGAATACCTCCACGCAAGTCCATCAGAGCACCCTGCAGAAACTGCTGGCTCCGGCAAAACCGAAGGCTAAGGAGTAATGGCGATGACTGAATACATGAGGAATGTACTCTGGGTCGCCCTGCTCGGTCTGGCGGGATTCCAGGCTTCGGCTGCTGAAGAGAAAGGCAAACAGATCGTCGATACGGTCTGTGCCGCATGCCATGTCGCGGGTGTGCTGAATGCGCCGAAACTGGGCGACATACAGGACTGGATGCCGCGCCTGCAGCAGGGTGAAGAGGCCCTGATCAAACATGCCGATGAGGGTTTCAACGCGATGCCGCCGAAAGGTGGGAACGCGTCACTCTCCACGGAGGATATCAAGCTGGCGGTGCACCACATGATGGGGCTGGTGGGCGAGAGTATCGTCAGCAGCAAATCCGCAACACCAACACCCCCCGGCAAGCCCGCGGCAGCGGAGAAGGCGCCCGGCAAACCTGCGCCGGCTAGTGATAAGGTTGCCGCCGGGAAGAGCCCCGTGGACAGTGCACGCAGCGTGGTGGTTGAAAAGCCGGCGGCCAGGCCGGCACCCAAGCCGGCGGTTATCGCCAAGGCCAGTCCCGAATCGCGCCGGGTAAACTCCTTCAACCGGCTGCTGCGGCCCGCCGAGCAGCGCAACCTGCCACCGGCGAAAGATGGTATTCACGATGCGGAAAATGATGGTACCGAGGTTTTGCAGCACCCCAAAGAGGCCTTTTCCAGCCTCGACAAGGCCAATTCCGGCAACCGGGTGGACTGGGTTAAATCCCTTGGGGGTGACAAGATCACACCAAGGTATGACCTGCTTGATCCGGACAAGCGGCCCATGGTGCTGGATCTGAATATCGTGCGCGAGGTGAAGGGCTCGATGCCCGATGTGGTCTACCCCCACAAGCAGCACACCGAGTGGCTGGACTGCTCCAACTGCCACCCGGCCATTTTTATTCCCAAGAAGGGTGCGAACAACATCAGCATGGCATCCATTCTGATGGGTGAGCAGTGTGGTGTCTGCCATGGCAAGGTGGCGTTTCCGGTAGCGGAGTGCAGAAAATGCCATTCCAAGAACAAACCGATGAAAAAATAAGGGGTTCGTTGCTGCCGGTGCTGCTGTTGGTGATGAGCATCGGCAGCGCTGGCCCGGCGAATGCCGCAATGCTGGAGCAGAAGCTGCACCTGGTGGAGCGGCTGCATCAGCGGTTGCAACTCGATCCGAAGAACGATCCCTACCGGGCTTCCCTGGCAGAAGCCCGGGCCTTGATCGAGCAGGGCCAGTCGGAGCAGGCCAAGGCGCGGTTGGATGAGATGATTCGGCAACTGGCCAGGACCTACCGGACGCGCGGTAGCGGAGACCAGGCTGAGCGGCAACGGACGAAATACCAGCGGCGGCGGGTTGAGGTTCGGTCACTGCTCTCGTCCCTGGAACAGTGGATAGCGCAACAGGGGGCCGCACAGGTCCAGCTGGATGTGGCGCGGCTACACGCAACGCTGGCAACCGCCGACAAGGCGGCCGGGACTGACGGGATCGCCAGGGCGATCGCGCTGATGGATGTGACCTATCAGGAACTGGTGACGGAACTGACCCGCTTGCGGGACAAGGAGACGGTCAACTACCGACTGGAGTTCAAGGGCCCGGAGGACGAGTATCGTTACGAGGTCAGGCGCTATCAGACCTACCGGCTATTGTTGCGCATGAAACTGGATGGGCAGGTCTTCGGTGATGCGCGAATGGGTCGGGTTCAGGCGTTGCGGCGTCAGGCGCTGGAACTCAACAGTGAAGCTGAAAAACAGGCGCGGAGCGGAGAGTTTAACGCGGCAATCGCTACCCAGTCCGGGGCGACCGAGACATTGATCAAGGCGTTGGCGGTGGTTGGCGTCTATCTTTCCAAATAAGGTTTTACGGGAGTGGATTATGAAGAGACAGAGTCTGATAGCGGGAGTATTGGCAGCGCTCCTGATCCTGCCGCTGGTGTGGGCGGAGGAGACTAAGAAACCGCCGCAACCGACGGTCAGCGAAGAGTCTGTCAGCAGCCGCCTGGAGAATCTGCAGCGCCTGGTGCGCACCTCCTCCGGTGCCCGGCGTGTGGCAGCCAGTGACAATAGCAAGGCACAGGGGTACCAGAAACAGGCGGATCAGAAGCTGATCGAGGCGGAAAAACTCTTGCGCAAGGGCGATTACGCAGCGGCAAACCGACAGCTGGGCGAGGCCACGGCCCTGATGTTTGGTGCCATCCGCGAGGTGGGGGCTGACAAGGAGATCGATCAGAAAAAGCGCAAGGACTTTGATGCCAAGGCCGCCAGTGTGGATGTGCTGCTGAAGGCGCTGAAGCGGATCGCCGCTGAAAAAGGGGCGGGCAGTGAAAGCAGCCAGACAATCGCCAGCGTGGAGCAGGGTCTGCAGCAGGCCCAGCAGTTGGCATCCGAGGGAAAACTGGATGCTGCGCGCCAGCAGCTGGATGATGTCTACTACCAGTCCAAGGTGGCGATCGAAGGGCTGCGGCGGGGTGATACCCTGGTTCGGTCGCTTAACTTCGCAACCAAGAAGGATGAGTACACCTACGAACTGGATCGCAACGATACCCACAAGATGCTGGTATCGGTGTTGCTGGAAGAGAAGATGAAGACCGCCAACACGCGGAAAATGGTGGACGACTTCCTGGCCAAGGCGGCGGAGTTTCGTGCCCAGGCCGAGCGGAAGGCGGCGGGTGGCGATTATAAACAGGCAGTCGAGTTGCTTGAGTCGTCGACCAAAGAGCTGGTGCGTGCGATTCGCGGAGCCGGCGTCTATATCCCGGGATAAGGGGGCAAAATGGGACAGCACGGAAAAGCGCGATGGTATTCACTGGCACTGTTTTTTACCGGGCTGTGGTTGCCCGGCCCGCTGTTCGCGGAGTGGACCCCGTTGGCCGAGGACGGGTTGCATGATCCGGATAATCCGGCCCTTGAAGTGATGCAGAATCCGGGCGATGCCCTCTCCCGGTTGCCGCGGGATGACGCGGGGGATGTCGGCAACAAGGTGCGTTGGGTGCAGGCGCTGGAGCAGGGTTACATCGAACCGCGCACCAACATCTTCCCGGAGACCAAGATCGAGGTGCTGGATCTTGATATCATCATGAAACACACCGGCAGTACCGCTTATGTGCGCTTTCCCCACAAGCCCCATACCGAGTGGCTCGACTGCAGCAATTGTCACGATAAGATCTTCAAGATGAAGGCGGGTGAGACCCCGCTCAGTATGCTTGCTATCCTTTCCGGCGAGTATTGCGGCCGCTGCCACGGCGCGGTGGCCTTCCCCCTGGTCCTGTGCAACCGCTGTCACAGCGTGCCACCGGACACATTGGAGAATAAGGTTAATCAGCGACAATGAGCGAGCGTCACGCCATACCCAAGCGAATCCGCGCCACCGCGCTTGCCATGCTGCTGCTGGGGTTTTTCGCATTGCCGGTTTTTGCCGAGTATGGCGATGTCATCCTCAACCACCGTGCGGAACAAGAGGGGATGCGGCCGGTGATTTATCCCCACTGGTTTCACCGCATCCGTTTCCGCTGTAAGGTCTGTCATAACGAACTGGGGTTTGAAATGCGCGCCGGGGCCAACGACATCACCATGGCGGATATTATCGATGGCAAGTTTTGCGGCATGTGCCACAACGGGCAGGTGGCCTGGTCGGTCGAAAACTGCGACATCTGCCATTCCGGGCGCAAGGGGCTCAAGACCCGCATCATGGGTGGTCATGAGACGGGAGGTCCGGGACGATGGTGAAGCGGCTGGGGGGCCACGGGTTGCTGCTGCTCGGGTTTGCGCTGCTGGCGGGCTGCGCCAGTGTAGACGAGCCGCGCCACTATGACCCGTTCGCCGGGGTGAGCCGGGATCAGTGGCCGGTCTGGCCGAGTGCACCGGAGGTGCCGCGGTATATATTTTCCGGACAATTGAGCGGTGAAGAGAACTTTGTCACCGAGCGGCCGGAGGGGCAGGGCAGGGGGCTGTTCGCCCTGCTGGTGGGGCTGGGTCAGGAGGAGCGGATCCCCCGGGTACTGCAGCGACCCCAGGGCGGGCTGGTGGATTCGGCCGGGCGTATTCTGGTCACCGACGTGAGTCGCCAGGCGGTCTATGTGTTTGACCCGCTCCAGGCCCGGCTTCTGGTGTGGGAGATGGCGACAGACCGGCAGCGTTTTGTTGCGCCCATCGGTATTGTCGAAAGCGCAACCGGGGACTATCTGGTCACCGATGCGGAACTTGGATTGGTGGCCCGGCTGGACCGAAACGGTGAGCCGCTGCGCCCATTGGGTTCCGGCATATTAACGCGGCCGACAGGCATCGCCCGCGATCCGCGGAGCGGTGAGCTGTTTATCGCCGACACCCGGGATGGTTCCATCAAGGTGTTTGATGCCGAGGGTTTGCTGTTGCGGCGCATCGGCGCGCCGGGGGATGGTCCGGGTGAGCTGAATGCACCCACCTACATTGCCTGGCATGAAGGGCGGCTCTATGTTACCGATACCCTCAACTCACGCATCCAGATCTTTGATCGCCAGGGCAGACTGCGGGGTCGGTTCGGCGAACGCGGCCTGTATATCGGCAACTTCTCGCGTCCCAAGGGGATAACCGTTGATTTAAACGGTTTTATCTACGTGGTGGAGTCCTACTTCGATCACTTGCTGATCTTTGATCCCCAGGGGCAATTCCTGATGGCGATCGGTGGCAGCGGCCAGCAACCGGGACAATTTTTTCTGCCGGCCGGGGTGTGGCATGACAATCAAGATCAGATCTATGTGGCCGATATGTTCAACGGTCGGGTCGCAATCTTCCAGTTTCTCGGAGGAACGCCGTGAACGGGCATAGGTTAATGCTGGGGTTGCTGTTGCTGGGGCTGTTTTCAACGGCCCAGGCGGCCCGGGTGTCGGACATCCGCAGCACCAAGCACAATCTGTCGGTGACCGGTCCCGGCACGGTGAAGGCGGTCAGTGAGACCCAGGTCTGTGTGTTTTGTCATACACCCCACGGCTCTACCGCCTCGGTCGGTGCACCGCTGTGGAATCGCGAGCTTTCCGGCGCCACCTATACCCCCTACACCTCGAATTCGATCAATGCCACCGATATCGCCGCTGAGCCGGGCGGCAGTTCCAAGCTCTGCCTCTCCTGCCACGACGGGACCCTGGCGATCGGCTCGGTCAATGTCTCCAGCGGCCAGACCGGGGTGAGTATCGATATGAGCGGGACCGGCGCCGCGGGTACCATGGCAACCGGGCAGGGCGAGAGCAGCGGCTTCACCCGCAGGCTCGGTGTCGACCTGACCAACGATCACCCGATCTCGTTCACCTATAACAGCACCCTGGCCCTGGCGGATGGTGAACTGCGCGACCCCGGCAGCGCCCCCCATATCGGCACCCGGGCTCCCGGAATCAGGCATCAGGTCCCGCTGGAGGACGGCAAGGTCGAGTGCGTGAGCTGTCACGATCCCCATATCCGGGACAGTGATCCGAGCAAAAATATCAAGTTCCTGCGCCTCAACCGCTTTCAAAGCAGCACGCCCGGCGGCGGGAGTTTCAACGAGAGTGGCGATATCGTCTGTCTCGCCTGTCATGACAAACTGGGTCAGGCCTGGGCGGATTCGGCGCACGCCAATCCGTCGGTAGCGGATGAAACCTACAAAAGCGCTTCAGCGGCCCTGCGCGAATTTCCCGACGGCACCCGGGTGTGGGAGGCGGCCTGCCTCAACTGCCACGATACCCACACGGTGCAGGGCTCCCGTCGCCTGCTGCGCGAGGGAACCGATGCCGCCGGTGGACCCACCACCCCGCGACTGGGTGGCAGCGCCGCCATCGAAAGCACCTGCTACCAGTGCCACAGCAATGCGGCGGAGAGCATCCTCTCCACGGTGACCGATGTGCCGGATATCAAGACCGACTTCCAGCTCCCCCGCCGCATGCCCATCAGCAGCAATGATCAGCCGGCGGGCGCGGAGCAACACAATATCAATGATGCGGATTTTATCGAGACCCAGGATAACCTCGGTAGAAATCAGACCACCAACAACCGCCATGCCGAGTGCACCGACTGCCATAATCCCCACCGGCTGATGAAAAACCGGCTGTTCAACGGCTCCGGCAGCTCCGCGGATTCGACCCACGATCCGGACAGCCCCTCCAACATCGCCTCGGGGGCGTTGCGCGGCACCTGGGGCGTGGAGCCGGTCTACAGCTCCACCAGCTTTCAGGACAAGCCGTCCGGCTACACCGTGAAGAAAGGGGATGGCGGCAGCGGCGCCAGCACCGCCGTGACCAGCGCCCACCTGACCCGCGAGTACCAGATCTGTCTCAAGTGTCACTCGGACTACGGCTACCAGGATGACAATGTCTACCCGGTGGGGACCCGCCCCGACCTGGGAGACTCGGGAGGAGGCACCCCCGCGGGGACCAACGGCATGACCCAATACACCAACCAGGCCAAGGAGTTCCAGGCCCCGTTCAGTCACCAGGGTGAGGGGAGCGCCGCCAATACCGGCGCCGGCAGCGGTTATGCCACCAATAACCACCGCTCCTGGCACCCGGTGATGGATAGCACCGGCCGTACCGCCACGGTGCGCGCTATGAACGCCAACGCCTTCCTGCTGCCCTGGCGCAACAACATCGGCAACCAGACCATGTACTGTACCGACTGTCACGGCTCGGCCACCGCCAACGCCACCCGGGTGCCGACCGGCAGCAACCCCTGGGGACCCCACGGCTCCAGCAAGAATTTCATCCTCAAGGGCGACTGGGATAGCAACACTGGGTCGGGCCAGTCCGATGACCTCTGCTTCAAGTGCCACGACTACAACACCTATCCGGCGGATGGCGGCAGTCGTACCGGGTTCTACAGTTCCGACCGGGGCGATCTGCACTCCTATCACCGCAAAAAGATTGGCGCCATGAAGTGCAGCTGGTGTCATGTGGCGGTGCCCCATGGCTGGAAGAACAAGGCGCTGCTGGTCAATCTGAACGATGTCGGGCCGGAGGCGGGCAAGGCGGCCGGCGGCGAGGAGATCTGCACCGGCAGCGGCGGCTGGGGCAGCACCAACGGGGGCTGCAGCAAGGACAACGGCTATACCAATGCCCCCTACTACCTGAACGCCTTCCTCAAGGTGATCAACTTCCGCCCCAGCGGGCAGTGGCGGGAGAACGACTGCGGCTCCAAATCGGGTAACACCGGCCGGGACTGGATGCGCGACGAGGCCTGCGAGAGTCCCAACTGAGAGCGCGATGGCGACGATTGAACAACAGCGAGTGGGCAGTAATGGGGCGCCGGTCTGGCAGCTTCTGGTCTGGCTCGGCTCGCTGAAGTTCACCCTGGTGGCACTGCTGCTGCTGTTGGCGGTGGTGGTGCGCGCCCTCACCCTGGCGGACGGTTTTACCTGGTGGGTGGCGCCGCCCCTGGGTGTATTGGCCCTCAATCTGCTGGCCGCCATCCTGGTCAACCCGCTGTTTCGCCGGCAGTTGCCGCTGCTGCTGTTCCATCTTTCCCTGCTGGCACTCATCGTGCTGGTGGGTGTGGGGCGGATGATCTATCTCAAGGGTTGGGCCGAGGTATCGGAAGGGGCGGCCTTTGACGGGCAACTGGTGAAATACGAGGCCGGGCCCTGGCATAGCTGGGCGTTGGACCGGGTCCGTTTCGTCAATGAACGGTTTACCATCAACTATGCGCCGGGGCCGCGCCGCACCACCACCCTGAACCGGGTCCGGCTGTTTGATGAGGCGGGCGGGTCACGGGTCCAGGTGATCGGCGACGACCGCCCGCTGATCATGCGGGGTTACCGTTTTTATACCACCTTCAACAAGGGGTATGCCCCGGTGTTCCAGTGGCGGCCGGACGCGGCGTCCAGCCCGGTAACGGGTGATGTGCGGTTGCCGCCCTTCCCGGGCGAGGCGCTACGGCAGCATACCAGCTGGAACCTGCCGGGGCTGGCCGAGCCTGTTTGGGTGCAACTGGAGTTCGATGAGGCGATCCTGGCCGAAGAGCGGGCGTCGGTATTTCGACCACCGGCGCGACACCACCTGATTCTGCGCTCGGGTGAGCGGCGTTTTGAGATGAAGCCCGGAGATCAGGTGCGCCTGGGTGAGGCGGGGTTGCTCAGTTATCAGGGGCTGCGCACCTGGATGGGCTACAACGTGGCCTACGACTGGACCCAGCCCTGGCTGGTGGCGGCGGTGCTGCTGGCCGTGTGCTCCCTGGCTTGGCACATGTGGCGCAAATACCGCCAGCGCAGTTGGCTGAGCAGTGCGGATAACCGAGGGTAATATGGAACAGGAACAGCTGATACTTTGGATTGCACTGGTCGCCTATGTCGGGGCCGGCTGCGTTGCGATCTTCGCCCAGGTGATGAAGCGGCGCCCGGAGCGGAGCGTTCTGGCATTGCTGATACTCGGGCTGCTGCTGCATACCCTGGCACTGGCATTGCGCTGGGAGCGACTGGGTCACGGCCCCTTTGTCACCATGTACGAAATCCTCTCCAGCAACATCTGGAGCCTGGCCCTGATCTACACCCTGGCCAGTCTGTGGATTCGGCAGATCCGTCCTGCCGCGGCGCTGGTGATGCCGGTACTGTTTCTGATGATGGGCTGGATGATGATGACCAATCCGGGCGGGGGGTTGCTGCCGTCGACCTACAATACCGTCTGGCTCTATATCCACATCGGCTTCGGCAAGATCTTTTTCGGCAGTGTGCTGGTGGCCCTGGGTCTGGCCGGGGTGATCCTGAGCCGCGCCCTGGCGGGGAGTACCCGGTTTGCCCGCATGCCGGACAATGTCAGCCTGGAGGAGTTGGCCTACCGCTTCCTGATGCTGGGTCTCATTTTCGATACCCTGATGCTGATGGCCGGCGCCATCTGGGCTCGCGATGCCTGGGGTCGCTACTGGAGTTGGGCCCCGCTGGAGAGCTGGTCGCTGATGACCTGGATCTTTCTCGCCCTGGCCATCCACCTGCGGCTAACCCTGAAGCCGCGGCATACCGTCTCGGCACTGCTGGTGGTCGGCGTGTTTGCACTGGGGTTTCTCACCTTTTTCGGTATTCCCTTTATCACCCAGGCGCCGCATAAGGGGATGGTCTGATGGTCCGCAACAGACTGCCAGAAGCTGACTGCAAGCGCATTCCGCAGGCCTGGATCGCCCTCGCGGTAACGGCATTTCTGGTCTCGGTCGGTTATGCCCTGCTGCTGGTGCTGGCCAGGAGCGGCATGGTGACGCTTTTCGGCGACAACGAACGCGGTTTTCACAGCGCCCTGGTGCTGCATGTGAATTTCTCGCTGCTGGTCTGGTTCCTGTCAATGGGCGGCTTTTTCTGGAGCCGAAACCGTCAGTGGGCGAGCCGCTGGGTCAACTATGTTGCCGTCGCCGCGGCCTTGGCGGGTGTCCTGCTGATGGCGGCCGCCCCCCTCGCGGGGGCGGTGACACCGATCATGAGCGATTATCTGCCGGTACTCGATCAGGGCGTTTTTCTGGCAGGGATCGGGTTGTTTGTGCTGGCGGTGAGTGTCGTGTCACTGCTCTCCCTGAGCCGTTTGCCGCGGGCTTTGGCCGGTCGGTCCGACAGCGCAAGCCTGCTTTGCGGCGCCGCCGCCCTGGTGCTGCTGCTGGCCGCCGTGCAATTGGGAGTGGCCGCGGCCTCCGCCCTGCCGGAAACGGCGCTGGGCCGCTATCAACGGCTTTTTTGGGGACCTGGGCACCTGCTGCAGACGGTCAATCTGCTGCTGCTGATGCAGGCCTGGCTGTGGTTGTCGGGCGGAGCGCAAGCGCCTGGTTGGCTGGCGCGCCTGATCAGGATTCAGGTGCCGCTGATCCTGTTGCCGGTCCTGGTTTCCCCCCTGTTCCCACACCTGCCGGCGCCGTACGACACGCTGCTTTTTACCTGGCAGATGGAGTGGAACGGTTTGTTGGTGATGCCGCTGCTGCTTGGCCTGCTGCTGGACAGGGGCAGCGCCGGTGCCGGTTCCGCGCTTCAGTTTTTCCTCCGTTTGCCGCTATGGCTTCTGCTGCTGGGGTTTATCCTGGGGTGGCTGATCGAGGAAAATAATGCCTGGGTTCCGGCCCATTATCATGGGGTGATTGGCGCCATCACCCTCAGCTACATGGGGGTTTGCTATCGCCATCTGGGGATCCCCGGGCATACGCCTATTGCGCAGCGTCTGCTCAACTGGCAGGCCGGTCTCTATAGCGGAGGCATATTGCTGCTGATGGCCGGGCTGATTGTCTCGGATATCCCGCGCAAGGGTCTGGTCGCGGCTGGCGACCTGTTGCCGCTGGGACGGCTGTTGATGGCGACGGGCGGTGGTGGCGCACTGATCGCCAGCCTGCTGTTCGTCGCCCTGGTGGCTCAGCAGCGGGTTCGCCGCGCCCACGACAAGCTCGCGCAGCTGGCACCGGAGGCGGGCGATGTCTGAAGGCATTGACCGACCCACCCGCAGAGACCGGCGGCCAGTGGCGCTCTTGCTCACGCTGTTGATGGTGGCGGGGCTGGGTGTGTTGATCACCTGGCTGCCGGATTATCGCCAGCCGTTGACCCTCTCCGGGGAGCCGGTCGGGACCGAGCAGGCCGGGCTGAATGAGCCACCCAAACTGGCGCTGAAGCGACAACTTGATCAGGCCTTTGCCGAGGGGGCCGCCCTGCTCCATGCGCGGGCCTATGAGGGCGCGCTGATCGCCTTTAACCGGGTGGTGCACATCGCCCCCAGGCTGCCGGAGGCCTACGTCAACATGGGCTACGCCCTGCTCGGGTTGGAGCGATATGCCCAGGCGGAGCGGGCCTTCAGTTACGCTACGGAACTGCGACCGGACCTGCCCAACGCCTATTACGGGTTGGCGCTGGTGTTTGAACGGCAAGGTGATCTGCAGGGGGCGATGGGCGCCATGCGCACCTATATACACCGAACCCATCAGGATGACCCCTATCTGTCCAAGGCACGGGCGGCGTTATGGGAGTGGGAGCAACATCGCGCCGCGATCAACAACGAACCCGCCGCAGGGACAATGCCTGGTTCCACGGTCAATGATGAGGGTTGAAATGAGGCCTATTCGCTGGAACAGCCGCCTGTTGCTGCTGTATCTGTTGCTGCTGCCGGTACTGGCCGGGTGCCGGCAAGAAGTTGCTTACCAGGTCGGAGAACCGATTGGCGATCTCAAACTCCAGGGATTGTTCGGCGGTGAGTTGGATCTGGTCCAGCTGAAAGGTAACTACGTCCTGTTGAATATCTGGGCGCCCTGGTGCGGCCCCTGTCGTGCCGAGATGCCGAGTCTGGACCGGTTGGTCACCCACATGGCGGATAGCCGGCTGAAGGTGATAGGCCTGGTCCTGGAGGATCGCTTTGCGGCAGAGGAGTTTCTAC
Source organism: Sedimenticola hydrogenitrophicus (assembly GCF_029017505.1). Classification (GTDB taxonomy): domain Bacteria; phylum Pseudomonadota; class Gammaproteobacteria; order Chromatiales; family Chromatiaceae; genus Sedimenticola; species Sedimenticola hydrogenitrophicus_A. The sequence goes on from NZ_JAQGEI010000008.1 coordinate 61,378, forward strand.
GCAAATACGCGGTGAAATTTCCCAATTACTTTGATGCCGGTGGCATGCTGGCGGAGTTGCGCAATTCCGTCAACGCCTATCCACAGACTTTTCTGATCGACCCCGACGGCATCCTGCGTGCCCGAATCGTCGGCGCCCGGGAGTGGGACAGCCCGGACAACCTGAGGGATCTCAGACAGTTGATGCGCCCCACCGGCGCCGGCGAGAGAGGCTGATCCATGTCCACGCGTCTCAAACGTTTTGCCCTGGTAAGTCTGCTTGGCGCATTGGCGCTGACCGTTTTGTTTATCGGTTTTTTTCGCTATCTCTCGGAAGATGCGCTGTTCCGACACAATACGCAGCACAACCAGATATTGGCCAGCATATTCACCAATTCACTCGACCATCACGGATTGATGCGGCTTCTGCAGGACGGAGCCAATCCGCAGGAGGGGCGGTTTCCCGCTTATGCACATGAGTTCGACGCGACGATCAGCGAGCACATCCAGGGCCTGCCGATCGCCAAGGTCAAGGTCTACAACCGGCAGATGCAGACCGTCTACTCCACCGAGCGCGGGGAGATCGGACAGGATGCCCATTTCAACACGTCACTGAATCTGGCGCTGGCGGGTAAGACTTCCGCAAAGCTGATCTATCGGGACAGCTTCAACAGCTCGGACCGGGTGATCGTCAACGCCAATCTGTTTGAAAGCTATGTGCCGATTTACAACAGTGTTGGCCGCGTACTTGGCGCCTTCGAACTCTATACCGATGTAAACAGCGCGCTGGCGGAACTGGATCGGCAGAGTATCCGAATGATCTTCGGCGTGGTGCTGTTGCTTGGTGCCTCCTATGCGGTGCTGTTCGGGCTCTTCTATAACACCGACAAGGCGTTGAAAATAGAAGAGGCCAACCGCGAAAGACACCTGGCAATGGTCCAGGAGGTCAAGGACCAGCTGGAAGTCAGGGTGCGGGAACGCACCCGCGAACTGGAGAATGCACGGACCTTTCTACAGTCGATCATCGATGGCATTGCCGATCCGGTGATGGTGATCGGTCGTGACCTGCGGGTGACGGAGATGAACCGGGCCGCCAGGGCGCTGGTCCCCGAAGACAATACGGAGGAGTATGTCCACTGTTACCAGATCAGCCATCGGCGTAGCACCCCCTGCGAGGGCGAGGACCACCCCTGTTCCTTTGTCCAGGTACTGGATAAGGGGGATACCGTCAAACTGATGCACATCCACTACAACAGTGAAAATGAAGCGCGTTACGTCGAGGTGGTTTCAACCCCGTTGCGCGACTCGGAACATCAGATTGTCGGGGTCATCGAAGTGAGTCACGATGTCTCCGAAGTGGTGATAGCCCGGGACCACCTGAAAGAGAGTGAGGCGCGTATCCGCGCGGTCATGGATACGGTCGAGGATGCCATACTGACCATCGACCAGCAGGGCATCATCTGCGACAGCAACCGGTCTGCCGAAAAGATGTTTGATTACACCAGGGATCAATTGATCTCGATGGACGCGATACAGCTATTCACGCCGCCCGGCAAGGCGGGCCCGCCGGCGGCCAGCGTTCAGTGCATCATCGGACCGCTGGTCTCCCACGGGGTACGCGAGAGCAGTGTATGGAGTGCCAAGGGAGACGAGCTTCCGGTTGATCTCTGGGTAGGCACGCTCTCATTCCAGGGCAGCAAACGCTATATCGCCGTATTTCACGACATCAGGGAGCGAAAACAGGCCGAGCACGAGCTGGAGGCCACCCGCCAGCAATATTTCCACCAGGAGAAGATGGCCGCCATCGGCCAGCTGGCGGCGGGTATCCTCCATGAGGTGGGAAATCCAATCGCGGCGATCTCCGGTTCCCTGCAGACGATTCAGTCGGTCTACCACGAAGTGCCGTGCAGTGGGGAGCACTGCCCGGTGGGCAAGGATGTGATATTGCATCTGGGGCTGATCGAGGAGCAGGTCAATCGGCTGGCCGGCATCACCCGGGAGATTGCCGATTTTGCCTCGCCTCGTCCCGGCGAACGGGAATTGCTGGATTTCAACAGCCTGATCAAGGGTACGGCGAATCTGTTGCGCTACGACAATCGGTTCCGTCATGTCGACCTGCAGCTGGATCTCGACGGCGGGTTGCCGGCCATGGAGGGAGTGGCGGACCAGTTGATCCAGGTGATAATGAATCTGCTGATCAATGCCGTGGATGCCTGTGAGATGGGCGAGGTCAAGGAGCCGGTCATCCGCATACAGACGGCTTTCGAAGAGGGGCGGATTCACCTGCAGGTGATGGACAATGGCTGTGGCATGGACGAAGGGACCCTGGCGCGGGCCATGGACGCCTTCTACACCACCAAGCCAGCCGGCAAGGGGACTGGGCTGGGGTTGTCACTGTGCAGTGCCATCGTGAGTAAACATCAGGGTTTTATCACCCTGGAGAGCCACCTTGGCCAGGGCACCTGCATCCATCTCTATCTGCCGGTAGAGCCGATTGAATCCGCTGTGGAGTAGGTATGGCAAATCTGAATGTACTGGTTGTCGATGACGAGACCGCTATCCGGCAGGTGCTGGCTTCCCAGATCAAGAAGGCTGGGCACCAGGTCTCCCATGTGGGTGATGGTAATGCCGCGCTGGAACGGCTCAACAGCGAACAGTTCGACGTCTGTGTCTGTGACATTCGGTTGCCCGATATCGATGGCATTGAGGTGCTGCGGCAGGCGCGGAAATCGGGTATCGATACGGTTTTTCTGATGCTGACCGCTTTTGCCTCGGTCAATACCGCGATCACCGCCATGAAGCTTGGTGCCTACGACTACCTGATGAAGCCGATGCGTAACGAGGACGTGATCCACCGGCTGGTACAGATCGGCGACCTGTTGGGCCTGCGCGAGGAAAACCTGCGGCTGAAGCAGATGATCAAGAGCCAGACGCCGCGTGGTTTCGTCAGTCGTGCGCCATCCATGGTGCAGATCGAACGCATGATCGAAAAGGTGGCACGTACCTCGGGAACGGTATTGATCACCGGCGAGAGTGGCACCGGCAAGACATTCATCGCCCGGCGCATTCATGACATGAGTGGGCGGGCGGAACGCAGTTTTGTGTCGGTCAACTGTGGAGCGATCCCGGACAACCTGATGGAAAGCGAGTTCTTTGGCCACGCCAAGGGCGCCTTTACCGGTGCCGAACGGGCCAAAAAAGGGCTGTTTCTCGAGGCCGATGGCGGCACCCTGTTTCTGGATGAAATCTCCGAACTGCCCCTGGGCCTGCAGGTAAAACTGTTGCATGCCCTGGATGAAAAGGAGATTCGCGCGGTCGGCACCGAGGTGAGCCGCAAGGTGGACGTTCGCATCCTGGCGGCCACCAACCGGAATATCGAGTCGATGGTGGCGGGTGGTACCTTTCGCGAGGATCTCTACTACCGGCTGAACGTGCTGAATCTGATCCTCCCGCCACTGCGCAAGCGCCAGGAAGACCTGCCTGACCTGATACGTTATTTTCTCACCCGGGAGGCGGAGCGCCTGGAGCTGGAGCCGGAGTTCACCCTATCGGCGGAGGCGGAGCGGATACTGGTGCACCACGATTGGCTGGGTAACCTGAGGGAGTTGCAGAACACGATCGCACGCACCCTGATCCTGGCGGAGGACACGGAGATCCAGGTCAATGACCTGCCGCCGAAGACACTGCATCAGGCGGCGGCGGATGAGCGCCTCGGCATCACCATCAGCTCCACCGACGGTCCCCTCAAGGAGCGGGTGCGGCAGTTTGAGGCGGATGTGATCCAGCAGGTGATCGACGAGGTGAGTGGGGATCGCCAGGAAGCGGCCAAAAAACTGGGTATCGGACTCTCAACCCTCTACCGCAAGCTGGAGGAGGATGAGCAGGGATGATTTCAACGGCATGTTTATTGCTTTGACTGTCGGGTGAGCCCCTACCGAGTAACCGACCATGAAACGACTTTTATTGCTACTTGTCTGTCTCAGTACTCCGCTACTGGCCGACAGCCAATCCGATTACGAAACCGGGTTCGCTGCCTTTCGCAACGAGGATCTGGTTACCGCCCTGCAGTATCTCGGGCAGGCTTCGGATCAGGGGCATGTGCGTGCCCAGGTACTGCTGGCCTACATCCTGGACAAGGCCGAGGAGAACGAGCAGGCATTGGCACTCTACCGCAAGGCGGCAGCGACGGGCGATGCCGAGGCGCAGATGGGACTGGCGATGATGCTGGCGGCGGGTGAGGGGGTGGAAGTGGACAATGCCAGCGCGTTTTCCCTGCTGCTGAAGAGTGCCGACCAGGGTCACGTGCCCGCCATGCTGCAGCTCTACCAGGCATTGGACAAAGGCACCATGGGGCAGCGGGTGGATCGGGCCGAGGCGCGTAACTGGCTGGAAAAGGCCGCCGCCGCCGGTGATGCCGAAGCGAAAAAACTGCTCGCGACAGACCATAAACCATCAACAGCCGGGGAATAATGAAAAAACTGCTGATTCTTCTACCGCTGCTGCTTGCAGCCTGCGGCGATACACCACCGCCGGAAGCCGCCAAGCCGGCAACCGCTACCGCGGCGGCCGAAACGCCGATTGCCAAGCCGGCCGCCAAGCCGGCCGCCAAGCCAGTCGCCAAGCCGGCAATACTTGACCTGTTCAATGTCGGTGACACAGTCTATGTGCGGGCACTGGCGATAGAGCCCCAGGCCAACGCACTGTGGGTGGGCACCTCTGTGGGTGTGCACGAGGTGGATCTGGATACGCTGCAGATCCGCCAGACCCTGACCCGCACGGATGGCCTGGCTAACGAGTATGTCTTCGCCATCGGTATCGACAAGCAGGGCAACAAATGGTTTGGCACCAATGGCGGCGGTGCTTCCCGCTACCGGGATGGCGAGTGGCAGACCTTTTTCCCCATGCACGGGCTTGCCGACTACTGGGTCTACTCCTTTATCTCCCAGGAGGACGGCACGCTCTGGATCGGGACCTGGGCCGGGGCCAACCGGGTGAACCCCCTCAGCGGACAGTTCCAGACCTACGTCAAGGAGCTGATCAACGAGTGGGTCTACGGCCTGGCGGTGGATTCCAGTGACCGGGTCTGGTTCGGCACCGAGGGCGGTGTCAGCCGCTTTGACGGCAAGCAGTGGACCTCCTGGTCCCATGCCGATGGGCTGGGGGCAGGAAATGGCAGCAGCCTGCCGCCCAGCCGCAATACCGGCCTGGGCACCCGCTCCCGCCATGACCTGGGGGTATTGAGCGGGGGGCAGGCCACGTATAATCCAAGTTATGTCTTCTCCATCCATGTCGCCCAGGATGATCAGGTATGGGCGGGGACCTGGGGCGGTGGCGTGAGCCGGTTTGACGGCGAGAAATGGCATAATCTGACCACGCGTGACGGGCTGGCCGGCGACATCGTCTACAACGTACTGCAGGATAGTGAAGGTGTATTCTGGTTCGGCACCAATGGCGGTGTATCCCGCTACGATGGCAAAAACTGGCAGACCATCGGGCTGGCGGACGGGTTGCCGGACAGCAATGTTTATACCCTGGTGGAGAGCCCGTCAGGAGATATCTGGGCCGGTACCCGGGCCGCTGTGGTGCGCATTGGTATCCAACCCCCCAAGAGTAAAGAGTGATCCATGAAGGCAATGATTCGAAAAGGGCTGATTGCCCTGGTACTGACGGTGGCAAGTTCAGGTAGCTTCAGCCAGAGCAGCACGCCTGGCGGGGGTGACGCCGCCGCACCGGGCCAGCCGGCAACCGTGCCCGCGGACGGCACGGTGCGGAGTGGCTTCAGCCGCGCGGCGAGCGGTGTCCAATTCGCCCATTTCCGGGTGGGTAACCGCAATGTCAAGGCGATGCTGGCGGATGGCCCGCTCGTCTGGGTCGGCACCTCCGGGGGGGTGATCCGTTATGACACCCGCAGCGATCAACACCGGCTCTATGATGTACGCTCCGGCTTGCTCTCCAACGGCATTTTTCACCTGAGTAAACTGGGCGACCGGCTGCTGGTCGGTACCTACGGCGGCGGGTTGTCGATCCTCGATGAGCCGACCGGTACCTGGGAGAACTACAACATTCAGGACGGCCTGGCGGATGCCTTTATCTATGACGTGCTGACCCTGGACAACGGCGACATCTGGATCGCCACCTGGTCCGGGGCCAACCGGGTTCGGGGCGGCCGGCTGAAGGACGTCGGCAGCTGGGATACCTACACCGTGGAGAATACCCAGGGCGGTCTGCCGAATGACTGGGTCTATGGTCTGGCCAAGGGCAAGAATGGCGAGGTCTGGATGGCCACCGAGGGTGGGCTGGCCCGTTTCAGTGAGGGGGCGTGGAGCAACTGGAAGCACGGGCAGGGGCTGGGTGCCGCTTATGAGTTGGTCAAAGACCAGATCGACTTTACCCGGGATCCGGCCAAGGAGTCGAGCCATCACGCACGCCAGAAGGCGGAGATGGGACTGACCAACGTGGATGTCGCCTACAACCCCAATTACATCGTATCCCTGCTGGTGGACCGGCAGGGCGCGGTATGGGCCGGCACCTGGGGTGGCGGGCTATCCCGTTTCGACGGGACCGAGTGGAAGACTTATACCCGGGAGGATGGCCTCCCCTCGAACCATATCTTCATGCTGGGCCATGAGCGGAACGGGCGCATCTGGGTGGGAACCAGTAACGGGCTGGCGCGCTGGGATGGGGAGAAATTCCGCGTCTTCACCGTGCACGACGGCCTCTACACCAACAATATCTTCTCCATGGCCAATGCCCCGGACGGCAGCCTGTGGATCGGCGGATTCGGCGGGGTGAGCCGGCTGATCGGGCTCGGTTCGATAGAATGAGCCGTCCGACGGGATTCTCGGCGAAACGCCTGTCTCATGCGCCGAACAGCCAGGGCCTCTACAAGGCCCTGTTTTTTATATCCTATCGGCGCTGAAGGAGGGGGCAACGCCTGATTGACTTGGCCCGCAATTTGCGAAGGTTATTCCAGAGGCTGCAGGGAGTGGATGATGAGAAACCTATTTGATTGGAAGGAGAGCTGGAATATAGGCGTCGGTTGGATGGATGATGCCCATCTGCAATTGGCCCACGGGCTGGCCGGCCTGTTCCAGCAGTATACCGAAGAGGGCGCGTCACTTCCCCCTGAGCGGATGGCGGACTATTGCGACTGCCTTCTGGAACAGGCCAAGGTGCACTTCCGGGATGAAGAGGAGTGGATGGAATTCCTTAACTATCCCGGGCTTCGTAGCCACTTGCGCGAGCACAGCATGTTGCTTGCCGAACTCAAATATTACATCAAGGAGATCAAGTGCGGAGGCAATGGCATCAGCCTGGAGGTGCTGATGGCACTAAAGGGCTGGTTGGTTACCCATGTGACCGAAAGTGACCGCGAGTTTGTCCACTTTCTGAGACAACATGATCTGTTCGACAGCCGGCTCATGGAAGAGCATCGGTCACCCTGCGCGGAGTCTCCATTCGCTGAAGGTTCATAACATCGGTTCCTGAATCTGAGAATCATTCCTGGTTTCTAGACAGGAATGAGCCTGTCAGGATTGATTCCAGACCGGGAGTTCGCGTGACGCCTGCCTCGCTGTTCCATCTGAAGATCGTGCTGCGTATCGCCGCGCTGTTAACCCTCCTCGGTGCATTGGTCATGGTGTCTGTCGTGCTGGCGGTGGGACAGACCGATCAGCAGGGTTATCTGCAGTCGCTGAGCCGATTGCAGATCAGTCAGGAACGCCTGATACCGCTGGTGTTGGCCGCCGGTCTCTTCCTGTTGACGGTTTCCGCCTTTGTTACCTGGTTGATCGCCCTCTACAGCAGCTTTCGCATTGCCGGACCACTCTACCGGCTCACCCGTAATCTGGAACAGGAACTGGAACAGGACAGTCTGGAGCGGCCCATGCCGATACGCAGGGAAGATCAATTGCAAACCCATGGACGGTTGCTGAGGGAGGCGGTGGCAGCGCTCAACGAACATTACCAAGACCTGGGCCGGCAACTCATGGCAATGGAGAGGGATCTGGCGGGCGGCACAATGGAGCCAGACGAGGTCCTGCGGCAGTACCGGGAACAACTGCACAGACTGCATGGTGAAGTGCGTTATTAAAAAACAAAACAAAAAATGGGCGAATCAGGGATGAAGCCAGGCAGGGTAGGCGCGATTCTGGTCTCACTGGTGGTGGGGGCGGGTTTGGTTCTGGTAGCGCATGTCGGTACCGGTGAGCGGGGGTTGCCGCATCCGGAAAAGGCCGACTGCGGGGGGTGCCACCTTGCCGGTGCCGCCGTGAATAAACAAAATGCCGCTCAATTGATCCGCAGCCAGGAGGAGCTCTGTGTGGAGTGCCATGAATCGGCCATGCGGGTCAGTCATCCCAGTGGTTTCCCGGTAAGCCGGGAGCTGCTGGCGGGGTTCCCCCTCGACTGGAAAGGGGATCTTACCTGCAGCAGTTGCCATGTGGTCCACGAAAAACCCCGCAACCGCCTGCGAAGCCGTGAGACCGGCCGTGACTTTTGCCTCTCCTGCCACGTCCGGGACTTTTTCGAGCGGATGAAGGACGGTGCCGAATCGCTGCTCGATTCGGGGCATTTCGCGGCGGATCAGCGCCCCGGGGTAGAGCTGGATGCCTATTCCCTCAAATGCATGGAGTGTCACGCCGAGCAGGCATCACTGCCCGGACTGAGCGTCAGGTTGACCGGCAATGTGGCCCGTCACATGGGCAGTTCGGTCAATCACCCGGTGGGTGTCTCCTATCGCCGGGCCGAGCAGTTCGGGGGCTATCTCCCCGGTACCCTGTTGCCCGCTGCGTTACTGTTGCCCCAGGGCAAGCTGGCCTGTGTCTCCTGTCATCTCGGCTACAGCGAATCCCATGGCGAGTTGATTGTGGAGTCCGGAAGGCTCTGTTTCGAGTGTCACGATCTATGACCAACCCCGCACGCTACCGGCAGCGCCGGATCAAGTACCTCGATTACCGGATCCAGTTCTGGTTGATTGCCGCGCTGGTGCTGCTGGAGGTTGCCATCACCCTGTTGGGCACCGGTTACCTCTACCTGGTGTTTGATCAACGACTGGAACAGCAATTCTACTCGGTGCACAGGGCGGCCGACGGCCTCTATGTTGACCTCTTTACCCAGGTTGGCTATGTGCTGGCGGGGATGACATTCACCAATCTGCTGGCGCTGTTTGTGGCCGATCATCTGTGGCGGGGCCATGTGGGTTCGGTAACCCGGGAGCTGGAGCGGGGATTGCGGCTCACCCGAGATATTGACCTGCGCGCCCACGCGGTTGAGCGTGACGCCCATCAAATCCTGGATCGCCTGGCGTCGTGGCGAAACAGTGAGCGGCAGCGGATGGAAAAAATCTGGTCCGGACTGGCCCCGCTCATGAATGAACCGGACTATCCGCTTGATCGGAGACTGCTGCGCCAACAGATTCAACAGCTGGCGCAGCAGTTACCCGTGGGGCCGCGGCCTGATCAGGATTCGGCGGTCGGTAGCTGATATCGACGGCCGAGGGCAGTGGCCGCCAATCCAGGCTATCGGTTGCGCCACGCTGTCCGTGCAAGGCTGCCGCATGCTGTCCGAGTCACGGCGGCAACGGAAGCCAAGACAGCCAGGATGCGTGTGCTACTTCTCCCCGAGGAGGGCGATGGCCTGGGCCAGGGTATCGACCGACTGCTGGTGTTGGCCTGACTGGTGCAGCTTTTCACCCTCATCCCGAAGCTGGCGTACTTGTGAAACCTGTTCATCGGTCAGGCCGTGCTCCTGTTCCAGGGCCTGGTCGATCTGTTTGATGTCCTTCGGGCACTGAGACGCGAACGCGGGTGCGCTGGCCAGCAGGGCGATGGCGGGTAGCAGGTAACGGATTTTCATTGGGTTCTCCTTGCGAATGGTTGATCTGTACCACACTACTGCAAACATCCGCCGTTGCCCCTTTATTCCATGCCCCGGCGTTTTTTTTCAGCTGAATGGATAATATTTAACTGGCCTGCATCTTGCTCCGGATTAGACATAAAACCTTCGGAGTGTCAATCATGAAAGGCCACCTGAACTGGAACAAGAACTGGAACCTGGGTGTTGTGGAAATGGATGAGGCCCATCAGTCCATTGCCGCCAAGCTGGATCGGCTGTTTTGTCTTTGTCGGGATCACCAGGGGCGCCTGACCCACCGGACGTCGCTGACGCGAATTTCCGAGCACCTCTTTTTTGAGCTTTGGGAGCACCTCCACAAGGAGGAGGAGCTGATGGTGGAAACGGGATATCCCCATGAAAAAGAGCATCTTATGGAACATTATCGGTTGCTTGAAGTGTTTCGGCACTTCCTGCGCGAAGTGCGCTGTGAGCGGGAGCATTTTGACCTTGGGGTGCTGCGCTCTCTCAGGAGCTGGTTTATCAACCACCTCGACGACGATGACCGGGAGCTCTCACAGCATATCCTTAACTACCGTCGGCAGCTTGGGAAGAAGCGGCAGGGGGAGAAAACCCCTCCGCTCCTCGGGGACTTCCGTACCCATTAAGCGTGTCAATGCGACGGTCTGAATGGACCTATCCCGCTCCGGGGTTATCCTGAATTTGAGAATCCGCTCGCACAATTTCTCAAAAACCGGAGTGAACCCGGGTGCGGGGGCGTGTAAGCCAAGGGGAGTGAGCCTATGTACGGTTTAGTCAATCAGGCGATTCGTGACATGGTTGTGGAGCGGTTTGGGGCGGAGGCCTGGGCTGATATCCGCGCCCTCACGGGGGCGGAGGAGCTGTTTCTTACCATGCAACAGTATCCCGACGAGCTGACTTTCAGCCTGGTGGAGGCGGTATGCAAGCTGCAGGGTACCGAGGCCGATGCCGTGCTGCAGGCCTTCGGTGAATATTGGATCGAGTATGTCGCCAAGAACTACCGGGAACTGTTTGCTATAGCGGGTGGAGATTTTGTCACTTTTGTAAAGAACCTGAATAGTCTGCATACCCGTGTCGCGCAGATGATGCCGGAGCTCCAGGCGCCCGGATTCTCGATTAGTGATGAGCAGGAGGGTCGCTTTGTGCTGCATTACCATTCGCGGAGGAATGGGATGCAAGCGATGATTCCTGGGCTGTTTCAAGGGCTGGGCAGGCGTTTCGCAACCAGGGTCTCCCTCACTTATCTTGAAGGCAAGGCAGAGGGCCTGGATCATGATTGTTTTCAGGTTGAATACAGTAGACATGAGGGCAATTGAGACATAATCATCGCGCATTCAGGTACGTTGCAAAATGCCCGTGCTCAAACTTGACGGACAGTGGCGGGAGATCTCTCTTCCCTATCGCTCGCTCTGCTCCGTATTTCCGTTTTTCCTCGCATTCGATCGGCAGGGAAGGATCCGCTCTGCCGGCCCCAGCCTGGTGAAGTTGTGCGGTGCGCTGAAGCCGGGCAGTGACTTCGAAACACAGTTTGAACTGGTGACACCGTCGATCGGGTTCGGTTTCGACCGCATCATGGGGCAGTTGTTTACCACGTTTTTCATCAGGATACTCGGCACCGAAAATCTCCTGCGTGGCCAGATGCTGCCCCGCTCCGATGATGAGTCTGAACTGCTGCTGTTTCTCGGCACCCCGGTGGTGCGGGAGATGAGTGATATTTCCCGCTGGGGACTCTCATTGAAGGATTTTGCCATCCATGATTCAGTCATAGATCTGCTGCTGGTTCTACAGGCGAAAAACAATACCATTCGGGATATCAAACGTATCCATGACTTGCTTGAGCGGGAAGTCGAGACCCGCCGCAAGGTGGAGCAGGCGCTGCACGAACTGAATGAGCAACTGGAACAGCGGGTGGTGGAGCGGACCCGCGAACTGAAGCGGTCGAATCAACGGCTGGGGAAGAGTCTGACGCTGCTTGAAGAGAACAACCGGGAGTTGCGTGTACTCAATAAGATGGGCGAGATGCTGCAGGGATGTGGGTCGCTGGAAGAGAGTCTGGATGTCATCAGTTACTCTCTCGGTCGCCTGCTTCCCCACGCCAGTGGGTTTCTCCAATTACACGCCGATGCAACGGGTCAGCCGGAATTGTCCATAACCTGGGGGGGACTCTCCCAGCAGCGGGCGCTGCAGGAAGTAGCCGCTGATTGCCAGGCATTGCAGACCGGTGAGGCCGTTCTCTACCGCAGTGGCGGGGATCTGCCCCGCTGTTCTCATCTGCAGGGCGCTCCGGAATGTGATTCCGTGTGCATGCCGCTGCTGGCGAATGGCCGGTGTTTCGGACTGCTGTCACTGCAGTGCTTCGATCATGATCGGGATCGGGATCGGGAACCTGGTAGTGACCTGGGTTTTCAGGCCCGGCTCCAGTTGATCTACACGGCCGGTGAGCATATCTCCCTGGCACTGGCCAACCTTCGGCTTCAGGAAACCCTGCGTCAACAGGCGGTGCAGGATTCTCTGACCGGACTGTATAATCGCCGCTACATGAGCGCCACCCTTGACCGGGAAATCCAGCGTGCCGATCGCGAAGACTCCACCGTGGGGCTGGTGATTCTGGATATTGATCACTTCAAGCGGATCAATGATCAGCATGGCCACGAGACCGGTGACCGGGTTCTCAAGTGCCTGGGTGTTTTTCTGAAACAGCGCATTCGCGGTGATGATGTGGCCTGCCGCTTCGGCGGCGAAGAGTTTGTACTGATCCTGCCGGGGGTGGGTCTGGATGACCTGATACGACGGGCGGAGCGTCTCTGTTACGAGATCGCGCAAGGCGAGTTCGGGTTGGGGGTGGACGGGGTGCCGGCCCTGACCGTATCCATGGGCGTTGGACTATATCCTGCTCATGCCGATGCCCAGGATGATCTGCTCATATGCGCCGATGCGGCACTTTATCGCGCCAAGTCCGCCGGCAGGAATCGGGTGGTATGCTACCAGGCGTAGTGCCGTTACCCGCGTCCGCCCATGCCTTCTTTTTCCCGAGTGATGGTTACTGCCCGCCGATTGCTTTGGTGGTTTTAGCGCATCACATTGGGCTGCGCATCTTGCCCCGGGTAGGGCTCTCGCCAACAGATCCGGTTTGTCCAGCTCAAGCGGTTTTGCGCATTGCGTTCCAGCAGTTCCGTCATCCCATCCACGGGTAGGGGTTTGCTGAAAAGAAAGCCCTGGATCATGTCGCAACCGAGCGCTCTGAGCATTTCGAACTGCGCCCAGTTCTCCACTCCCTCCGCGATGACCAGTTTCCCGAGATTTTTACCTAACTGGTTGATCGATTCGGTAATTGCGAGATCCGCGTGATCCCGCTGGATCGAATGGATGAAGGAGCGGTCGATCTTCAGCATGTGGATGGGGAACCGTTTGAGATAGGAGAGCGACGAGTAGCCGGTACCGAAATCATCAATCGACAGTACCACGCCAAGATCATTCAACTCGGAAACACGTTGTGAGGCATTGAACGCCTCATCCATGATGGCGCCTTCGGTGAGTTCTATATCCAATTGCCGGGGATTGATGCCGGTGGCTTCCAGGCAGTCGCGTACCGTCTTGACGATATTGCCGTTACGGAACTGGATCGGAGACAGGTTCACCGCGACGCGCAGGTCCCCAAACCCCTGCTTTGCCCAGGTCGCGATCTGCTCACAGGCGGTTTTCAGTATCCATTCGCCGAGGGGGATGATCAGACCGCTCTGTTCGGCGAAGGGAATGAACTCCCCCGGACTTATCATGCGGCCGCTGACGCTGTCGCGCCATCTCAGCAGTGCCTCGGCGCCAATGATCGTGCCATCGAGTACCGAGACCTGGGGCTGGTAATGAAGCGTGAATTCCCGCTCCTCGATGGCGCGCCTGAGATTGTTCTCCATGGCCAGTTGCCGTGAAGAGTCGTGACTCATCTCCTCGGTAAAAAATTCATATTGGTTTGGGCCGCGTTTTTTCGCCTTGATCAGAGCGGTACCGGCATTGTTGATCAGCTCCGATTCACTGCTGCTGTCCTCCGGGAACAGGGTGATGCCAATGTTCGATGTCAGCTTCATCTTCTGGCCCTGAATGGTCAGTGTTTCACCGATCGTCGAAATGATCTTTTCACTGAAACGTTGCAAATCCTCACTTCCCCGGACCTGATCCAGTACCAGAACAAACTCATCATCCCTGAGACGTGCGAGGGTGCTTTCCGGGGGCTGTATCGATTCCAACCGCTGGCTCAGTTGTTTGATCACCTCATCACCGGCATCGAAACCGAACGTGTCATTGATCCGTTTGAACAGGTAGAGATCGATGTGGAGTATGCCGGTGGAGTGTTCAGTCACCTTTGATCTTACGCAGGCACGACGCAGACGGTCGATCAGCAGCAGGCGATTTGGCAGACCGGTCAGACGGTCATAGTGCATCATTCTTTCCAGCGAGTGGGCGGAATTGCGCAGCTCGCTGACATCGGTAAAGATATAGATGTAATGTCGGATGTTGCCATGGTTATTGCGCACACAGGTGATACTGCCCTGTTGCGGGTAAATGGTGCCGTCCTTCCTGCGGTTCAGAATCTCGCCCTGCCAGTGCCCGGATGTGGTCAGGCAGCTCCACAGGTTCTGGTAGAACATGCGCTCCTGACGCCCTGAGCTCAACATGCGCAGGTTGTTGCCGACGGCCTCCCCGCGACTGTAGCCGGTGATCTGGCTGAACGCCGGATTAACCGAACAGATGTTGCCATCCGGATCGGTGACGGCGATCCCCTCCGCACTGCTTTGAAACACCTCGTCGGCAAGGTCCAGTTGCCTTTCCGCCCGTTCACGGGCTTCGATCTCCTGTTCCATGGCATGGATGGTTTCCATCAACTGGCTCTGTTTCTTCCACAGGCTGCGGCTGGCCAGGCGGCGGGCTATCTGCGCCTGCGCCAATACGCCACAGCCACCGGCCAGCAGCGGCGTGATGAAAATCAACAAAAGCATCAGGTTCGAGATGAAGTGGCGTAGCGTGGGGTCATTCCAGATCGAGGGGCTGTAGACAGCGATTCCCCAACCCTGGGTGGTTTGGTCAAGCGCGGGGTGCGGTACCAGAGTCAGCGCACGGTGAGAGAGGAAGGTGTCATTCTCGCGGCGGGTTATCCGGCTGGAAAAACCGCCATTGAGGGCGGTTTGTGTCAGCAGTTTGATCAGGCTGGGCGCGCTGGAAAGTGCGGAGTTCGGCGCGCTCAGGACAGTGCCGCGTGGGGTAATCAACAGTACCGTTCCCGTCTGCCCGTTGTGGTGTCGAAGCAGCCGTTCCGCCAGGCTGGCGCCGCGCAGTTCCAGCATCAGGATTCCCAGGCTGTTTCCCTCCGCGTCCGCCACCCTGGTGCCCAGGCGCAGTGCGAGATTGTGCCCCCGGTTGCTTGAATCTTTCGGGGAGAACAGCCGTACCCCGGCGGATGGGAGTGGTTGCGACTCACCGACGGACAGCGGGGAGGGCGCTATGTCGAGCTGCCGGGTCTCTGGCGGATCTACCTGCAGACAGAATTCCGGGTTGCCGTCGATCCGATAATAACAGATTCGGGAATAGCGCTTCCCGATACTGAGAAGGCCGTCAAAATCACTCAGGAGCCGGAACTCCCTGTGCTCATCGATGAGACCGGTCAGGCGCGGATGCTGGCTCAGGGTCACCAGTGTGGCAGCCGCCTCCTGTATCAGCGTATTGATATCCTGACCGACATGGTCCAGGAGTCCCAGGTTGGTCTGGACCTGGTCGCTACGACGCTGTTCCAGCTCCGAGGCGAGCATCAACAGGCCGAGACCACCCACCAACACAAACAGCGGTATGAACAGGCGCAGGAAGCGCCGTAGGGTGGAGTCCCGCAGCGGCTTATCGTCTTCCCCGGAGGCTGCATATTGCCGCAGCAGGAGATAGAGCAAGGGGGTGGCCGCCAGGCAGATGAGCGTCGCGTCCAATAGGGGTTGAAGCTTGATGCTCTCAACGTTAACTAACTGAAAAATCAGCATGATGGCACTTTCTATCGAGAAGATGCCGATGCCGAATATGGCCACCACTATGCCCAGCGAGAGATCATTTCTCCGGCCATGCACCGACCAGTCCACGGCATCACGCACACTCTTCAGGGCGGGTGTCAGACCCCAGATGGTCACCTCCTGGTCACCGCGCAACGGGGCCAGGGACCAGGAGTAGATGAGTGGTGAGGAGAAGAGGGTCAGCAGTGAGGCATCGGTCAGTACCTCAAGCCAGCCCGATGTATAGAACTCAAAGTTTGGGCGCAGGCTCATAATGGCCCATTCGGTAAGAAACAGGACCAGGAGTGTGCGCGAAAGCGCACGGTAAACCGGCCGGCTGGTTGTCACGGAAGCGGAGAGTCTGGCCACAATTCTTATTACCTGAAACCTCTGGCATCACCTCCCTGGATGCAAAAAATACCCCATATGGAGTGCGGTGTCGCAAGTCTCATACCAATTGTGCAGGCCCCCGGTTTGCACTAGAGCGCCGAGAAATCGAACAGCAGCACATCGGTCACGCTTTTGTGCTCGGCGTACCCCTCGTTGAAGATGCCGATCTGGCCTTTGATGGTCGTCCCCGGTTTGAAGACCACATCATCGCCATGGCCGGTATCCAGTTTGCGCTTGAGCTCCAGCTGCCAGTGGCCATCCCGCCATACCCCCTTGGCCGCCACGTCACCGATGCTGCCGCTGGGGCCGTCCGTGAACGCGATACCGGGAAGCCGGTCTTCCTGGCGCTGGTTCCGGTTGGGCCGGGTGTTTTCAAACCCGGCCAGTCCGGCGTCCGGGGATTTCTGGATGTAGACCGTCGCGCCGCCGGGGGTCTTGTACTCGGCGGCATTCTCCAGCCGGCTCAGGGTGATCTTGTGCCACATGTCGGTGGCGTAGTCCCGCAGATTACTGCGCCCGGCCGACCACAACCAGACATCCACGTCGTAATCGGCATCCGCGATCATGCAGCTATTGAAGTCCCCGGCCATGTCGAAGCGCAGCGCGAACATGTCATCGCGGTCCTTGCCGCGCTGATACTTGTTACGTTTCCACTCCCAGGGCTTGTACTCCACATCGGCCTTGGCATCGGGCCAGCGCGCGGCGAAATATACCGCGTCGCCGGCAACCCCCGCCTGAACCTCGATAGTCAGGGTGCCGGTGCGGTTATTGTCGTCACCCTCCATCGCCGGCTTGACCTGCAGCTGGTGCCAGTTATTCCCCCAGTCGGAGAGATCCCCATCGACAGCAGGTGCCGCCGACAGGGCACTGACCACCACCGTTTCCCCGGCCAGGGAAGCGGGAGCGGTCAGGCCCATGGTGGCGACGGTGGCGACCAGAAGTGTTGTCCTAAGGACCCGCGCAAGAATAAGTTCCTGCATTCGGCCGCCCCTGGACCACGCCCGCGGCGTTGCACTTCTTGGCAAGGGAACGGCCATTGCCGGCGAAGCGCGCCTTGCGGACATGGCCCAGGGACGCCCTCGGTGCCACGGAATTATTCTTGCGCAGGCCCTAAGTCGCTGCATGACGTGCCCCTTAGTTAACCACGATCAGGTCATCCATGCCTTCTTCGCGATGGTTGTCGATGGTGCAGTAGACCGGGAACTCGCCCTTGTTGTGCGCGACAAAATAGAGATCCAGCTGGCCGCCGGGGAGGATCTCGAAGGCGTTGAAGTAATCGGCCTTGATCTCGGCCTGGCCATTGACCTGGGCCTTGCGGGTGGCGATGTTCTTAAAGAATTCGGGGGCGGTGAAGTAGTGCTTCTTCTCGCCGATGTTTTTCATCTCCAGCTTGTAGGTCTGGCCTGCCTGCAGTGTCAGGTTGGCGTCGTAGGAGAACTCATCGATGTTGACGGTGACGGTCTTCATCGCATCCCAGTCGGCGTTCTTGACCATCTCCTGGTACTCTTTCGCCGACTCGGCGACCGCTGTCAGGCTGGCGCCGGAAATCACCAGGGCCACGGCCAGTTTAGTCAATCTCTTGTTCATCATTTGCTCCCAAAGGTAAAGGTTTGATCACTGCTTGGTGGCCTGGCTTGCAGCCGGACCCGTTCATAGTCGAAACTGACCCACCAGCCGTTCCAGCTGATCGACCAGTCGAGCCAGCTCGGCGCTGCGCTCGTAGGCCGACTCGGCCTGTCCGGTGGTGACCTCGGCTTCCCGGCTGATGCTGACCACCGCCTGGTTGATCTCCTCGGTCACCCGCGAATTCTCCTCCATCGCCTGGGCGATGACGGTGTTGATCTGCACAATCTGGTGCGCCGCACTGGTGATACTCACCAGCGACTCACCGGAGCGATCGGCCTTGGTCATGCTGGCGTCGGCCTCCTGCAGACACTCCTGCATGAGCACGCCGACGGCGCCGCTATTACCCTGCAGCCGCTCGATAAAACCCTGTATATCAATGGTGGATTTGCGCGTCCGTCCCGCCAGGTTCCGCACCTCGTCGGCCACCACGGCAAAGCCACGGCCATGCTCGCCGGCCCGCGCCGCCTCGATACTGGCATTGAGCGCCAGCAGGTTGGTCTGGTCGGCGATGCCCTGAATCATGGTCAGGATGCTGCCGATATGATCCACGTCCCCGCCCAGGTTCGACATGGCGGTGTTGGCGGTCGCGATCTTCTCCTTGAGGTGATGAATCGCCTGAATGGTCTGATCCACATCGCTCCGCCCCGTCTCGGCGATGCTATCCACCCGGCGGGCCTCCTCCATGGCGCGCTCGGCGCTGGTGGTCACCTCCTCCACCGTGGCGGCCATTTCGGTCATCGAGAAAACCGCCCGCTCGATCTGATTGCGCTGCTGTTCGGTGGCGGCCTGGGTATCGGAGGAGATCGACTTGACCTGGTCGGCCAGGGTGTTGAGCGAGGCGGCCCAGCCGGCCACCTCGCTGATGGTCTGGCGGATCTTGCTGACAAAGGTATTGAAACCACTGGCCAGTTGGGCCACTTCGTCACGGCCTCTGACCGGCAGCGACACGGTGAGGTCACCCTCGCCGGTGGCAATGTTCTGCATCTGCTGGGCGGCGCCAAGGATCGGCAGGGAGATGCGCCGTATCAGCACGCCCATCATGCCAATCACCACCAGGGTGATCAGCCCGATTCCCACCGCCAGGGCAATCCAGGTATGCCGAATCTCCTCATGTACCGGTGCCAGCGAGGTGGTCAGTTTAATCACTCCGCGCACTGTGTGGTCGGAGCCGTGACAGTTATGGCACTCCGCGCGGTTCTCAACCGGGGTGAGGAAGGTCAGCAGGGGTTCGCCGTCTGGGCCCGTCTCCTGGTAGCTCTGGGTTTGCAGGGTCTCCAGCGCCGCCTTGAAGCTGGGATGCTCCTTGTCCAGGATGTCCACCCGCTGCTCCTGGTCCCGGGGGATGAACTCCTCTTCACCAATGCGGCGGTTGACCACGTCGATGGTGGCATTCTGCTGGAAGGCCTCGTAGCCGTCACGGTGCAGAATGCGGAAATCGGTAACGCCATCCACCTTTTTCAGATTTTTGGCCAGCTCCAGGGCGATATCGGCATAACCGGCCAGCATGATGGTCTGCACGCTCTGGCTGGTGGTCTCCGTAAGGTGTAACAGCTGCCGTTGGTTCTGCGCCAGAATGCTGCGCTCCTGCTCCTGGGTGAAATAGAAGGCGATGGCGGACATCGCCAGCAGCAGGCAGGAGACCACACTGGCGAGGATCTTGTAACCGATATGCCTATTCATAAGCGAAAGCTATCCGGCGAGGAGTCGATTCGGCCGCTAAAGCAGGTGCCCGGGGCCATATTCCTCACCCTCTCATCTGCCGTTACCGGTGTGTCCAGACGCGGATTGATGTTACGGCCACGGTTGATCATGGCTGGCACGGAAAAACGCCGCGCCTGAGGGCGGAATTGAGGCTTTTTACCCATCGGGTAATCACAGATTCGGGAATAGCGTTTCCCGATAATGGGAAACGCCATGAAATACCTGGCATGCTGATGGTTGATGGTGCCGGGGAAGCCCGGCTGGTGGTTTCGAGTGGGCAGTATTGTGCCGATACTCTGTGTCAGGGCCGGCAGGGTACCGAAAAGAGCGCTGTAGACCGGCCGCTCCGCTGTCCCCAAAGTACAAAGTCTCATCACAATTTTTGCCACCCGAAATCCGGCATCACCTCCCTGGACGCATCAAATACCCTCTATTCAGCATTGTTAAGCAGGTTTCATACCAGTGGTTGTGACTGTCTCCTGGGCAAGGGTCCAGGGGGCCGCAGGGCGCCGCACCGCGGCCGCAGGTTTGTAATGGCCGTCCATCAAGGCATAATGATGGGCTGAAGCCGGTTCCTGGCCGGGCGGGACGAGTCCCCGGCCCATGAGGTTTGAAATCATCCCGATATGCCGTTGCCCCTGAAAAGACCCCACAAGCTCTCGCTGTCCCGGCGCATTCCGATGCCGCTGATGTCGGTCATGATCGGCCTGTTCTGCGGCCTGCTGGTGTGGGCGCTGCTGGACCAGGTACAGCCCCAGGCGCTGCGGAGCATTTTTAACCAAGAGCTGGAGACCCGGCTCGACCAGCAGGCGCGCGAAACCCTGATCCGCTTCGACAATTACGTGCTGGCCCACACCTCGACTGCCCGGTTGCTGGCCAATCACCGTCAACTGGCCAACTACCTGGAGCCGGTCTACTGGTTCAAGGGGGATACGGATCGGCCTAAACAGTATCGTTCCACCCCCCCCTGGCTGCCGCGATCGACGCTGTGGCAGTCGCTGGTGCGGCCGAGTCATATCCTGCTGCTGGACAACGATGGTGGTATCCGTGAGATCTATCAGCTCGGGGAGCGGCCGCTGCCGGCCGAACTGGCCGGGGCCACTGAACTGCTGCTCAGCGAGCAGCGGGTCCAGGCCAACCTCACCACCCTGGGAGACCTTCCCTATCTGCTGATCTCGGAAACCGCCGAAGATGCCACCGGCACCGAGATGGGTTTTCTGATGCTGGTGGCGCCGATCGATGCGCAGTTCCTGGCGGCATCCCAGCAGGGGGTATCCCCCAACGGCGTGCTGGTGGGGATTCTGGAGGCGGACGAGCAGCGTTTTCTCGCCAGCAGCGACCAGTTCCGGCTGCCCCCGCAGCAGCGGTTGTCGGCGGCGGAGAGCGATTTTCTGGTGACCGCGCAATCCTTCTCCGAATATGAGGGGTCGACCCTCAATCTGCAGTTCGCCACCCTGGTGCCACGCTCCGTGGTGGAGGCGATGCGGGATCGGGTGGCCGGCTTGGAGCGGCGTCAGCGGCTGGTGGCCGCCTTTACCTTCGTCAGTGTGTTCACCCTGGTCTTTTTCCTGTTATCGGCACGGTTAAACAAGATCCTGCAGCGTGTCTCGCGCTTTTCGCAACGGGCGCTGGGCTCCAAACAGCCGGTGATCGAGCGTGGCAATCAACTGTTTGTACTGGAGGACTGGATACACCAGTTCATCCAGCTGGTGCGGGATACCCGGGAGGAGATGCGCCAGCAGCACGAGACCGAAATGCACGAGTCGGAGATGCTCAAGCAGGCGATCATGGAGACCGCCCTGGATTCGATCATCACCATCGACCGTCAGGGGGTGATCATCGAATACAATCCCACGGCGGAACAGACCTTCGGTCACTGTCGG
Organism: Sedimenticola hydrogenitrophicus; assembly: GCF_029017505.1. Classification (GTDB taxonomy): domain Bacteria; phylum Pseudomonadota; class Gammaproteobacteria; order Chromatiales; family Chromatiaceae; genus Sedimenticola; species Sedimenticola hydrogenitrophicus_A. Next base: position 82,852 of record NZ_JAQGEI010000008.1, read on the forward strand.
GAGGAGGCCCTGGGCAAGGTGTTCGCGGAGCTGATCTTCAACGGCGAGAGTCGTCCCCGGTTCATTCTGCTGCTGGCGGACGTGCTCAGTTCGCGGGATCGGCTTCCCGATGAGATGCGCCATGAACTGACCGCGGTGAAGCGCGACGGTGCGGTGTTCCCGGTGGAGTTGGCGATCAAGCCGATCCGGTTGAAGAACCGTCTCGCCTTTACCATCTATATGCACGATATCTCTAACCGCCGGCGCATCGAGCTGGAGATCCGCAGTCTCGCCAAGTTCGCTTCCGAAAGTCCCAGCCCGATCCTGCGCGTGAACCGGCGCGGGGTGATCCTCTACGCCAACGGGGCCAGCGACCAGTTGCTCTCCTACTGGGGTTGCGAGCGCGCCCAGACCCTGCCGCTTTACTGGCGCCACCGGGTGACGGATATCCTGGGCAGCGGCGAGGACTGGCAGACCCAGGTGATCGGCGCCACCTGGGTCTATTCGCTGCTGCTCACCCCGGTGGTCGATCTGGGCTATGTCAATATCTACGGACGGGATATCACCGCGGAACGGGAAGCGGAACGCCAGGCAAGGGAGCATCAGCAGGAGCTGATCCATGTGTCACGCCTCAGTACCATGGGGGAGATGGCGACCGGGCTGGCCCACGAACTGAATCAGCCGCTCTCGGCCATCGCCAACTATGCCAACGGCTCGGTGCGCCGGTTGCAGGCGAGTGACCGGGGGGCGGAGGATATCCTCTACGCCCTGGGGCAGATTACCGCGCAGGCGGACCGCGCCGGGGAGATCATCAAACGGTTGCGTGCCCTGGTGGGGAAACAGACCCCGGTGCGGCGGATCGCCGACATCAACGAGGTGGCGCGCGAGGTGTGCAGCTTTGTCGAGTTTGCCGCGCGCAAGGCGGGGGTGGTAATCGAGCAGGAGTTCAGTCTCGGCACCCTGCCGGTGAAGATCGATGTGGTGCAGATCGAGCAGGTATTGCTCAATCTGATCCGAAATGCCCTTGATGCGCTGCTGGAGATACCGGAAGATGAGCGTAGTCTGGTGATACAGACCAGTTGCCGGGAGGGCGAGTGGGTGCTGATCCGGGTGCTGGACTCCGGAGCGGGGATCCGGGATGCGGATATGGACCGCTTGTTTGAGCCCTTCTATACCACCAAGGAGAGCGGCATGGGTATGGGGTTGGTGATCAGCCGGACTATTATCGAAGACCACAACGGCACAATCACGGCCGAGCAACGGGCGGAGGGAGGAACCTGTTTTTCCATCCTGCTGCCCAGTACTCTGTCAAGGTGATATTGACGGAGTACCAGCAAACAGGAACAGAGATGAACAGTACTAATGCCACCGTATTTGTAGTTGATGATGACTCGGCGATGCGTAATTCGTTGAAGTGGCTGATCGAGACGGTGGGGATGAAAGTGGAAACCTTCGCCTCGGCGGAAGAGTTCATCAAGTCCTACTATCCCGGGCGCGCCGGCTGTCTGCTGCTGGACGTGCGCATGCCGGGGATGAGCGGGCTGGAGCTGCAGGAGTATTTTGTCCGGCAGAGCATCCATATTCCGGTCATCATCATCACCGGGCATGGGGATGTGCCGATGTCGGTGCGGGCGATGAAAGCCGGAGCGGTGGACTTCATTGAAAAACCGTTCAATGATGAACTGCTGCTGGAGAGTATCCGCAACGCCATGGTGATCGACCAGGATCAACGCTCGCTGCAGGCGGAGCGGGCGGAGATCGCCGCCCGGCTGGCCCAGCTGACGCCGCGCGAGCATGAGGTGATGGAGATGGTCACCAACGGCAAGGCCAACAAGGAGATCGCCAGCGCCCTGGGGGTCAGCGCCAAGACCGTGGAGGCGCACCGTGCCCGGGTGATGGAGAAGATGGAGGCGACCTCGCTGGCCGGCCTGGTGAAGATGGTGATCGCGGCCAATCTCTACGGCGACCATTGAGCGCTGGGTTACGCGGCGCCCGGGCGCTGCGCAATTCGACCTGCAATCTTTCCGTAGCCGTTTACTTATCCCAATCCGGTTAATAAGGAACCACGGATGGACACGGATTTACACAGATAGCAGATCAGAATTCTGAATCCGTGTTTATCTGTGTGAATCCGTGGTTCTCAAGGGTACGTCCGGATTGGATGGGAAATCTGGAACGGTTTTACACCCGCTACTTTTTCACCGGGACGTTGGGTGAGGTCGGTATCAGGGCCACTTCGTCACCGGCCTCGATGCGGGTGAACGGCTCGCAAAACTGCTTGTTCACCGTCACCTGGAAACTCCCCGCCTGGAACAGGTGGGCCTGGTCCGGATTGCGCCGGCGCAGCCACTCGCACAGGCTGGTGACGTCGCTGACCGAGGGGGGAATCTCCACCTCTTCGGCCTCTTTCTGCAGCTGCTTCACCAGGTAGGTGAAGTAGAGCAGGCGGATGCGTCGCGGACCCTCGCCAGCGACCGTCCCGCCCGGCTGGTAGCCGGCCTTTTGCAGGCTCTCCTGGTAGGCCCGCCAGTTCTGCTCCTGGTTGACCCCCAGTTCGTAGAGGGTGTCCCAGGAGTAGATACTGCTGTCATGTCCGTCATCGAAGGTGAGGCGGATCGCATACTGCCCCTGGGGCTCGATGCCGGTAATATTGACCGACTCCTTGCCGGTAACCGGGCTCGCCAGGGCGTGCCCCTCCCCGGCCTTGGCGAACACCCGCAGGTATTCGCAGGGCAGCCGGAAGCTGGCGCCGTCGGAAAACTCGATGGCCAGCAGCCGGGACTTGCTGTGCAGGTTGATGGCGGTGGGGGTCGGATGCTTGTCGCTCATGGTACTACTCTGTCGGAAATTGCTGGCTGAAATCACTGGCGGGCATGGTGGCACGTGCCGGGGTCCGGTTCAATCGCCCCTCAACCGACCTCGTCCAGCACGCGGCGCCGGAACTTGACGCCGCGTGCCTCGGCCAGTTCACGGCACGCGGCGATATCCACCCCCTCCAGGCCGTCGATGGCGGTGGCGGTGACGTCGGCGATGTAGTGTGGCGCCTCGGCGACAAAATCGAGCATCTGCTCGAAGGAGCCGGCCAGCGCCGGCTGGCAGTGGCGGTCATACACCTCGGCACTCTGCGCATTCAGGGAGATGGAGAGGGCATCGACGCACTCGGCCATCTCCGGCAATACGTTGCGCTTGTTGGCCAGGTTGGCCAGCCCGTCGGTATTGACCCGGACCCGGCCGCCGTGGGCCTTGATGTACTTCGCCACCTCCAGCAGCACTTTCAGGCGCAGGGTCGGCTCGCCATAGCCGCAGAACACTACCTCCTGGTAGGCGGCGGGGTCATCGATGGCGGCGATGATCTCCTGGCTGGAGGGGCGGTGGTCCAGGGTCAGGTCATACTCGTGCACCTGCAGTATGCCCTGGGTCTTGGGGCAGAAGGTGCACTCCAGGGTGCAGCGATCGGTGATATTCAGATAGAGGCTGTCGCCGATGACATAGCTGAGCTGTTGATTGTCCACGGGCACTCGGGTTGTTGCGAAAAACAGGGATTCTACACTACCCCACGACCGGTAAGAAGGGAGGTACGCCTGTTAGACTAGGTTTTCCGGGAGAGTTCATTACAGAGCCGTTGGGTCAAACTCTTGAAATGGTTAAAACCTTGAATATCAAGCGGTATATCGTCGGCCCTGTCGGCGTAGAGGATGCCGATTGGACGGTTCTTGATAACCAGGGAACTCATGAAAAAGCCCCTGGTGTCGAGGGTTGTCTGCAGCGCCTTATCCATCAGGGGGAGCAGCTTTTCACGATTGCTCTGGTGCAGCCAGATAGACTGGTTTTTCCTCAGTAGCAGGGTCAGCAGATGCCGTTCGACCAGGGGATGGTGGAACTCTCTCAGGGGCGAGGCGGGCTCCGCCCCGACGATGAATTTGACCTTGAGTGCCTTGCGATCCGGGGTGAGCATGGCGAACATCGCCCGTTCGACCCCGGCGGTCCGGCGCAACTCACGGAAGATGCGGGACAGGCGCTCCTGCAGCGGGCTGGCGCCGGACGTGGGCGGCGCCAGGGGTTTTTCCGGGCGTTTCGCCGGGGCTGCCGGTTTCGGGGCGGCGGCGGGGGCGCTCGCGGCGGCCTGCCCGGATGGTCCCGCGGGTGGGGGTGACAGCAAGGCGTAGACGGTCAACGGTAGCGGCAGTCCGCTCAGGTTTCTCGCCACACCCGCGGCCAGGCTGTGGATATAGGCGCGCCCCGGGTCGGGTTCCAGCCGATTGAAGGTGGCGGCCAGCTCGATCAAATCACCGCTCTGTTCGCTGTGCCAGTCGTGACTTGTCTCCCTGGCCAGGGCCGAGGCCAGCATCACGGCCAGGGAGCGGGCTTGAAAGGCGCCGACCGGCTGCAGCGCCTGGGCGGTCAGGGGCGGCAGATGCCACTGTTCGGCCAGCTGCAGGCTGAGGTGCCGAAGGCTGAAGCCGAACACCTGCTCTTCGGCGTCGGTCTGCGGCATGCCGCGCCTGATCAGCGCGGTTAGCTGTCCCATCTGCCGGTCGGCGTATGTCCAGAGCAGCATCTCGGCCAATTCGTGCAGGAGGGCGGCGATGGCCATCTCTTCGGGATTGCCGAGGCGCAGGTCGTGTCCCCAGCTGTAGGCGTACCAGGCGGCGTGCCCGGCCCGGGAATAGCAATCATAGAGGGCGGCACGCGCCCCTGCCGACAGCTGTTTGTGGAGGTCCGGCAGTGCCCGGTCGGCCTGGGATGTGGGTTCGATGCCGAGCAGGGCGATGGCATGTGCCAGGTTGCTGACCGGTTCCCTGGGCGGTTGTGGCAGGGCGTTGAACAGGCGGAAAATGGCCAGGGTAAATCCCGGGTCCCGGGAGAGGATGCGCTGCAGATCGGCGTGGGTGGTATTGGGGCTGTCCAGCAGTTGCATGACCCGCTGCCGCGTCAGTGCCATTGCCGGTAGCGCCAGCGGACCCAGCCGCTCAACCCAGCCGTTCAGTGTGTTGTCCGTGGATACAGCTTCCATAAGCGCCTGTCGGGAAATCGGTTGTCTGTGCCGGCGGATGCACCGGGGGCGGAGTCAGATTGAGTCGATATAGTGAACCACAACGCTCAATAGTAACTACTCACCCGGTCTGTAAGTGATTGGCCTGCCTTGCCGGCCTCACACGATGGCTTATCTCCTCGAATCCGGCCCCTTTTTCAGCGCCTGCCCAAACTCGCTTCGCTCAAACAATGGCAGGCTTGAATCTGAAAAAAGGGCCGGATTCGAGGCGCCATCAAGATCGGCCAACAAGGCAGGCCAATCACCCCGTGAGTAGTTACGCTCAATATTCAAATCAATATGCCGCCGACCCATCCACGTCCCTTCAGGAAATTCGCTCCCCGGGAGCCCGGCCTGCTGCTAAACTGCCGTCGGAACGACCCGGGTGCAACAAGGGATGCCGAATTGAGATGAGTAACACGCGTGGCGAGGGCGATTGTAGCAGGATTTTACTGGTACATGGGATCTGGATGACCGGGATCGAATTGGCGTGGCTGGGGCGTCGCCTGTCCGCTAATGGATTCGCAGTGGACCGCTTCCGCTACCGCTCCCTGCGGCAGACCCCGGCCGAGGGGGCGGAGCGGCTGAACCGGTTTATCCGCCAGCGCGGTTACGACTGCCTGCACCTGGTGGCCCACAGCCTGGGGGGGCTGGTGCTGCTCAACCTGTTCGACCGCTATCCTGATCAGCCCCCCGGACGGGTGGTGCTGCTCGGGGCGCCGGTGCAGGGCAGCGTGGTGGCGCGCCGCCTGGCGCACCACCCCTGGGGACGGCATCTGATCGGACGCGCCGGCGAGCGCGGGCTGGTGGAAGGGGCGCCGCCCTGGAACGGGGGGCGGGAGCTGGGGGTGGTCGCCGGCACCAGTGGGCTCGGCATTGGCCGCCTGCTGGGCGGCATTGACGATGTGAGTGACGGCACGGTCATGGTGAAAGAGACCGTTATTCCCGCCGCCTCGGACCGGCGACTGCACGCGACCGGTCATATGAGCATGCTGTTTTCCGCCGCGGTGGCGGCGGATGTGGCTGAATTCCTGCGTCATGGCCGTTTTCCCGGATAGAGGTGAATGGCACTTAACTTAAGGCGAATTGCAGGATTTTCGTCATTCCGGCGCAGGCCGGACAAAAGCGCGAAGCGCGTTGAACGACTGAAAGTCGGCCGAAGGGTGAGCGAAGCGAATAATCCAGGAATACCGCCGCCATTAAGCAGTCTGGATGCCATCCTTAGGTCCGTAAACGGTGCATCCCTGCACCACTCCTCCGGCCTGCGCCGGGATGACGGTGGTTCTTGGCTTAAGTTAAGTGCCATTCCGGATAGAGGTCGAGTTCTTTATGGGCGTTTGTGGGAGAAATCACCGCCCTGTTATTTCTGCCTGCCCCGGGTGATGGTAAACTCCCGCCTGACCGAATATTGAGAGGAGTGTTATGGCTGGACACAGTAAATGGGCCAACATCAAGCACAAGAAGGCGGCCAACGACAAGAAACGGGGCAAGATATGGACCAAGCTGCTGCGTGAAGTGACCGTTGCCGCCAAGGCGGGTGGTGGTGAGTTGGAGACCAATCCGCGGCTGCGCCTGGCGGTGGACAAGGCCAACGGCGCCAATGTGCCGCGCGATACCATCGAGCGGGCGGTCAAGCGCGGCGCCGGTGGCGAGGATACAGATAATTACGACGAGCTGCGCTATGAAGGGTACGGCCCGGGCGGGGCGGCGGTCATTGTCGACTGCATGACCGACAACCGTAACCGTACCGCTTCGGAAGTGCGCCACGCCTTCACCAAACACGGCGGCAACCTCGGCACCGACGGCTCGGTGGCCTACATGTTCAACAAGCAGGGGATCATCAGTTTTGCCCCCGGTGCCGATGAGGACGCCATCATGGAGGCGGCGCTCGAAGCCGGTGCGGAGGATGTGGTGACCAATGACGACGGCTCCATCGACATCATGACCACCCCGGAGGCGTTTTCCGCAGTGAATGATGCCATCGTGGCGAGCGGACTGACGCCGGACAACGCCGAGGTGACCTTCAGCGCCTCCACCCTGGCGGAGCTGGACCAGGAGGCGGCGGAGAAGCTGATGAAGCTGGTCGATCACCTGGAAGATTTGGATGATGTGCAGGATGTCTATACCAACGCCGATATCTCGGACGAGATAATGGCCACCATGGAGTGAGCCATGGAGTGAGAGGGATTGTCCCTCCGGCGGCCGCGAACGCGGCCGCTGACAACTACCGGAAGCGCCTATCAAAAGCACAAATCACAGTACCGCGCAGAGCGGGGCGTTGGGCCGCAAACGGCGCATCCTGGGGATAGACCCCGGTTCCCGCATCACCGGCTATGGCATCATCGAGAGTGACGGTATCAGAAGCGCCCATGTGGCCAGCGGCTGTATCCGCATCGCCCATGAACAGTTTCCCGAGCGTCTGGGTGAGATCTATCGTCGGCTGAGCGACCTGGTGGCCACTTATCAGCCGGCGGAGATGGCCATTGAACAGGTCTTTATGGCCAAGAATGCCGCCTCGGCACTCAAGCTCGGACAGGCGCGCGGGGCCGCCATCTGCGCCTGTGTGGTGGCCGGGCTGCCGGTATTTGAATACGCCCCCCGGGCGATCAAGCAGGCGGTGGTGGGCTCCGGCGGGGCGGACAAGGATCAGGTGCAACACATGATAAAACATATCCTGCAGCTCGACGGGCCGCTGACGGCGGATCAGTCGGATGCCCTGGCGGTGGCCATCAGTCACGCCCATGCCAACAGCACGCTGCAGTTGATCGGCCGCTCCAAACGGGGAGGGTGGCGATGATCGGCCGGCTGCGTGGTGCACTGGTCTACAAACAGCCGCCGTTTCTGATGGTGGACGTGAGTGGGGTGGGCTATGAGCTGGAGGCGCCCATGTCTACCTTCTACGATCTGCCGCCGCAGGGGGAGCCGGTAACCCTGTTCACCCACCTGGCGATCCGCGACGATGCCCATGTGCTGTACGGCTTTGCCAGCGAATCCGAGCGCACCCTGTTCCGCAGCCTGCTGAAGGTGAGCGGGGTCGGGGCCAAGATGGCGCTGGCCATACTCTCGGGGATGAGCGCCGATGAGTTCGCCCTCTGTATCCAGCGCGACGATACCGCCGCCCTGGTGCGCCTGCCGGGGATCGGCAAGAAGACGGCCGAACGGCTGATCGTCGAGATGCGCGACCGCCTGGACCGGATCGCAACCACCGGGGCGGTGGCGCTGTCCCGGGCGCGTCCCGCCGGCGGCGCGGTGGAGACCCCGGTGTCGGATGCCATCGGCGCCCTGATCGCCCTGGGGTATAAACCCAACGACGCCAGCCGTATGATACGTTCGGTGGAGTGCGAGGCACTCTCCAGCGAAGAGATCATCCGATTGGCCCTGCGAGCGGTGGTGACAAAATAGCCATGAATGAGAATGCCCGGATTATCAGCGCCGAGGCGGGCGCGGACGACGCCGCCCTGGACCGCGCCATCCGCCCCCGGTTACTGGCCGATTATGTCGGCCAGCCGGTGGTCCGGGAGCAGATGGAGATTTTCATTCAGGCTGCCCGGGCGCGTCAGGAAGCGCTGGACCATGTGCTGATATTTGGCCCGCCGGGGCTGGGGAAGACCACTCTGGCCCATATCATCGCCAACGAGATGGGGGTCAATCTGCGCCAGACCTCGGGACCGGTTTTGGAAAAACCGGGCGACCTGGCGGCCCTGCTGACCAATCTGGAACCCCACGACGTGCTGTTCGTGGATGAGATCCACCGCCTCAGCCCGGTGGTGGAGGAGGTACTCTATCCGGCACTGGAGGATTATCAGCTGGATATCATGATCGGCGAGGGGCCGGCCGCCCGCTCGATCAAACTTGAGCTGCCGCCGTTCACCCTGGTGGGCGCCACCACCCGTGCCGGGTTGCTGACCTCGCCGCTACGCGATCGATTTGGTATTGTGCAGCGGCTGGAGTTCTACTCCACTGCCGATCTGACCCATATCGTCGGCCGCTCGGCGGGGATACTGAATATAGAGACCGATGCCGCCGGTGCCGCCGAGATCGCCCGGCGCTCCCGGGGGACGCCGCGCATCGCCAACCGGCTGCTGCGCCGGGTGCGGGATTTTGCCCAGGTGAAGGCACAGGGCAAGGTGACCAGCGCGGTGGCCGACGACGCCCTGAGCATGTTGAAGGTGGACGGCAACGGCTTCGATATCATGGATCGCAAGCTGCTGAACGCCATCATCAGCAAATTCGACGGCGGCCCGGTCGGGGTGGACAGCCTGGCGGCGGCCATCGGCGAGGAGCGCGGCACCATCGAGGACGTGCTGGAGCCCTACCTGATCCAGCAGGGCTTCATGATGCGCACGCCACGGGGCCGGGTGGCAACCAATGCCGCCTATCTCCATTTCGGTCTCCAACCGAGGGACGACGCGGCCGCTCCGGGCGAATTGGGCACGCTGTTTTGAGCATGCCCGGCGTCCCGGCGAGCGATGTATACCCGCCGCATGGCCGGGAGTTTCGGTATTTGGTTAAATTGTGACAGGCGTGAAGGAATTTCTCTGGCCGGTTAGGGTCTACTACGAAGACACGGATTCGGGTGGTGTGGTTTACTATGCCAACTACCTGAAATATATGGAGCGGGGTCGCACCGAATGGCTGCGCAGCCTGGGTTTTGAACAGGATGCGCTGCGCGAAAAAGAGGGCGTCCTGTTCGCGGTGCGCCAAGTCGGTATCGAGTACCGGTCACCCGCCCGTTTCAACGATGCGCTACAGGTAAGTGTGCAACTTTTTTCCAGGGGAAAGGCGAGTTTGGTGTTCCGGCAGGAGATCCGATCGGCAGTCGACGGCAGGGTGCTGTGTGATGGTGAGATCAAGGTCGCCTGCGTTGACGCGCGCAGCTTTCGTCCGACCCCTATCCCCCAAGTCCTTCTATCGGTGATCTCAGGATAATGGCAACAGATCTCTCTTTTCTCTCCCTGGTGGCGGGTGCCAGTCCGCTGGTGCAGCTGGTGATGGCGGCGCTGCTGCTCGCCTCGCTCATCTCCTGGACCATGATATTCGACCGTTCCCGGGTGCTGAAGCGCGCCCGGCGGGCCGCGGAGGCGTTTGAACGGCGCTTCTGGTCCGGTGGGGATCTCGGCGAGCTGTACCGGGAGCTGGACCGGGAGGACGCCCTGGCCACCGGCATGGCGACCATCTTCCATGCCGGTTTTCGCGAGTTTGCTCGGCTGAAAAAGAATCCCGAAATCGAGCCGATGGCGGTGGTGGAGGGGGCACGCCGCACCATGCACGTGGCGATGAACCGGGAGATGGATGGCCTGGAGAATAATCTGACATTTCTCGCCACGGTCGGCTCCACCAGCCCCTATGTCGGCCTGTTCGGCACCGTCTGGGGCATCATGAACTCGTTCCATGCCTTGGGCAATGTCAAGCAGGCGACCCTCTCCCTGGTGGCGCCCGGTATTGCCGAGGCGCTGATCGCCACCGCCATGGGCCTGTTCGCCGCGATTCCGGCGGTGGTCGCCTACAACCGTTACTCCAATGATGTGGAGCGGCTGAACGGACGCTACGAGGATTTCCTCGATGAGTTCACCACCATTCTGCAGCGCCAGGCCCATGTTTGATTCTGATCGCGCTCGCGGAAGGGGGGACGGGCGATGAGCCGGCAGAAAAAGAGCCGCCGGCCCATGGCGGAGATCAACGTGGTCCCCTATATCGACGTGATGCTGGTACTGCTGGTGATCTTCATGATCACCGCCCCGCTGCTGACCCAGGGGGTCAAGGTGGATCTGCCCCAGGCGGAGTCGGAGCCGCTGCCGGCCGAGGTGGATGACCCGGTGGTGGTGTCGGTGAACAGCCAGGGCGAGATGTTCATCGATGTCGGCGAGGCCAAGGAGCAGCCGGTGGACCCGGAAACCCTGGTCACCCGCATCGCCGCCATCATCAGCTACAAGCCGAAGACCCCGATCATGGTCAAGGGCGACCGCAACGTCGACTATGGCCGGGTGGTGGAGGCGATGGTACTGATACAGCAGGCCGGTGTGCCCAATGTCGGCCTGATCACCGAGAATCCGGAGCGATAACCCAGGTATGCTGCAGATTCTCAAGCGCAATCCGTTGGCGGCGGTGATCGCCCTGCTGATGCATCTGGCGATACTCCTGTTCATGGTGGTGGGGGTCGACTGGCTGGAGAAACCGGTGCAGCCCCCGTCCACCGTGCAGGTGGTACAGGCGCGGGTGATCGACGAAACCAAGGTGCGTGAGCAGGTGCAGCGGCTACAGCAGGATGAAGCGCGCCAGGCGGAGGCCAAGCGGGCCGCGCGGGAACAGGAAGAGCAGCGGCTGGCGGAGCTGAAGCGCCAGCAGGCACAGGAGCGGCAGCATCTGGCGGAACTGGAGAAGCAGCGGCAGGCCGAGGATCGCAAACGCGAGGTGGCGAAAAAGCAGCGGCTGGAAGAGGAGCAGCGGAAGAAAACCGCGGAACAGAAGCGTCTGCAGGCCGAGAAGGAGCATAAGGCCGCCGAGCTTAAACGCCAGGCGGAAGCGCAGGCGCGCAAGGAGGCGGAAGCCAAGCGGGTAGCGGAGCAGAAGAAGCGCCAGGAGGCGGAAGCCAAGCGGGTAGCGGAACAGAAAAAACGCCAGGAGGCGGAAGCTAAAAAGGCGGCGGAAGAGCAGCGACGCCAGGCCGAGGCGGAGAAGCAGCGCAAGGCCGAAGAGGCCCGACTCAAGGCCGAGGCGGAGAAGAAACGCCAGGCGGAGGCGGCGCAGAAGGCGCGGGAGACGGAGTTGCTGGCGGCCATGGAGGCGGAGCACAATGCACGGGAAAGGGATCGCTACATCCTCCAGATATCGCAGAAGGTGGTGCGCGCCTGGCTGCGTCCCGCCGGTTTCAGTGAGGGCCTCAAGTGCACCCTGCGGGTGCGCCTGGCCCCGGGCGGCAGCGTGCTCGCGGTGAGCGTGATCCGCGGCAGCGGCAACGGCGCCTTTGACCGCTCGGCCGAGGCGGCGGTACTCAAGGCGGATCCGCTGCCGGTTCCCACCGGGACGTTGTTTGAGCAGTTCCGGGACATCAACTTTGAATTTGATCCGAACAAGTAATGACTATGATGAAAAGATTTCTGAGTTTAATCCTGCTGCTGTGCTGGGCTGTCAACGCCGGCGCGGCACCCCTCACCATCGAGATCACCGAGGGCGCCGAAGGGGCGCTGCCGATTGCTGTGGTGCCGTTCGCCTGGGCCGGTCCCGGCGCCGGACCTGGCGCCGCCGATGTCGGCGGTGCGATCGCCGAGATCGTACGCAACGACTTGCAACGCAGCGGTCGTTTCTCCGCCCTGCCGGTGAAGGATATGCTGGCCCGCCCGCAGTCGGATAGCGATGTGGAGTTCCGCGACTGGAAGGTGCTCGGCATGGACAACCTGGTGGTGGGCCAGGTGCGGCCAAACGGCCAGGGCGGCTACCTGGTGCGCTTCCAGCTGTTCGATGTGTTCAAGGGCGAGCAGTTGGCCGGCTACAACTTCCCCACCACCAGCCGCGACCTGCGCTCCACCGCGCACCGCATCGCCGATATCATCTACGAGAAGCTCACCGGGCAGCCCGGCGCCTTCGATACGCGCATCGCCTACGTGGTCTCCAGCAACAAGGCGGACGGTTCCCAGGAGGTGTCGCTGAAGGTGGCGGATGCCGACGGCTTCGACCCCCAGACCATAGTCACCTCGTCCGAACCGCTGATGTCCCCCGCCTGGGCGCCGGACGGGCGGCGTCTCGCCTATGTATCGTTCGAGCAGAAAAAGGCCTCCATCTACGTCCAGGAGGTGTTCACCGGCCAGCGCCAGAAGGTCGCCTCGTTCAAGGGGATCAACGGCGCGCCGGCCTGGTCGCCGGATGGCCGCAAGCTGGCGCTGACCCTCTCCCGGGACGGCAATCCGGAAATCTATGTGTTGAACATCAACACCAATGCCCTGACCCGTCTGACCAACCACTACGCCATCGATACGGAGCCGGCCTGGTCACCGGATGGGCGCTTCATCATCTTCACCTCGGATCGCGGGGGGAAGCCCCAGATCTACCGGGTTCCCGCCTTCGGTGGCAAGGTCAGCCGGGTCACCTTTGAAGGGGACTATAACGCCCGCGCCTCCTACGCCCCGGATGGCGCGTCCGTCGCCCTGGTGACCCGGCAGGGAGGTGACTTCCGCGTGGCGGTGCTGAATCTGGCCAACAGCGCCCTGCAGGTGCTGAGCGAGGGACGGCTGGACGAGTCCCCCAGTTTTGCCCCGAACGGCAGCATGATAATTTACGCCACCAAGATCAACGGCAAGGGAGAACTCGCCGCGGTCTCGGTGGATGGCCGCATCCGCCAACGGCTGGCCCTCCAGGAGGGGGATGTCCGTGAGCCGGTCTGGTCACCCTATACCAAAACCAACAGGAGAAACCCATGAAACTGAAAGCGCTCAAGTTTGCCCCCTTACTGGCTCTATCGCTGCTGCTGGCCGGTTGTGCCGGTATGACGGGCAGCGAACAGGCCCAAGACGGAGCCCCCATTACCGAAGGGGGGCAGGATGGCTCAGCCGATGGTGCCCAGACTTCCGGTGCACAGGAGGGTGGTGCCTGGAGCGGCAGCCCGCTGGAGAATCCCGACAGCCTGCTCTACACCAAGACCATCTATTTCGATTACGATGTGGACGAGGTGCGCGCCGATTACCGTGATGTGGTGGCCGCCCATGGCGACTACCTGGCCGCCAATCCGGCCGTGACCGTCACCATTGAGGGACACGCCGACGAGCGCGGTTCCCGGGAGTACAACATCGCCCTGGGCGAACGTCGCGCCAACGGCGTCAAGCGGCTGCTGATGGCGCAGGGAGCGGCGGAAAACCAGATCATCACCATCAGCTATGGCGAGGAGCGACCCGCCGCCATGGGCTCCGGCGAGACCTCCTGGGAACTCAACCGGCGCGCTGAATTCGTCTATTGATGATGCCTATTGGGAGAAAAATGGTGACCAGAACCCCGTTCGGCCTGTTGGTCGCGCTGTTTCTGATCGGTGTCATGCAACCGGCACTGGCACAACAGCGGGCAGAGAAACTGACCCCGCAGCAGGCCCAGGCACGGCAAATAGAGCTGCTGGAGCGCAAACTGGCGGCGATGGCGGATCTGGTCCTGCGGGTGGATGCCCTGCAACGTGAGGTGCAGCAGCTGCGTGGCGAGATCGAGGTGCAGAATCACGCCATGGATGCCCTCAAGAAGCGGCAGCGCGATCTCTACCTGGATGTGGATCAGCGGATCAACCAGCTGGCCCACGGCAGCGCCCCGACGACCGGGATGGCGCCGCCGGCCGCGACACCTCCGGACGCCGGGGCGGTGGTAGCGGCCGAGACGCCACCCGGCGCACCGGGGACCGATGCCGAATCGGGGAGCGCGCCGCCGCCGGCGGCCGAACCTCCTCCTGTCGCCACAGCCGACACGGGCGAGGTGCCTGCCCCGCAACCGGCACTGGCCGCCCCGATCGATACGGTCGCCGAAGAGCGGGATTACAAGGCGGCATTCAGTCTGCTGATGCAGCGTCGCTATGACGAGGCGCGCAGTGCCTTTCAGGCGTTTCTCGCCCGTTACGGTGCCGGCGGCTATGCCGATAATGCCCAGTACTGGCTGGCCGAGGCGAGCTATGTGACCCGGGACTTCGATGTGGCCCTGGAGGGGTTTCAGAAGGTGGTCAATGAGTATCCCAACAGCAGCAAGGTGCCGGATGCGATGCTGAAGAGCAGCTTTATCCATTACGAGAAACAGCAGTGGAGCGAGGCGCGTGATATCCTGCAGCGCCTGGTGACGCTCTATCCCAGCTCCACCGCCAGCCGCCTGGCCACGCAGCGCCTCGACCGCATGCAGGCGGAGGGACACTGAACGATTTATACTGGTTAGATCACGCTTGGCGGACGGCTTTACATGGCGCAACTGCGCATCACCGAGATTTTCTATTCCCTGCAGGGTGAGTCGAACAGCGTGGGTCTTCCCACGGTGTTCGTGCGCCTGACCGGCTGTCCCCTGCGCTGTGGTTACTGTGACACCAGCTACGCCTTCAAGGGGGGCGAATGGCTGACGCTTGAGCAGGTGCTGGAACAGGTGGCCGCCTATGCGCCCCATTATGTGACCGTGACCGGGGGCGAGCCGCTGGCCCAGGCGGCATGCCTGGAGCTGCTTACGGCGCTCTGCGATGCCGGTTACCGGGTATCGCTGGAGACCAGCGGTGCGCTGGATATCGCCCGGGTCGATCCCCGGGTGGTGAACGTGATGGACCTGAAGACCCCGGGTTCCGGCGAGGCGGAAAAGAACCTGTTCAGCAATATCGAGTGGCTGAAACCGGAGGATCAGGTCAAGTTCGTCATCTGTGATGCGGGCGATTATGCCTGGGCCTGCGAACAGCTGCGCAGTTGGGATCTCGACAACCGCTGCGAGGTGCTGTTCTCGCCGGCACTCGGCCTGCAGGACGCCACGCAACTGGCGGAGTGGATCCTGCGGGACCGGTTGAACGTGCGTTTCCAGATCCAGCTGCACAAATACCTGTGGGGCGATGTTGCCGGTAAATAATCCGTAACTACTCATGGGGTGATTGGCCTGCCTTGTTGGCCGATCTTGGTGGCGCCTCGAATCCGGCCCCTTTTTCAGATTGAAGCCTGCCCTTGTTTGAGCGAAGCGAGTTTGGGCAGGCGCTGAAAAAGGGGCCGGATTCGAGGAGACAAGCCATCGTGTGAGGCCGGCAAGACAGGCCAATCACTTACAGACCGAGTGAGTTGTTACAATAATCCCAACCTGACGCATTCCAGCTTGACCGATTGAAGTGACGTGATGAAAAAAGCGGTAATCCTACTCTCCGGCGGGCTCGATTCCGCCACCGCCCTGGCCATCGCCCGCGCGCAGGGTTATGCCTGCCATGCCTTGAGCCTGGCCTATGGTCAACGCCATGCCGTGGAGCTGGAGGCGGCCGGGCGTGTGGCCGATGCCCTGGGGGTGGTGGAACACAAGGTGATCCCCATTGCCCTGGACTCCTTCGGTGGCTCGGCCCTGACCGACCGTGCGATCGCGGTGCCGGAGACGGAGGGCGAGGGCATCCCGGTCACCTATGTGCCGGCCCGCAACACGATCTTTCTCTCCCTGGCCCTGGGCTGGGCCGAGGTGCTGGGCGCCCGCGACCTGTTTCTCGGGGTCAATGCGGTGGACTACTCGGGCTATCCCGATTGCCGCCCCGCGTTCATCGAGGCGTTTGAAAAACTGGCCAACCTGGCCACCAAGGCCGGTGTGGAGGGGCAGCCGTTCCGGATTCATGCCCCGCTGATTGACATGACAAAAGCGGAAATCATCCAGACCGGCAGCCGACTGGGCGTGGATTATGGCCTCACCATCTCCTGCTATCAGGCGGATGCCGCCGGTGTCGCCTGTGGCCGCTGCGACTCCTGCCGGTTGCGCGCCCAGGGTTTTCGCGAGGCCGGGGTGGCCGACCCGACGCCTTACCAATAAACCCGGCCCTATTGCTATAAACCCCAGTAGATCATCTTTCACTTATAGGCTAATCTTGCCCCTCCGGCCGTCGCCGGCCTAATAAAATGACAGGCATCCCAAGATGCCGACACCGAGGTTTGAGGAGGTACATCATGGCTTTCGAGTCCTTTTTTGCGGCCCAGTCGTTCCTGCTGTGGGCGACATTCATCATCGCCCTGATCATGGGCGTGGTGGTCAACAAGACCAACTTCTGCACCATGGGCGCGGTTTCCGACGCGGTCAACATGGGCGATACGGGCCGCATGCGCGCCTGGTTCCTGGCCATTGCCGTGGCCATGGTCGGCGTTGCCGTGCTCGAATACCTGGGGTTGCTCAACCCGGGCGGCTCTTTCCCCCCTTACCGGGCGAATCAGCTGATCTGGGCCGAGAACATCCTCGGCGGCCTGACGTTCGGCATCGGCATGACCCTGGCCTCCGGTTGCGGCAACAAGACCCTGGTCCGCATCGGCGGCGGCAACCTGAAATCGGTCGTGGTGTTGCTGATTATCGGTGTGATCGCCTTCTTCATGGTCAATCCCTTCCCGGGCTCGGACCAGACCCTGATGTCGGTGCTGTTCTATGACTGGATCCGTCCCCTCTCGGTGACGCTCAGCACACCCCAGGATCTGGGCTCGGTGGTGATGGGTAAGGACGCCGCCGGCGCACGCCTGGGGATCGGCCTGGGGCTGGGCCTGCTGTTGCTGGTCTATGTCTTCAAGTCGGCCGATTTCCGCGGCAACTTCGACAATATCCTGGGGGGGCTGATCGTGGGGCTGGCGGTGCTGGCAGCCTGGTACGTCAGCGCCAACGTGAAGATCGATCTGGACGGTGAGCTGCATTCCCTCAGTGGCTATGTGCAGCAGTGGGATTTCCTGGCCGACTCCGCCGCAGGTAAACCCGCCGACAGCCGTCCGTTGAGTACCCAGTCCTTCACCTTCATCAATCCCATGGGGCAGACCCTGGGTTACGCCGCCGCCGGCTTCAAGTCCAATCTGCTGACCTTCGGGGTCATGGCGCTGTTGGGGGTGATGGCCGGCTCGCTGCTCTGGTCCCTGATCAGCCGCAGTTTCCGCATCGAGTGGTTCGTCGACTTCAAGGATTTCACCACCCATGTCATCGGCGCCATCCTGATGGGCTTTGGCGGCGTACTGGCCATGGGTTGCACCATCGGCCAGGGCATCACCGGGACCTCCACCCTGGCGATCGGCTCGTTCCTGGCGCTGGGCTCCATTATCCTGGGCAGTGCCCTGACCATGAAGGTGCAGTATTACAAGCTGGTGTATGAGGATGAGGCCAGCTTCCTCAAGGCGCTGCTGACCGGCCTGGTGGACCTTAAACTGCTGCCGGAGCGCCTGCGCAAGCTGGAAGCCGTCTGAGCCGGGCATTACCCGTTGACTGGTTCAACGGGTAATGTATAATCCCGCGCTTTGTTGGGGCCGTTAGCTCAGTCGGTAGAGCAGTGGATTTTTAATCCATTGGTCGTAGGTTCGAATCCTACACGGCCCACCATTCTCATTCGAAGCCCGGACCCCGCGTCCGGGTTTTTTTGTTTCCGACAACGCGATTCAAGCCTACGACTTCAAACAGCCAGGTTCGACAGCGGAGCTGCATGAGGGCGCGCAGCGACCGAATCATCCTACACGGCCCACCATTCTCATTCGAAGCCCGGACCCCGCGTCCGGGTTTTTTTGTTTCCGACAACGCGATTCGAACCTGCGACTTCAAACAGCCAGGTTCGACAGCGGAGCTGCGTGAGGGCGCGCAGCGACCGAATCATCCCGCCCACCACTCTTATTCGAAACCCGGACCCCGCGTCCGGGTTTTTTGTTTCCGAAAACGCAATTCGAACCTGCGACGTCAAACCCAGAGAGCGGAGAGCAACACCTCTTCGTTACCCTGGATCTCGATCTCCCGGGAGCGGTTACGGATAATCCCCGCCTCCTGCAGCCTGGAGAGGGCCCGGCTGAGGGATTCCGGCCGCAGACCGAGATGGATGGCGATATCACCCTTGGTCATGGGCAGGGTGACGGTTCTTCTGCCGTCGCTGGTCATGATGCCCTTGCGTTGGTAGAGATCGTTCAGGAACAGCAGAAAGCGCCGGTCCGCGCTGAGATAGCGTCCCTGCACGATGGTCCGGTTGGTGTAGCGGATGCGTTTGCCCAGCAGTTCCAGTATTTCATGCTGGAGCTCGGGGATCTGGCTGCAGAGCGTCTCGATCTGTTGAAACGGCAGTTCGCAGATCCAGGTGTTCTCCAGTGCCACGGCATCATTCTGATATTGGACATCACCCACCGCCTCGATGCCGATCAGTTCACCGCTGAAATAGAAACCGTGGATCACCGGTGTGCCGTCATCCAGGGAGGATTCGAGTTTCACCGAGCCGGACTGGATGGCGAAGATGGACTTGAACGGGTCTTCCATCCGGAAGATGGTTTCACCGGGTTTGTAGGGACCGCGTTTACGGATGATGCCGGTGATACTGTCGGTCTGGCTCCTATCCAGGTTGGTGCCGATACACTTCCTGGGCAGCGAGCAGGAGTTGCAGTCCCGATCGTTGTTGATCAGATGCAGACCACAGGTGCCGCTTTTTTTTTGTGCCATCCATCGCTCCGGGGTGATCTTGTCGCCGATGGTATTGCCATCCTGCTGTGTGTTTAAGCATAGCGGATGCCCGGGTGATTACACCCTCTTTATCCATCAGGTATTTGCGCCGGTCGAGTGGGTGTCGTGGCAGGGTTGGATCGCGTAACGAGCGTCACCCCAACACAGGGTTTAGGGCTTGCACATGAATTATCGCAGCGCCAGCATCGCCTGTTGGGCGGACGGCGTTTTCATCGGACCGAACCCCGCCAGGTTGTCCAGCTGACTGTTGACCTGGTCCAGCTCCTTTTCCGCCTGCCGTGAGCGTTGCCGTTTCACTGCGGCGTAGATAAGGCCGCCGGGCATGGCCGCGACAATGAGGGCGTCGGTAGCGGTAAAACTGTTCTTCTGGATCGTATCGCTGAGATCTTCCTGACGCTGTTTCAACTGTTGGCTGAGGGCCTGGATGTCCTTGATCAGCTGTTGCCGGTCGATCACCGTCAATGAGTAGATGAGTCCATTGCCGGCCGCTTCCAGGCTTCGGTTTGCCATCCATGCAGCGCTGCCGTCGTCCAGCTGGGTGGCCAGCACCGCCGGCGACAGGAAGCAGATCAGCAGGCTGAGCCGAGCAAGCCGGATGGGGTGTTGGCCGTGGGGTGCGTACATGTTGATACCCTCATGAACGGGATATCCTTGCACAGCGACATTTCCAGGAAAATGAAATACGGATATCGGTTTTCGGTAGCTTGTAAGCTAGCCGCTCTCCGGGTGGCGGTACGTGAACTGCATCAATGTGGATGGGGATTATTCATTTTCTGTGACAGGGGCGGCGGGTGTGCCGTGCATGGTGCCGTATTTTGTGGGATAGGGTTCACGCTCCGGCGACAGTGGCAGGCAGGCGCCGGGATCGCGGGATTTAAATCCAGTGGGGTCTACTGCTCGGTATGCTTTTCAGCCGGGTCCTGGCATGATTTGTTATCCTCGCGGCGGCTGCGATTTTTTGTCCCGATGAGAAAAGCGGAGATCAGCACGAACAGGGCCAGGGCGGCGAATGTCAGGTTGTCGAAGATCATGGTGGATTGCCTCAGGATTGCTGCTTAAGAGGATGATTAAATACTAATATATATGACGGGCATAATCCCGCTTTGTTGAATTCAATTATTTTATGCTGCCCAAGAATATTTGATGGAGCCTGTCATCGACAGGGAAGGAGTTTCTATTGATGGTGCGATATTTATTTCTCGGCTTGCTGCTGGCCGCGTTGCCGCTGCAGGCACAGCAGAGACCCCAGGTGCTGGGCTACGGGGTGAAGGGCTGCGATCACTATAACCTGGTGTTCGAGGGTTGGGAGAACGGGCAAGGCGACCACATAGCGGAGTATATCCACTATCGCGACTGGCTGACCGGACTGGTGACCGGGCTTTCACTGGCCACCGGGAGTGATGTGCTGAAAGGGGTCGAGATCAAGGGGGCCATGCGCCGGATTCAGGTCTATTGCGATGAACATCCGACGGATGATTTCTTCACCGCCTCCATGGATCTGATCCGCATACTCAGTGGACTGAAGTAGCCGGCAGATTGAATAATGAGCGGGCGTTGGCGCTGGTCTGCTGCGCCAGCTGTTCCGCCGCAATCCCCTTCAGGTTGCCTATGGCGAGCAGCACTTCGGGCAGATAGGCCGGTTCGTTGCGCTCCCCTCGATGTGGCGCGGCGGGCTGATCGGGGGAGTCGGTCTCCAGCAGCAACGAGCCGACCGGCAGCCAGGCGATCAGGCCGTGCAGGCGGTGGGCGTTGGCATAGGTGGCCGGTCCCCCGAAGCCCATCATAAAGCCCATGTCGATCAGCCGCTCGGCCTGCTGCCGGCTGCCGGAAAAACTGTGCAGGACGCCCTTGATCCCGGGGAAACGGCGGAGTGTCAGGATCACCTGCTCAACCGCCTTGCGGGCGTGCACAATCACCGGCAGGTGGTGATTCCGGGCCAATTCGAGCTGCGCCTCAAAGAACTGCTGCTGCCGCTTCCGGTCGGGGTCCGGGATATGGAAATCCAGTCCGCATTCGCCGACGGCTACCGCATCGCCCTGCTCCAGCCAGCCGGCCAGTGCGCTCAGCTCCCGCTCGCTGTGCCGCGGCATGAACATCGGGTGCAGGCCGTAGGCCGGGCGCAGCTGGGGATGCTGTTGACAGAGCTGACGTAGCGCCGCCCAGCCCGAGGCCTGGATCGCCGGTACGATCAAGGTGCCGACCCCGGCCTTTGCGGCCCGCGCCAGCACCTGTTCAAAGTCGGGAGTGAAGCTGGGATCATCCAGATGGGTATGGGTATCGATGAGTTCCATGCCAGGTAGTATAAACAACCGCGGGATCGCGTGGCAGCGGCTGTGCAAGCGGCACGGACATGCTAAGGGCCCGCGCAAGAATAAGTTCCTGTATTCGGTCGCCCCT
Source organism: Sedimenticola hydrogenitrophicus (assembly GCF_029017505.1). Classification (GTDB taxonomy): domain Bacteria; phylum Pseudomonadota; class Gammaproteobacteria; order Chromatiales; family Chromatiaceae; genus Sedimenticola; species Sedimenticola hydrogenitrophicus_A. The sequence goes on from NZ_JAQGEI010000008.1 coordinate 104,387, forward strand.
GGACCCCGCTGGCGGCGTTACGCTTTTTGGCAAGGGAACAGCCATTGCCTGCAAAGCGTGCCTTGCCAGCGGGGCCCAGGAACGCCCTCGGTACTACGGAATTATTCTTGCGCGGGCCCTAAGGTTTGGTGGCGACGGGTCAACGGCTGCCGCTATACTCTGTCGACTGACTGGCAAGCGAGGGTGGTTATGAAGGTTGTCTCGTTTAATACCAACGGCATCCGTGTCCGCGAACATCAGCTGGCGAGACTGAAGGAGCGTTATGATCCGGATGTCATCGGCATCCAGGAGACCAAGGTGCAGGATGCTGAATTCCCCCTCGGGATGATCGAGTCCCTGGGCTATCACGCACACTTTTATGGCCAGAAAGGACATTATGGGGTGGCACTGCTCTCCAAGCAGGAGCCGCTGGTGATCCAGAAGGGTTATCCGTTCGATACACCGGACGCGCAGCGTCGCATCATCTGCGGCGAATACGCCACCGCCTCCGGTCGGTCGATCAAGGTGATCAATGGTTATTTTCCCCAGGGCGAGAGCCGGGATCACCTGGTCAAGTTTCCCGCCAAGCGCCAGTTCTACGCCGACCTGATGCGCTATCTGCGGGAGACGTTCTCGGCGGATGAACCGGTGCTGGTGATCGGTGACATGAACATTGCCCCGCTCGACCGGGATGTCGGTATCGGCGAGGACAACGCGAAACGCTGGCTGAAGAGCGGCAAGTGCAGTTTCCTGCCCGAGGAGCGGGCGTGGATGGAGGGCCTGTTGGGGTGGGGTCTGTCAGACACCTATCGCGCGCTTTATCCCGAGACCGCCGACCGTTTCAGCTGGTTTGATTATCGCAGCCGCGGTTTTGACCGGGAGCCGAAACGGGGCTTGCGCATCGACCTTATCCTGGCCAGCCCGATGCTGCAAAACTGCTGCACGGACGCAGGAATCGCCTATGATATAAGGGAAATGGAGAAACCTTCCGATCACTGTCCGGTGTGGGCTGAATTTTCGATCTGATACGCTATGGAATCACAGACGCTGTTTCTTAACGACTGGGAAAATGGAGGAGTTGAGGTGATCAAGCGCGCCTTCAATCTCACTGACAGCCGTCTGACCGGAATCAACCTGCTGCTGGCCTCCTACTCGCGTGATGCCTTCTGCGGCGAGGCGTTTGTACTGTTCCGCCAGGGCAGGGCACTCTATGAGGTGAATGCCAGCCACGACTCCAGCGACTGTATGGATGGTCAGTGGGAACCGGAGGAGACGCTACTGATGGCGCTGGAGTTCCGGCTGGAGAAGGGACGCCTGGGGTTGCGCACCGACGGCAAAAACCTGTTCGCCGACGAACTCCGCTTTCTGCTGGCGGAACTGAAAGCGAACGGCTTCAGTTGAAACCCAGCCGCTGAAACAAGCGTGTCACCCGACGCTCAAACCAGCCCAGCAGCCGCCGGTGCAGCGGCGTGGCGAACAGCCAGCTCAGGGTGATCAGGCCGAGACTCACCGCACCGACTATCTCGTCCGTGACCCAGTGCGCACCACTCATCAGGCGGGGCAGGGTGAACAGCACCATAAACAGCAGCGCCAGCAGGCCGTGGACTCGCGGCAGGTAGGCGAGGGCGAATCCGGCGCACAACAGCAACACCAGCCCGTGGTCACCGGGAAAACTGTCGGATGAGAAGTCCTTGGTGGCGATGTCGGGCACCAGTTGGGTCAGGCGCAACGCCTCGGGAAAGTGGGCGGTGGCGCTTGGCCGCTCGATCGGCAGCTCCTTGCTGATGGCCAGCGTCAGCAGCAGGGTGATAAACATCATCAAACCCACGGCGATATAGTGTGGCAGGCGTTTCCGGTCGCGCAGCAGTGCCTGGTGGGCAAACAGCAACAGCATGGCCAGCGCGGCGGCCAGATCGAAGGCCCGGTGGTTGGCGATCGCCCAGAGACGCCGCCACCCCTCACCCCAGTTCAGGGAACGGTTCATCGCCCAGAACAGCTGCTCATCCAGGGCCAGCCAGAGCGCGCGGGTGGGCTCGATCAGCCAGCTGAACAGCAACAGCAGTGCCAGCAGGTTGGCCAGCATCAGCGGGGTCTTGTGCCATCCGGCATCCATCTTGTTATGCAAGTCTAGTGCTCCGTCAATGTGATAGTTGCGAGTTCAGTGAGTTTGTCAGCGTTCATGGCAAGGCGCGCCTCGCCGGCAATGGTCGGTTCTCTTGGCAAGAGGCGCAACGCCGTCCATGGGCGCCGAATCCGTAATTATCATATTGACAAAGAACTACTGTACAAGGGTTGCGGTCAGGGCGTCGCCCGCATCGGCAAGCCGTTGCAGCTGCGCCTCAACGATACGGTTCTCCAGGTTGTCGCCGGGCGATTGCGCGATGTTTACCCGCAGAAAGTTGGGCGTATAGCCGCTCCAACCGGCGGTGGTGTCCGTTGGCGCGCTCTCCACCAGGACCGGAAAGCGGCGTCCCACAAAACGTTCCAGGGTCTCCCGGTTCAGTTGTTCGCCGAGCTGGTGGAGCGTTTCGCTGCGCTGGCGTATCAGCTCCCGCGGCACCGGGTTGGGGAGTTCCGCGGCCCGGGTGCCGGGGCGCGGTGAGTAGGCGAAGATATGCAGATGGCCGAAACCGATCCGCTCGACAAGTGCCAGGGTCTGTTGCCACTCCCGGTTGTTTTCGCCGGGGAAGCCGACGATGATGTCGGTGGTCAGGTTGAGGTCTGGCACCCGTTGGCGGGCCTGTTCGGCCAGCCGCTGGAACTCGCCGCTCTTGCAGCGTCTGGCCATGCGTTTCAGTACCGAATCGGACCCGCTCTGGATCGGCAGGTGCAGGTGGGGCATCAACCGGGGATTTGCGAACAGGTCCCAGAAGTTTTCCGGCAGATCCCAGGGTTCCACCGCCCCCAGCCGCAGGCGCGGGATGCGGGTGCGCTCCAGCACCGCCCGGATCAGCTGATAGAGGTCGCTGCCGTTATCGCTGCCGTAACCGCCGATATGCACGCCCGTCAGCACCACCTCGTGGATTCCCTGCCTTACCTGCTCGTTGATCTCCGCCACCACTTGATCAACGGGCACCGAGCGCTCTGCGCCCCGGGCCACGGTGACGATGCAGAAGGTACACTGGTAGCGGCAGCCATCCTGGATCTTGACGAAGGCGCGCTGCCGCCCGTGGCCGAGCAGACCGGATTCGCCCGGCGCCGTGGCCTGCTGCGGCATGGCGTGCAGATCCAGTTCCCGGCTGGTGATCTCCACCAGGCGCTCCTTGTCCCGGTTGTCCACCACCAGGTCCACCCCGAGGCTCTGGGTGCTCTCTGCCGGGTCCAGCGTGGCGTAACAGCCACTGACCACCAGCTTGGCGCGGGGGTTGCGGCGCCGCGCGCGGCTCAGCAGCTTGCGCGATTTGCGTACCGCCTCGCCCGTCACTGCGCAGGTATTGACCACCACCAGATCGGCGTCAGCCAGTCTGGGGGTGATCTGGTGGCCGCGGGTTTCGAAATCGCGGGACCAGCTCTCCAGCTCCGCTTCGTTGAGACGACAGCCCAGGGTTTTCAGGTGTATGCGCATCGGTGTGTTCGGTATTACTGTGCAGAATCCGGGCAAGTTTACGGTTGTCTGCGGGGGATGCAAGCGATCGGCGACATTTATCTCATTGGGCAGAGGCTCACAGGATGAGCCGGTACCGAGTTCTAATTCTACTTCGTCATATTCTGGTGCAGTGCGGAGAGCTTCCGGGTGAAAGGATTCCAAGACACGCCGTTAACCCTTTCATGCTACGCATCCTGCTTCACATGAAAGTCCGGCCCACCCATCCATGGGTGGGCGTTCGCTGCTGCGCAGCTCACCCCTGGGGGCTCGACGGCGGCATGGCATCCTCGGCTCCGTAAACAGTACATCCCTGTACCACTTCTCCTGCCGCCGACGGTCTTGAAATCCTCCCACCCGAAAGCCCTGAAAATGCCGATCCGAATCAATTTGACAATGTAGTACTAAGCTATGGGAATGGTCCATGTTATTGATGTAACATACTGTTGGTATTTGAAAAAGTGACGGTCAGCCGCGCTCCCGGGGAGTCGCGGCACAACCGCAAGGGATGTGTGACAATGGATCCGCTGATACAACAAGTGATGTATTACCGTGATGCCATCCTGCTGCTCGGGGCGCTGCTGCTCCTGCTGCTGGGCGGGGGGCTGTGGCGACGGCAAGCGGCACTCTCCGCGCGACTGGAGGGGCAGGGGCTGCGCACCCAGGCCGATGCCGAGCGTCTTGAAGCGCTGGTGCGCGAGCAGGGGCGCCAGCTCACCCAGCTGTTGCTGGACGACCGGGATCGGCAAGGGGAAGTGGCCCATCGGCTGCAACAGCAGCTGCAGCGCCAGACGGCCCACTCCCACCAGGCCCTGGAGCGGCGGCTGGGGGAGTTGCAGCAGGCGCTGCTTCAGGACAGCGGTCACCTCAAGGTCAAACTGACGGAACGCTTCGAGCAGTTGCAGCAGCGTCTCGCCCAGTCCCTCGCCGAGGGCCGGATCGCCCAGCAGGAGGGGTTGGCGCAGGGGCTTGAAGGACTCGGGCGCCAGCTGATGGAGGGACTTTCCCGCACCACCGAGTCGCTGAACGCCCAGGTTGCCCGGCTGACCGAAAGCACCGATCAGCGGCTGAAGGAGATCGGCGGCCTGGTTGAAAAACGCCTCAGCGAGGGCTTCGAGAAGAGCAACGAGACCTTCAACCGGGTGCTGCAGCACCTCTCCCGGATCGACGAGGCGCAGAAGCGGATCACCGAGCTCTCATCCAACGTGGTCAGCCTGCAGGAGGTGCTGGCCGACAAGCGCTCGCGCGGGGCCTTCGGCGAAGTGCAGCTGAACGCACTGGTGGCCAACCTGATGCCGGAGAACAGCTATGCGCTGCAATATACCCTCGGCAACCAGACCCGGGTGGACTGCATGCTGTTTCTGCCCGAGCCCAGCGGTCATATCGCCATCGATGCGAAATTTCCCCTGGAGAGTTATCGGCGCATGACCGACATCCAGGCCCCGGACGCGGAGCGGAACCGCGCCGCCAGCCAGTTCCGCCAGGATATCCGCAAACATATCGACGACATCGCTGACAAGTATATCCTCCCCGGGGAGACCGCCGACGGGGCGGTGATGTTTATCCCCGCCGAGGCGGTCTTTGCCGAGATCCACGGCCACTACCCCGATCTGGTGGAGGCGGCTTGCCGGCGGCGCGTCTGGCTGGTCTCCCCCACCACCCTGATGGCGATACTGACCACCGCGCGGGCCGTGCTCAAGGATGCCGATACCCGTGAACAGCTGCACCTGATCCAGCACCATCTGCACCTGCTGTCCAAGGATTTCGGCCGTTTCCGCGGACGCATGGACAAGCTCGCGGTGCATATCCGCCAGGCCCATGACGACGTGAAGGATGTGAGTATCTCGGCCCAGAAGATCAGCAAGCGCTTCGGCCAGATCGAGCGGGTCGAGCTGGCCGACCTGCCCGTGCCGGAGGGCCTGGAAGAGGCTGACGGCTAAGGACCCGCGCAAGAACAAGCTCCTGTATTCGGTCGCCCCTGGACCCCCGCTGTCGGCGCTGTCGACTCCATCCCTGGAGTCCACCCTCCGGGCCGGCCTGCGGCCGTCCAGATCCGCTCCCGGTGGTCAGCACTGTTCCCAGGGCAGTCCCTGGAATCGCCAGCCGTTGAGGGTGCTGCGCTGGTGGTGATCGTTGAGTTCTCCCTCAAACCCCTCGTCGACATGGAATACCCGATGGAAGTCTGCGTGCAACAGCGCCTTGCCGGCCTCCAGGGAACGCTTGCCGCTACGGCAGATCAGAATGACCGGTGAGCAACCTTCATCCTCACTGCAGACCGCCCCGCCCAGTACCAGTTTGCGGATGTCGGTGACGAAGTGGGGGTTGACGGTCCAGTCGGGTTCATCAATCCAGGGTACGTGGACCGCCCCCTTGGCATGACCGACAAACAGATACTCCATGCTGGAGCGGATATCCACCAGGATCGCCCGGGGGTCGTCTTCCAGCATCTGGTAAGCCTGTTTCGGGTTCAGCGGAATCGGTTCAGCGTCACTCATCTCTCTACTCCTGGTTTGATTTCGGTATGCCTGGGGCCGGGGGTATAATACCGGCAATCCAGGCTTTTTATAAATATGTCTTATGCGCGACAAGATTATACTTGCCATTTTAGCCCTTTTTTCCCGTTTGCCGCTCGCCATGGCACAGGGGTTGGGGGGAGTGATCGGCCGTGTTGCCTACTGGATTCCCAACAAGGAGCGGCAGATAGCCGGGATCAACCTCGCTACCTGCCTTCCCGAGCTGGCGCCGGCACAGCGCCAGGCGTTGCTCCGGGAGAGCCTGATCGAGGCCGCCAAGGGCCTGGTGGAGATGCCCGTGGTCTGGGCATCGCCCCCCAGTCGCTGGATCGAGCGGATGCAGGCCGGTGCGGGGGCCGGGCTGCTAGAGGCGGCCCTGCACCAGGGAAAGGGGGTGATTGCCGTCGGTCCCCATCTCGGCAACTGGGAAGTCGGGTTGCACTATCTCACGTCACTGGCCAAGGTGACGGCGATCTACCGGCCGCCCCGGCAGGCGGGGCTGGACGACCTGCTCAAACAGGGCAGAAGCAAGGGTGGCGCCACCCTGGTGCCGGCCACCCCTCAAGGCGTGAAAGCGCTGTATGGCGCGCTCAACCGGGGGGAGATGATGGCGTTGCTGGCGGACCAGCAGCCGAAAGCCGCAGGGCGCCAGGGCGGTGTCTATGCCCCCTTTTTCGGCCACCCGGCGCTGACCATGGTGCTGATCGGGCGTCTGGCGCGCAAGACCGGTGCGCCGGTGCTGTTCTGGTTCGCCGAGCGGTTGCCGCGGGCCGCCGGTTACCGGATGCACTGGTTCGAAGCGCCGGCCGAGATCTACAGCGCCGACCCGGAGATTACCGCCGCGGCGCTCAACCGGGGCCTGGAGGCCTGTATCCGCAAGGCGCCCGCGCAGTATCTCTGGAGCTATAAGCGCTTCGCCAGCCAGCCGGACGGGGTGATTTCCCCGTATTCCAAAGCGGTCTCGTAAACCCGTGTCGCGCCGGCGAGGTGGCTGTCGGCAACCGGTGGCACACCGTTCCCGGCCGGTATATGAATGCCGGGGTAATCCCCGGCTCCGCCGGGACTCGTCAGGTCTGACCTATCCATGGACCGCGCGTCTCTGTATGACAAACGGCAATTGAACTCTCGCCAAGACGCCAAGAGCGCAAAGTTTAAAGGCAGAAATCGGTTTTCTTTGGCGTGCTTGGCGTCTTGGCGAGAGTAATAACCCTTTACCAATACGGGACCGGGAAGGCGTCGCGGGAACAAAAGGTTGTTCGGCCGCCATGGGTGGCCTGGGGGTATCGCGGGGGTGTTGCGGCACCTTTGATACGCTCATCCAATAAGCCCCCGGCTTTGCCAGTGGTAGTTAACGGCCGAAATCCGGTTGCCTTCAATAGGATGACTTCCTTTTTTTATCAATATCCTAAAGTGTTGTTTCCGGCTTGCCGTTAACAGGACAGTGCTGGTTGACGTTACGGCAGGCGGACGGTTGCCGTCCAGAGGTGAGAGACCATTGATGGTGAAGAGAAAAGGTGTGCAAATCGGGTTGCTGCGGCTGGTTGCCGGGCTGCTGCTGGTCGCCGCCTGCAGTGCACAGGCGGCGCCGGCCTCGGCCGAGAAGGCGGATGCCCGGGTGCTGATCGATATCTCGGGCAGCATGAAGCAAAACGATCCGCAAAACCTGCGCCGGCCGGCCCTGCGCATGCTGGTGGGGCTGCTGCCCGAGGATGCCAGGGCCGGGGTCTGGACTTTCGGTCAATACGTCAACATGCTCATCCCGCTTGGCCAGGTCGATACCGCCTGGAAAGAGAAGGCGCGGGCCGAGGCGGACCAGATTGCCTCCCCCGGGCAGTTCACCAATATTGAGGATGTCATCAAACGTTCCATCGCCGATTGGGAAGGACCGCCCGGGCCGTATCAGCGTCATCTGATCCTGCTCACCGACGGCATGGTCGACATCAGCAAGAATCCAAAACAGAACGTCGCTTCACGCCAGCGAATACTCGAGCAGCTGCTCCCGCAACTGCAGGCCCGCGCCGCCCAGGTGCATACCATCGCACTCTCCGCACGGGCCGACCACGAGCTGATGCAGACCCTCTCCCGGGAGACCGGCGGCTGGTACGAGCAGGTCGGTGACGCCGAACAGCTGCAGCGGGTGTTCCTGCGCATTTTCGAAAAGGTGGGGCGCCCGGATACCGTGCCGCTGAAAGACAACAAGTTCCTGGTCGACAGCAGCATCCAGGAGGTGACCCTGCTGGTGTTTCGCAAGGAGGAAGCTGAACCGACCCGTGTCATCACGCCCTCCGGGGCGCAGTTTGACGCCAAGAGCGCGCCATCGAATGTCAGCTGGCATCGGGATATCGGCTATGACCTGTTGACCGTCTCCCACCCGGAGACCGGTGAGTGGCGTATCCAGGCCGCGATGGACCCGGATAACCGGGTCATCGTGGTGACGGACCTGAAAATGCGCAGCAGCCAATTGCCCAGTCGCTTTGTCCTGGGTGAGGTGCTGCCGGTGACGGTCTTGTTCACCAACCAGGGAAAACAGATCATCCGCCAGGATTTTCTCGACGTGGTGAATCTGCAGAGCGGCCACACGGATAGCAACGGTAGCGGTGAACCGCGGCCGCTATTCGATAATGGCCAGGATGGGGACGAGACGGCGGGAGACGGCGAGTTCACGCTCCAGGTCGGCCCGGGCCTGGCCGCCGGCCAGGTTGAACTGGTGATCCTGGCCCAGGGTAAAACCTTCCAGCGTGAACAGCGTCAGACCTTCGAGCTGGCCGATCCGGTAAGCCTGCAGGTTGAGACGGGCCAGGAGGGCGCGGAGTTGCGGGTGCAGGTGCAGCCGGACGGCGAACTGGTGGACCTGGAGACACTGGAGTTCAAGGCGAACCTGGTTTCACAGTCGGGTGAAGAGCAGCCGGTGATGCTGCTGCCCGGTGTGGAAGCGGGGGTGCGGGAGGCGCGGATCGCCACACAGGAGCTGCAGGGTGACTGGAGCCTGTCGGTTTCGGTCAGCGGAAAAACCCATGCCGGCTCTGAGCTCGACCTGACACTCGACACCGTGGCGGTGCGGGGCACGGCGACTCCCCCCCCGGCGCCGGCCAAACCGGTTGTCGAACCGCCGGCCGAGCAGGAGGCGCCGGTGTCGCGGACCCCCGTGCCGCACCAGCCCAAGCCGCAAGAAGAAGCGTTTACGTTTCAGGTGGCGGTATTCGGGGTTATCAACCTGGTACTGATCATCCTGGTCGGGGTTGCCGTATGGATCGTGCGGCGAGGTAAAAAAGAGGCTGAGTTTCAGTTGGTTGAGGAGGATGATCAGGCGGTTGCGGAGGAATCGGCTCAATGATCGAGGTGAGTAAACTGCTGTTGCTGGTAATGGGCGAGCTGCTCCTGTTGAGCGTTCTCTATGCCGTCGGCATGAATTTTCTCGCCCTCACCAAACGTCGGCGCGATCGCGCGGCGATCAGGAATCTCATTGCCAGAATCAGGGAGGACAGCGGTCGGCGTGAGTCGGAGACACGCAAGCTCCTGGAGGCGCGGTTTGGACTCTCCGGGGACAACCTGGAGGAGACCACCCGCAAGATTGCCCGGGGAGAGAAGGCATTCTACCAGGCCCTGATCGATGTGTATCTGAGACGCAATACAGAGGCCGCTCAGAACCTGTGTGTCGATTACGAGGGCTCGGTCGATGCCTACCGGACGCTTGAAATCCCTAAGCGGGCGGAACCGGCCGAGGGTGATGACGAGCTGGATGATCACACCGAGGAACTGATTCTGCTGAAGGCGGAAAATCAGCGTCTGGCGGATGAACTGCAACTGACCATGGACACCATGGGGAACATGCTGAGTGAATACACCCGGATGTTTGCCTCCGGTGTGGATGCCAGCCTGGACAGGGAAAAGATGCAGGAGATAGGCGCGTCCGAGGAGGGCGCCGATGCGGTGCAGACGGCCGTCGTCGCCGATGAACAGCTGCTGGATGAGCTGCTCCAGCAGGCATCCGCGGATGAGGGCGAGGCGCCGGATAGCGGCGACACTGCGGACGACGCGGATGAGCTGAAGGCGCTGGATGAAGCGCTGGGAATGCTGGAGCTTTCGCAGGAGGATCTGGCGGCGGAGGCGCCTGCCGAGACAAGCGATCTGGATGAAACGGTGGTGTTAGCGCCCAAACCGGACGCTGCCGCGTCAGGTGAGGAGGAGGCGGCGACGGCGACCGATCAGGATGATGAAGTGATCAACCTGGACGATGTGCTGGATGATCCGGATACCCGGAGTTCCTGACTTTTCGGTCCAAAAAACAACCCCGACTTACCCGTCCGTCGTGCCGGCGAGGGGTTGCCGGTGCAAACCTCCCTGTAAGCCCCGGCACCGTCTCGGATCAGCCGACCTTAACCGTCGCGGAATCACTGTTACCCTTGTTGTCCATCCAGGTCAGGGTCAGATCATCACCCTCGCGGCCGCCCTTGAATTTGAAGGAGATATAGGGGTTTTTGGAAATGCCGCCGCTCCACTGGGCGTTGATCACCTCTTTACCGGCCGCGGAGCAGGTGATCTCCTGAATAAAATGGGCCGGAATGGTTTCACCCTTACTGTCCTTGCGGTTACCTGTCTCCATGGGGTGGGTCATCAGTGCCTTGACGGTGACCACGTCATCTTTCAGTTTGGCGCGTATTTTGATGGAGTTCTCTGCCATTGTTCAGTCCTCATGAATTTGTGCTGACCCGGGCCGTTCTGATCCGGGGCCCGGGTGATCTCACCGGCGGGACGGGTGCTTACCCGCCACAGCCACCGATGGTGACCTTCACCTCTTTACTCGTCCGGTAGAGTTTGCCGCCGGATTTGACCACGGCGATGACATCGCCGCTCTTGCCCATTTTGATGCGCGAGGAGACGAAGCCCTCGGCACCGTCCAGCAGGTTGAAATTGGCAATCAGCGGAACCGGGTTGTTGGCGGCGATAATGGCGATCGACTCAACGTCGGGCAGCGTGGTGGATACCGTGACCGGCACCACCGCGCCATTCTCGGCGATATCGGGTGCCTTGATATTGATTTCGCCGCTCTCCTCCGCGTTGTCCGCACCCATTAGCGAATGCAGCGCGCCGGGTATATCCTTGGCGGTAAAGGCCTCTTTTGGCCAGGCGGCCAGCACGGCCTTTGGGGTCAACAGGCCCGCACCGATTGCGATGCCGATCGCACTGCCGGCAATCGTGCCTCGCAGTAACATGCGTCGTTTCAAATCTGTGTTCATTTCTATCTCCTGTCTCAACAGAGGGATGGTGTTTGTCTGTCGTTAAGAGGCGGTATACGTCTGGTTTTCAGACCGGGTTTCCGGGTTCAATGGGGGTGCGGATCGGGGTGTGACCCGGCATGCGGGAATTATTCGTGCGGCACCTGTTGTGTGACATCCAGTGGAGTGTCGCGGTTGTGTCTCAATCGGCTGCTTGATCCATGCCTCCGTGCGGGGCATTTTCATAAGCAAGGGATATGAACACATAAACGGTTTATGTGCTGCGGAACCACTCCTGATCGACCTCGATTGAAAGGTCTGTGTGTATTACCTCCGATAATGTCCATGGCCAGCGGGTCGACGGATTATGATTATTATTTGCTCGTGCGTTCCGTCAGGCTGGTGCCGTAGGGCAGAGCCAAGCATAACCCATGCATTCACAATGGAAAAGAGGGTTATTACTAACTCGGTATCTATCTGTCGCGCGCCTCAAGATCCTGTTTCTCCGTACGGATCTGCTTCAGCCGGGCCGCCATTCGGGCGCTTTCATAGTAGTCCAGCTTCCTGTCCTTCAGTGCAATTTCCAGTTGCATGACCGCCGAATTCAGTGCCCCGGTATGGTAGTAATACTCGGCCAGGTATTGGTGTCCCTGGGTCTTATCCCCGGCATCGCCGGATGCCTGGGCCAGCAGTTTGTAGAGCAGGGTGTCGTCGGGTCGTCCGTCGAGTTGCCGCTCCAGTATCGGTTTCACCTCCCGCGGCCTGCCCAGGTCCAGTAACGCCTGGGCATAGTAGATCGACAGCGGGTAGTTTCCCGGATGTTCGCTCAGCCCCCGTTTCAGCGTCTCCACGCCCAGCGCCGCCTGTCCTGAGAGTTTCTCAAGTTCCGCCTTGGCTGCGACATATTCGATCTGGTCCGGGTGCTTTTGCAGCAGTCCGGTAAGCAGCTCATCCGCCTGGGCATAGCGCCGGGCGGCGGTCAGGGAGAGGGCATAACCGTAACGATGCGCCGCTTCGTTGCGGTATCTTCCATCGGCCAGGGCCTTGCTGTAGAACGCAATGCCTTCGGCCGCATTGTTGAACGCCATCACCCGTAGTCGTTCCCGGGCAAGGTGGTAGGCGAGCGAGTCACGGCGCTGTTGATAGGGGAAGTCGCCGGCCCGGCCATAGGCATCCGCGATGCGATTGCTGGTGACCGGATGGGTGCGGAGAAATTCCGGCAGCTTGCCGTTGTCATAGAGCCGCGAGGCCTTGCCCATGCGCGAGAAGAACACCGGCATGGCCGTTGGGTCAAATCCGGCCGCCGCCAGGGTCTTTATGCCGATGCTGTCGGCCTCCTCTTCATGGGAGCGGGTAAAGTTGATCTCCCGCTGCATCATCCCGGCCTGGATTCCGGTGGCCGCGGCGACCGCGGCATCGGCGTTGTCGGTGGCGGCGCCAATGATCACCGCGGCAATCGCCACCGCCGCCGCGGGCAGCGACATACGGTTTACCGCGTCGTAGGTCCTTACCAGATGCTTCTGACTGACATGGGCCACCTCGTGTGCGACCACCGAGGCAAGTTCACTCTCGGATTCGGTGGTGGTGATCAGTCCGGCATAGACGCCGATATAGCCCCCAGGCCCGGCAAATGCATTGATCTGCGGGCTGTTGATCAGGAAGAACTCGAAATTGCCGACGGCATCCTCGTTGGCGCTGGTCAGCCGCGCTCCCAATGACTGGATGTAGGCGGACAGCAGCGGGTCCTGGATCACCGGCAGGGAGTTGCGGATACTGCGCATGAAGGCGCGTCCCAGGCGGCGCTCCTCGGCCGGGGTCAGCACATTGCCCGAGGGGCTGCCTATATCCGGCAGGGCAAGCTCTTCCGCGGCGCGGGCTGCAGGCGCGGGAACGAGCAGCAGGCATAACCAGACGGTCAATAACGTCGCTGCCAGTGATATTTTCTGCCGTGTCGCGAACATGCCTTGAAAGACAATGGCTGTGGACAATAGTTCAGCCGACACTGTGCGGTGTGGTACGGTTGGATGCACGCTACTCCCTGTTATCGGGTCAAGTTTCGCTCTTCTGACAGACTCCCAGGCAATATAACAGGATTCGGCGGCTAGGGGCGCAGGCCGGGCGATGCCTCCGACGCCGGGGGGGCGTGGCGGTTTAACTGAAGAGGTCCTTGACCACGCGGGTGAGCTGTTTCAGCAGCGCCGGTGCATCGCTGTCCATCACCTGGTCGATCACCCAGCGGTTGACCTGACTCTCCCCCATGGCCTGCTGGATCTCGTAACCGAGGTGGCGCAGGAAGGGGTAGGTGGGGCCCTCATCGGTATAGCCGAACTCCGCATACTCGCTGGCGCGCAGATTGAAGGTTTCTATGAAGGGGGAACGGTAGTCGCCCTCTCCCAGCATGGAGCGGCTGTTCTCTTCGTAATGATCCGCCAGTTTCAGCACCAGCGCGGTGACCAGCTCGCGGCGCTGATCATCGGAGATCGACTCAAACAGCATCCGCTCGACCGCCAGGGCCTGGAAGATCAGATATTCCGCCACCACCGCCAGACGCTGGGTATCGTCGCGATAGGCAAACTGCTTGCTGTGCAGGTTGACCGCCTTGTCGACGCCCAGGCGCCAGGCACTGAAGGCGATGGCACCGCCGATCTCTGCAAGGGTGCGCTCCGAATCCTCTTTATGCCACTGGCTCTTTAGCCTCAAGGCCATGCCGATACCCCTGTCGGGCGTGCCGTATAAGCACGCCATCATCAAATATTAGTTCGGATTAATATAGCACAAAGTCATCGCCGTGGGTGACTCAGGGCATGGTATGTCGAGCCTCCAATCACTAACATCTATCGTTAAGCGGAGACATGCAATGGGATAGCGCTCCAGGGCAACCCGTGTGCCCCGCGATGATTAATGGTTGAGGCCGCTCGTCGCGAGCGGACTTCGTCGTGTTGGTATAAGGAATCACCACATGCAGATGGGTCATTATCTACCCCGCGGCCTACCGGAAGCGTTGCACGGCCTCGCCAGCCTGGCCCTGGATCTGCGCTGGAGTTGGAACCATGGCGCGGACGACCTGTGGCGCGCGGTGGACCCCGACCTGTGGCGGGCGACGGCAAATCCCTGGTTGATACTCGAATCCGTGTCCGATCGGCGTCTGGACGAGTTGGCACATGACCAAACCTTTCTCCAGGCGTTACAGCGGCAACTCACCGCCCGTGAGGAACATTTCCAGGCGGAGGCCTGGTTCACGTCCCGCTACGGCGCCACCTTCAGCGGCCAGATCGCCTATTTCAGCATGGAGTTCGGCCTCAGTGAGTCACTGCCGATCTATTCCGGGGGGCTGGGGGTGTTGGCGGGCGATTATCTGAAAACCGCCTGCGATCTGGATGTGCCGCTGGTCGGCATCGGCCTGCTTTACCAGCAGGGGTATTTCCGTCAGGCGTTGGACGCCCAGGGCGGGCAGATCGAGTTCTATCCCTACAACGATCCGACCATGCTGCCGGTGGTGCCGTTGCGTGGTGACGATGGTGAATGGGTCCATGTTCGGATCGAATTGCCGGGCCGGACACTGAGTCTGCGTAGCTGGCGCGCACAGGTCGGGCGCCGCACCCTGCTGCTGCTCGACAGCAATACGCTGCTCAATGGGCCGGGCGATCGCGGAATAACCAGTGAGCTATACGGCGGCGGGCCGGAGTTGCGCCTGCAACAGGAGATGGTATTGGGGATCGGCGGCTGGCGCCTGTTGGCGCAGCTCGGAATCGATTGTCCGGTCTGCCATCTCAACGAGGGGCACGCCGCGCTGGCGATCCTGGAACGTGCCCGCCACTTTATGCGGCGCACAGGCGAATCCTTCCAAGTGGCCCTGTGCGCCACGCGGGCGGGTAATCTGTTCACCACGCACACCCCGGTAGTCGCGGGTTTTGACCGTTTTCCCCCACGGCTGTTTGCCCGATACTTTAAGGACTACGCTACACAGCTGGGGGTACCGATGGAGGAGCTCCTGGCGCTGGGGCGACGCCACGCCGGCGATGCCGGTGAAGCGTTCAACATGGCCTACCTGGCGGTACGCGGGGCGGCAGCCGTCAACGGGGTCAGCCGTCTGCACGGAGAGGTGAGTCGGGGTATCCTGCAATCCCTGTTTCCCCGCTGGCCACGCCATGAGGTGCCGGTGGGTCATGTCAGCAATGGCGTGCACATGCCGAGCTGGGACTCGGCGGCGGCGGATGCATTATGGACCAGGGCCTGCGGCAAGGCGCGCTGGCGCGGCACCCTGCAGACGCTCGATGCGGCACTGCGACAACTGGAAGATGAGGAGTTGTGGCGCTTTCGTATGGAGGGGCGCCAGCGGCTGGTCGCCTTTCTGAGGGAACGGCTGGTGCGCCAGCTGCGGGTGCGTGGTGCCTCCGGTGAACAGGCAGGCGAAGGTGCCGGAGCGCTGGAGCCGGATGTCCTGACACTGGGATTTGCCCGCCGCTTCGCCGAGTACAAGCGTACCAACCTGTTGTTGCAGGACCCGGAGCGCCTGCTGCGCCTGCTCAGTCACCGTGACCGGCCGGTCCAACTGGTGATCGCGGGCAAGGCTCATCCGCAGGATATGGAAGGCAAACGGCTGTTGCGTCAGTGGCAGGATTTTTTCGGGCGTTCCGAGTTACGCGGACGGGTGGCCTTCGTGGAAGACTACGATCTGGTGGTTGCCGGGCAGCTGGTTCAGGGCGTGGATGTCTGGATCAATACACCGCGCCGGCCCTGGGAGGCCAGCGGTACGAGCGGCATGAAAGTGCTGGTCAACGGGGGGATCAATTTGTCGGAACTGGACGGTTGGTGGGCGGAGGCATACACCCCGGAGGTGGGCTGGGCGCTGGGCGACAGCCGCGAACACGATGACGTTGCCGGCTGGGACCGGGCGGAGGCGGAGCAGCTCTACCAGCTACTGGAACAGGAGGTGGTTCCCTGTTTTTACCGGCGTGATGAATCGGGGGTGCCGCGGGAATGGGTCGGCCGTATGCGTGAAAGCATGGTGCAGCTGACCATGCAATATTCCAGCAACCGGATGTTGCGGGAATACGTGGAGATGCACTACATCCCGCTGGCCGAAGCCTACCGGCGGCGCACAGTCGAGGTGGCCAATGAGCTGCACCAGTGGTACGGCCAGCTGCAGCAGCACTGGGCGCGAATGCATTTTGGCAATGTCGTATCGAACCGGACCGAGAGCGGCTACTGTTTTGAGGTCCAGGTTTATCTCGACGACATGCCGCCGCAGGCGGTGTCGGTGGAGCTGTATGCCGATCCGGCGCCGGGCCGCCAGCCGGTCAAACAGGCGTTGCAACGCGGCGAATCGCTGGCCGTGACCGCCACGGCCTATATCTATCGCGGCAGCGTGCCGGCCGACCGGCCGGTCGAGGCCTACACCGCCCGCATTGTGCCGCTGCATGCCGAGGCGCGGGTGCCGCTCGAGGCCAATTTCATCTCGTGGTACCGCTAAGGGCTCGCCGGGATTTACCGGTGTGATACGATGCGGTCGATTACCCACAATCCTATTTTCCGCTGCAGGAAACAGTGATGTCGGATGAGCGAAGCACGGTATTGACCTATGCGATTCGCGGCCCGGTGGTGCTGAAATACCTGGGGCAATTGGCACTGCTGCTGGCGCTATTGACGCTGGTCCCCATGGTCGTGGCCCTGGTCGCGGGAGATGACGCGATGCTGTGGCGCTATGGCCTGCTGTGCACCGCGCTGTTTCTGCTGGGCGGCCTGTTTGCGCGGTTGCCGGCACCGCCGCACATCCAGGGCAACGAGGCCCTCACGGTCACAGCGCTGGCGTTTCTCGGTGCCTCCCTGCTGATGTCCTGGCCGATCATGGGATCGGGGGTGCCGTTCGTGGACGCCCTGTTCGAGACGGTGTCCGGTGTCACCACGACGGGACTGTCCACCCTGACCCACATTGAGATGCGCTCCACCACGCTGCTGTTCACCCGTGCCTGGATGCAGTGGTATGGTGGCCTGGGCTTCGTCGTCCTCTCGGTCGCGTTGCTCATGGGGCATCAGGCCGCGGCCCGGCGGCTCTCTGATCCGGCAGGCAGCGGCGAGACGCTCGTGGCCACCGCGCGCACCCATGCGCGTCATAGTCTCATGGTCTACGTGTCGCTGACCCTGGTTGGCTTGGCACTGGTCTGGGCGCTGACCGGTACCGGCTTCCAGGCACTACTGCAGGTGTTGTCGGCCGTCTCCACGGGCGGCTTTTCCAATTATCCGGACAGCCTGGCCGGACTGGCATCCCGTCCGGCCGCTGTGGCGGTGATGTTGATCGCTTTTCTGGGCGCGGTCTCGCTGCCCCTGTACTGGCGGGCGGCGCACGCCGGCCGGCGCGCTGGCCTGGGTGTATTGCTGAGCGACGTGGAGTTGCGCGGCCTGCTGGCCGCCGCTCTTGTGATTGGCATGTTGCTGAGCGGACTGGGTTGGCTCCAGGGGCGGGAGCTGTCGTGGTACCACGGCTTTATGATGGGCGTCTCGGCCCAGACGACCACCGGTTTCAGCACCATGAGCATCACCGGGATGGACGCCGCCTCAAAGGTGGTGATGATCGTTTCAATGCTGCTGGGGGGGAGTGTCGGTTCTTCAGCCGGCGGGTTTAAATTGCTGCGCCTTCTCATCCTGTTGCGCCTGCTGCAATTGATGATTCGCCGAACCGGAATGCCGCCGCATGCGGTGGCCGAACCCTATCTTGCCGGACGCAAGCTGGAGTCCGATGATGTGCTGCGAGCCCTGCAGTTGATCATTCTTTTTATCGGTTTGGTAGTGGTCTCCTGGCTACCGTTCGTGGTGATGGGCTATGATCCCCTCGATGCCCTGTTCGAGGTGGTATCCGCCAGCGGCACGGTGGGATTGAGCAGTGGCATCACCCGCCCCGGACTGGAACCCCTGCTCAAGGGCGTGCTCTGTATTGACATGCTGGCCGGACGCCTGGAAATCATCGCCTTACTGGTGGTCCTGTATCCGCGCAACTGGTTTGGCCGACGCAAGGAGGTGCAATGAGAGCGGTATTTATCGGCGCTGGCGAACTCACCAGCCTGACCGCCCGGCAACTACTCGACGCTGGCTACGAGGTGGTGATTGTCGAGAAAGAGAAGTCACGTATCGAGGAGCTGAGTAGCGATCTTGAGGCGGGATTTATCCATGGAGATGGGAGTAAACCGGCCATTTTGCGGGAGGCCGACCCGGCATCGACCGATTTCCTGTTCTGTCTTACCGGCGACGACCAGCACAATATCATCACCAGCCTTGTGGGACGCTCGCTGGGGTACAAGCGTGTTATCACCAGGATTGAAGATCCCTCCTATGAGCACATCTGTATCGAACTGGGGCTGACCGACGTGATTGTCCCGGACTCTACCATCGCCCGCTATCTGGCGGATATGTGCGCCGGACAGAACGCGCTGGAGGTGTCGGCGGTGGTCAAGGGCGAGGCGAGAATCTTCTCATTCGTCGTGCATGAGCGGGATCAAGACACCGTCGATCAACTGAATCTGCCGCACGGCAGCCGGGTCATATTCATGTATCGCAACGAGCACCTGATCCTGCCGGATGCCGACAGCAGACTGCAGAAAGGGGATGAGGTGGTAATCATCTCCCATAGCAAGGTGCTGGCGGAGCTGGAAGCGCGCTGGGGGCCGAAGGCGGAGGGCGAGGACGAGTGATGCCCGGCCCGCGGGATAGTTTGGGCTGCATCTGGGCAGTGGATTTCCGCTACGGCGATCAGGATGAAGCTATGAGTGCCGTCCGCCAGCGACAGATGGTCAAGCGCCGGAAAAACACGGCAGTGATGACAGGAATCGCTCTGCTATCATCACTACCGTTGGCATCACTGCCGTTGGCAGCTTAGGGTTCGCGCAAGAATAATTCCGTAGTACCGAGGGCGTCACTGGGCCCCGCCGTCAAGGCACGCTTTGCAGGCAATGGCTGTTCCCTTGCCAAAAAGCGTAACGCCGACGGCGGGGTCCAGTGGCGACCGAATACCGGAACTTATTCTTGCGCGAGCCCTTAGTACCCGCCCTTGCGCTTGGTTTCCGGCAGGCCGGCGATCTTGCCCGCCTGTTTGGCCGGGCCCATCGGAAAGTGTTCATACAGGGTCTTGGCATCCACCTTGTCCAGCTCGGTCCACACCGATTTGAAGTGTTTGACCATGTTGCGCTCATTGGGCTGATTGCCGTTATTGTTGAAGTACTCGTCGCGCAGAAAGTTGATCACTTCCCAGGCCTTGTCCGACAGGTTAATGCCTTCCGCTTCAGCAATAACGCCTGCCAGATCCGTGCTCCAGTCTTCGTGATTCACCAGATAGCCGTTGTCAGTGGCCTCTATGGTGTTGCCGTTCAGTTCGTAGGACATTGCTTACCTCCGGTATTGTTATAGCGCCATCCCCAGTCACCTCAGGTCGGGTGGTGTCACGGGAATCTTGATGGCGGTCAATTAAGGATATTAACGAAAACTTATATGTTATAGGGGCTGCCGTAAAAAATAAAATAGTTTTTTACGAAGGGTTTGGGTACTGATCAAGTAACTACTCACGGGGTGATTGGCTTGCCTTGTTGGCCTCAC
Organism: Sedimenticola hydrogenitrophicus; assembly: GCF_029017505.1. Lineage (GTDB taxonomy): Bacteria > Pseudomonadota > Gammaproteobacteria > Chromatiales > Chromatiaceae > Sedimenticola > Sedimenticola hydrogenitrophicus_A. The sequence continues at coordinate 124,261 of NZ_JAQGEI010000008.1, forward strand.
ACGATGGCTGGACCAAGATCGGCCAACAAGGCAGGCCAATCACTTACGGACCGGGTGAGTAGTTACCTGGTCAAAAGGATTTTTGCGGCAGGAACAGGCCGCATCCCAGCGTGCGGTGCAGTCCCAGTCCCTGTTCCTGCAGGGTGATGGCATCTTCATAGGAGAGTTCGGCCACCATCAGGCTGCGGGTGTGGATCGGGCCGTCCGGACTTTCCAGGGTGTGCGCCTTGCCGCACAGGATCTTCTTGAAGCGCAGCCCCATCCCCTGCAGTTCATCCACCGCCCAGGCGATGAACTGCTCTTCCGCTATCCCCGGATCGGCGGCGATATGGCGCGCATAGAGAAAACGGGTCATGGCCAACGGTTTCTGGCGCGGCTGCTGGATCTCCATCGGATGGCCGGCGATGTCGAGGGTGTTTCCCGCCAGTTTTCCCGCCTCGGCGGCCAGCTCCACCGGCAGTCTGAGAATGAGCGGCGTCCGCTTGGAGAGGTGCAGCAGCGCACCCTGGTCTTCGGGCCGTTCCCAGCCGTTACCGGATTCGGCACAGTGAATCAGGTGCAGTCCCACCCGCGGCTCCTGCAAAAACCAGGGAAGATGCTGCTGAATCGCCTGGGCGAGCGGCCAGGCATGGTCGACCGGCAGCGTCGGGCAGCCGATGCGGAACTGCAGATCGATCACCGCTTCGGGGACGCTGAAGCCCTCGTCGTTGCTCTCTTCTTCCCAATACATCATCGTCTCCCGATCAGTCCGGGATCAACGCCCGCAGGGCGTCCCGGTCAAACCACCAGCGGTCGTTCACCAGAACTTCCAGGACCTTTGCCAGGCGCGGCAGAAATTTATCCGGCTGATCCAACTCCAGTTGGTGCACCCAAAAATTGAAGATCTCCTGCTCCTCCACCTGACTGTGGCGGCGCGCCACCTGTCCCAGCAGCTGATTGGTAAAGAACAGCAGGTTCTCCCGGCTCTGTTCGTCGGCCCGCAGGTCGACGATGTAGTTGGCCACGGCCGCCGCGACCGCGGCCCCGTCGGAGCGGTCGGGGGTTTCGTCAATCAGGTGCTGCAACATGGCGACCGTCAGCTCCGGGTCGATGGGGAAGGTGACGCCCAGCCAGATACCGTGCGCCAGAGCGACGATCGAGTCGGGTTGCTCGGACTGAAACAGGATGTCGCAGGCCTCGACGGCATGTTGCCAGAGCCGGGCATCCAGGGCGCGCTCAAACAGGCTATGGGCCAGCGCCGCTGCCTCGTCAAACCGGTTCAGCTCCAGCAGGGCATAGCCGCTGTCCAGTTCCAGTTGCAGCCGCTCGGCCTGCGGGGCGTTGCTGTCCAGATCGGCCAGCCGCTGCTGCAGGTCGGCCAGTCGCAGTTCTATCTTCTGGATGGACGGTACCGCATCCTCGGCGGAGTCGTTATCACCCATGATGGTCTCGGTCTGCAGGTATTTCACGCGATAGGTTTCCTTAAAGTAGGGACGGCTTAGGTAAAGGCGGCTTCCAGGCGATCCTCCCAATCCTCAGGCGTGTCACTGAACGGGGGTTTGACATCGATGCGGAAAAACATCTCCGACTGGCGGCGGATCCTGATCACCTCGATCAGCTCCGCAAAAGAGTCCACCTCGGGACTTTGTATCAGGACCTCACTCAACAGGAGCATGGGGGTACCTCTATATCAGTAGGGTGACAGGGCGTATCATGCGGTCCGAATCCGGGGCCTAAAAGGGCCCGCGCAAGATAAGTTCCTGTATTCGGCCGCCCCTGGGCCCCGCTGGCGGCGTTACGCTTTTTGCCAAGGGAACAGCCATTGCCTGCAAAGCGTGCCTTGCCGGCGTGGCCCAGGAACGCCCTCGGTACTACGGAATTATTCTTGCGCAGGCCCTAAGTACCCAAGTAATCCGCTTGGACAATTATTGAACCCCAGGGATTGTGCCTCAAGCAAGCCCAAATTGGCACAGGGGATATGCTGCACTGCACTATCAAAACCGGCCAAACAAAATCAAAACCGATAAAAAATAGGGTCGCAACTGGTTGATTTATATGGATATAGAAAGTTAGTTGCTTATTGTTTTCATATATTATCAAATTATCATATATCCCATAGTGGATATGCCTTTCTATACCGCTCCCCCCCATTAGCGGGGTATTTTTGCTGCATAAGTGAATCCTAAAATGCTCTCCATGTTCTGGAATAAGGATGTGTGGCCCAAGCCGGGTGACAGGTCCCGCATTTCCCGCTCAGCAAAGGTTGTCGGTTCAACATGCCGCCGCTACCGAGGGTGAGCAGGTAAGCACTATATAAATCGAGATCAATGGGAGAATAACTGATGGCGAAACCGATGCATGATACCCCCATGCTTGATCAGTTGGAGAGCGGCGTCTGGCCGAGCTTCGTAAGCGGACTCAAGCGCCTGGCCAAAGACAACGATATGATGGTTGACCTGCTCGGCCAGCTGGAGACCTCCTACGAGACCAAGAAGGGTTACTGGAAGGGCGGCACGGTCGGCGTGATCGGTTATGGTGGTGGTGTTATTCCCCGCTTTACCGAATTGAAGGACGAGAACAACAAACCCAAGTTCCCGGCCGCCGCCGAATTCCACACCCTGCGCATCATGCCGCCTCCGGGCATGCATTACGACACCCAAACCATCCGCGAATTCTGCGACATCTGGGAGAAATTCGGCTCCGGCCTGATCGCCTTCCATGGCCAGTCCGGCGACATCATGTTCCAGGGCTGCACCACCGACAACGTCCAACCGGCCTTCGACGCCCTCAACCAGATGGGTTTCGACATGGGCGGTGCCGGCCCGGCGGTGCGCACCGGCATGTCCTGCGTCGGTTCCGCGCGTTGCGAGCAGTCCTGCTACGACGAGGCCCGCGCCATGCGCACCTGCGTCAACGCCAACCTGGATGACATGCACCGCCCGGCGCTGCCGTACAAGCTGAAGTTCAAGGCCTCCGGCTGCCCCAACGACTGCATGAACTCGATCCAGCGCGCCGACGTCTCCATGATCGGCACCTGGCGTGACGACATGAAGGTGGATCAGGCCGAGGTGCAGGCGTTCGTCGCCAAGAAGGGGCGCAAGCACGTGATCGACAACGTCATCACCCGCTGTCCGACCCAGGCGCTGTCGCTGAACGATGACGACACCCTGGCGGTGGACAACCCCAACTGCGTGCGCTGCATGCACTGCATCAACGTCATGACCAAGGCCCTCTCCCCGGGTGACGACCGCGGGGTCAGCATCCTGGTGGGCGGCAAGCGTACCCTGAAGATCGGCGATCTGATGGGCACCGTGATCATCCCCTTCCACAAGCTGGAGAGCGACGAGGACTTCGAGTGGCTGGAAGAGCTGAGCACCGAGATCCTCGAGTTCTTTGCCGAGAACGCCCTGGAGCACGAGCGCACCGGTGAGATGATCGAGCGTATCGGCCTGACCAACTTCCTGGAAGGCCTGGGTCTGGAAATCGATCCCAACATGATCAATCAGCCGCGTACCAACCCGTACATCCGTACCGATGGCTGGGATGACGAGGCAGCCAAGTGGAAAGAGCGTCAGGCTGCCCAGTGATTTTTTAAAGGTGAAGGCCCGCCGCAGGGCGGCGGGCCGACGAACCGGACCGGTTCCGGTATCAACAACAGATTCAGATACTAAGAGTTTTTGGAGGTAACAATGGCTGAAGCACCTCGCATGCCCGACGAGACAGGCGTACCAGAGATCGAGCCCTATCTGCACCCTGTCCTGAAGAAGAACTACGGCAACTGGAAGTGGCATGACCGTCCGCGTCCCGGCGTTCTGCATCACGTGGCCCACAGTGGTGATGAGGTTTGGACCGTGCGTGCCGGCACCCAGCGTCAGATGGATGTCTACACCATTCGCAAGCTGATGGATATCGCCGACGATTTCGCGGAAGGCTATGTCCGCTTTACCATCCGTTCCAATATCGAGTTCATGGTTTCGGAAGAGTCCAAGGTGCAGCCGCTGATCGACAAGCTGCTGGCAGAGGGCTTCCCGGTCGGTGGTACCGGTAACTCGGTCTCCATGATCTCCCATACCCAGGGCTGGCTGCACTGCGATATCCCGGCAACCGATGCCTCCGGTGCGGTGAAGGCGCTGATGGATGAGCTGCACGAAGAGTTCATTCGCGAAGAGATGCCCAACCGGGTACGTCTGACCACCTCCTGCTGCCAGATCAACTGCGGTGGCCAGGGCGACATCGCCATCAATATCCAGCACACCAAGCCGCCCAAGATCAATCACGATCAGGTCGGCAACGTCTGCGAGCGCCCCTCGGTGGTGGCCCGCTGCCCGGTAGCGGCGATTCGCCCCGCCGTGGTCAACGGCAAGCCGACCCTGGAAGTGGATGAGCGCAAGTGCATCTGCTGCGGCGCCTGCTTCCCGCCCTGTCCGCCGATGCAGATCAACGATCCGGAGCACTCCAAATTCGCCATCTGGGTGGGTGGCAAGAACTCCAATGCCCGCTCCAAGCCGACCTTCCACAAGCTGGTCGCCGCGGGTATCCCCAACAACCCGCCACGCTGGCCGGAAGTGTCGGCGATAGTCAAGAACATCCTCCGTGTCTACAAGGAAGATGCCAAGGACTACGAGCGTATCGGTGAGTGGGCGGAGCGTATCGGCTGGCCGCGTTTCTTTGAGAAGACCGGACTGCCGTTCACCAAGTACCATATCGATAACTGGCGTGGAAGTCGTGCGAATCTGAATGCATCCGCACACATCCGCTTCTAAGTTGATTGGCTATAAGGGAATCGATAATGAAATTTGCGATTCAAGTAAACGAAGGTCCTTATCAGCACCAGGCGGCTGATTCGGCCTATCAGTTCACCAAGGCCGCACTGGAGAAGGGGCACGAGATCTTCCGCGTCTTCTTCTACCACGACGGTGTGAACAACGCGACCAAACTGACCACGCCGCCCCAGGACGACCGTAATATCGTCAATCGCTGGAGCGAGCTGGCCGCGCAGTACGACCTGGACCTGGTGGTCTGTGTGGCGGCCGCGCAGCGGCGCGGTATTGTGGATGAGGGCGAAGCCAAGCGTAACGGCAAAGATGCCGAGAACATCGCGCCCGGCTTCCGCATCTCGGGTCTTGGCCAGTTGGTAGAGGCCGGCATCCAGGCAGAGCGTCTGGTTGTGTTCGGCGACTAAGTGAAGGGGTAGAGAGATGTCCGAAGAAGAGATGATGGACGACGAGGTCGTCAAGAAATTCATGTTCGTCAACCGGCGTGCCCCGTATGGTTCCATATACGCCCTGGAGTCGCTGGAGGTGGTGTTGATTGCCGCTGCATTTGATCAGGACGTGAGCCTGGTATTCAGCGACGACGGTATCTACCAGCTGAAGAAGGGTCAGGAGACCGCTGGAATCGGCATGAAGAACTTCTCACCCACCTACCGGGCGCTGGAGATGTATGACGTCGAGAAGCTGTACGTCTCCAAAACCGCGATGGATGCGCGCGGCATCAGCAAGGATGACCTGATTGTCGATGTGGAAGTCCTGAGCGATGAGGCCCTGGCGGACCTTATGGATGACCAAGACGTCATCTTCAGTTTCTAAGAGGTGGGCAAGATGAGTATTTTACACACGGTAAATAAATCACCTTACGAGAAGAACTCCCTCGACAGCTGTCTGAGCCTGGCCAGCGAGGGCAGCGCACTGCTGCTGATCGAGGATGGTATTTACGCCGCGCTCAAGGGCGCGGCGAAAGAGCCTCGGATGAAAGAGGCCGCCCAGAAGATGAAGTTGTACGTTCTGGGCCCGGATCTGAAGGCCCGCGGTATGGCGGAAGATCGGGTGATCGAAGGCATAGAGGTAGTCGATTATGCCGGCTTTGTTGATCTGGCGGCGGCGCATGACAAGGTGAATGCGTGGCTGTAGGAGTCTGTCGGGCTTGACCGATCGTAGCGAGGGAAAGCCGATTTGAGACAGATTTTTCGATCTTTCGAGGCCAATAGTGGACCTATTAAACGAGAAAGATCGGAAAATATGGCCAAATCCGGATTTTCCGCAGCAGATCAGTGTTAAGTCCGACAGACTCCTGGTCACAACCAACTGAATTTTTTACACGAGTACTTTACTGGAGAGTGAATCATGGCAATTGAAGTCAACGGCAAGTCTTTTGAGACGGATGAAGAGGGTTACCTGACCAATCTGTCCGATTGGGAGCCAGGTGTGGCAGAAGTCATGGCCAAAGAGGATGACCTGGAGCTGACCGAAGAGCACTGGGACATCATTAATTTCCTGCGCGAGTACTATGAAGAGTACCAGATCGCTCCCGCGGTACGCGTTCTGACCAAGGCGGTCGGCAAGAAACTGGGCAAGGAGAAAGGCAACAGCAAGTACCTGTATGCCCTGTTCCCCTACGGCCCCGGTAAGCAGGCTTGCCGCTTTGCCGGTCTGCCCAAACCGACCGGCTGTATCTGAACCGGTACGTGTTGGGAAATAGTCACCCTCCCCGCGGTGCGCGGGAGGGTGCGTCGGGGCGGCCTTCTCCGCGCTGGAGAAGGTGGCTTCGTGCAACGGAAAGCGAGGTTTCCAGATTGAGGGCCGCGAAAAAAATAAATTATCCCATCTCGCTTCGCTCTCGGCCTGCTCACTGCGTTGTGCAAAGGGTTACATAGGCCCGCTATGCGCCCCTTTGCACGCCTTGTGAGCAAACCGATAGCTGTGCGATCTTGGAATACTTTATTTTTACCACGACCCTGACGCACTTCGTTGAAGTGGTTGGAATGCCGGGAGTAGACGTCTCCCGGCTATCAGAATAGCTTGAGGATCGCAGGAACATGTCCACTGTCTATGCGTTGCTGTTTATCGTAGCGACCGCCGTGCTGGTGATTGGTCTGGCAACAAAGATTGCCCAGTATGCCAGGACCCCGGCTCCGTTGAAGATTCCTACCACCCCGGCCCCGGTGACCCAGACTGGCGTGGTGATGCGCATGTTCCGCGAAGTGGTGTTCTTTGAAAGCCTGTTCAAGAGTACCAAGTGGACCTGGATATTCGGCTGGCTGTTCCATATGGCGTTGTTCGTCGTGCTGCTGCGCCACCTGCGCTACTTCATGGATCCCGTGTGGCTGCCGATCGAGCTGATCCAGCCGTTCGGTGTCTATGCCGGGTTTGCCATGCTGGCCGGGCTCGGCGGGCTGTTGATCCGGCGTATTTTTGTCGACCGGGTACGCTATATCTCCGCCCCATCCGATTATCTGTGGCTGCTGCTGCTGATCATTATCGGCATCAGTGGCCTGATGATGAAGTTCGTCGCCCATACCGATATCGTCATGGTGAAACAGTTCTTCACCGGCCTGATGGGCTTCAGTATCGGCACCTTGCCTATCGATTTTACACTGTTGGTCCACCTCGCCCTGGTGGCGCTGCTGATGATCCTGTTCCCGTTCAGCAAGCTGCTGCACGCACCGGGCATCTTCTTCAGCCCGACCCGTAATCAGGTGGACAACCCCCGTGAGAAGCGTCACCTCGCCGACTGGGCGAAGGCGATGGAAGAATAAACGCAGCAGCAAACGACTGCCAACAAACGACTGATAGCCGAAGAGGGTATTACATGGCTAAGGCGGAATTCGATGTACCGGAGCTCCATGAGTATGTGGACGTGCCGGAACTCGTGGAAGGCACCATGGCGCATCTCAGCCCCTATGTTGCCAAACCGGATCACAATACGCCCCTGGGTTTCCCCGGTGAGCTGGTAGATGACTGGCATGACAAGGTGCTGGAGAAGCTGGATGATCTGCGTTCACGCTATCGTTCGCTGCAGGTCTATCTGGATGCCTGTGTCAAGTGCGGTGCCTGTACCGACAAGTGCCACTACTACCTCAGCACCAAGGACCCGAAAAATATGCCGGTGGGTCGTCAGGATCTGCTGCGCAAGGTCTATCGCCGCTACAACACCTTTGCTGGCAAGTATTTCCCTTGGCTGGTGGGCGCCAAGGACCTGACCCGGGAGACCCTGGACGAGTGGTACAGCTACTACCACCAGTGTTCCCAGTGCCGCCGCTGCTCGGTGTTCTGCCCCTATGGCATCGACACCGCCGAGATCTCCATGGCGGCGCGCGAGATCCTCGACAGCGTCGGCTACGGCCAGAAGTACTGTAACGAGATCATCGCCAAGGTGCACGAGAAGGGCAACAACCTGGGACTCCCCGGTCCGGCCATTCTGGATACCCTGGAGGGGCTGGAGGAGGATGTCTTTGATGAAACCGGCGTGGCGGTCAAGTATCCGCTGGACGTAAAGGGTGCCGAGATCCTGTTGGTGACCCCGTCCGCCGACTTCTTTGCCGAACCCCACGTGGACGGCCTGATCGGCTACGGCAAGGTGTTCCACGAGGCCGGCGTCAGCTGGACCATGAGCACCACCGCCTCCGAGGCGGGCAACTTCGGCATGTTCATCGGCAGTTACGAGAACATGCGCCGGGTCGCCCTGCGTATCCGCCAGGCCGCCCTGGAACTGGGCGTCAAGCGGATCGTTTTCGGCGAGTGCGGCCACGCCTGGCGCGTCGCCTACGCGTTCCTGAATACCCTGGCCGGACCCTTTGATTTCCTGGATCCGCGTTATCCGGTGCCGCAGCATATCTGCGAGTACACCTATGACCTGATCCAGCAGGGCAAGCTGCGGTTCGACAAGTCGGCCAATGACGACATGACCCTGACCTTTCACGACTCCTGCAACGTGGCCCGCGCCACCCGCATGGGCGACAAACCGGGCGGCCAGTTCGATATACCCCGCGCGGTGATCAAGGCGGTCTGCAACAACTATGTCGACATGGATCACGAGACCATCGGCGAGAGGACCTTCTGCTGCGGTGGCGGTGGTGGTCTGCTGACCGATGACCTGATGGAGATCCGGGTCAAGGGGGCGCTGCCGAGGATGACGGCGCTGCAGAATGTGATCAAGGACGAGGGCGTGACGCACATGGCCGCCATCTGCGCCATCTGCAAGAGCCAGTTTACCAAGGTGTTGCCGTACTACGGCATGGAGATGGACCAGATTGTCAGTGTCCACCAGCTGGTCAGCAACGCCATTATCCTCACCGGCCAGAACAGCGATGAGGAAGACGCCGATTCCGACGATGAGGCGGACGGCGAAGCGTAAAGGTTGTTGAAAGTCTTGAGGTATAACGCGCCGGTATCCGAATGCTGGCGGTGTTTTAAGAATTATACAGGTTGAGGAGAGAATTCCATGGCAACTCCTACGGAACAGATGAACACAAAACTGAGTTACCGCCGATATAAGGAAGGCGACAACGAGTGGGACGATTTTAGCGAGAAGATCTTCCGCGAAGATACCTCGTACAAGTGCCCGACCTACATCCACAAGACGCCGCCCTGTCAGGGGAGCTGTCCCTCCGGCGAGGATATCCGTGGGTACCTGGCGATTGGCCGGGGCCAGGAGAAGCCGCCGGAAGGTGTGGAACGGGATGAGTACATGTTCCGGCGCTCCACCGATGCCAATCCCTTCCCGTCGATGATGGGCCGGGTCTGTCCGGCACCCTGCCAGGACGGCTGCAACCGCAATGACGTGGAGGATTTCGTCGGTATCAATGCCGTCGAGCAGTATATCGGTGACTCGGCGATCGCCAACGGCTACAAGTTCACCCCGGGTGCGGACATCGCCAAGAAAGTGGCCGTGATCGGTGGCGGACCGGCCGGTATGGCGGCCGCCTACCAGCTGCGCCGCATGGGCTACGGCGTCGCCATCTTCGACGAAAACGCGGAGCTGGGCGGCATGATGCGCTACGGTATCCCCGGCTACCGCATCCCGCGCGACAAACTGGACGCGGAACTGAACCGGATTGTCGAGATGGGCGTCGATTTGCGCCTCAAGACCCGGGTCGGCCGGGATGTGTCGGTGGCCGACGTGGAGCAAGAGTTTGACGCGCTGCTCTGGGCCCTGGGCTGTCAGAGCGGCCGTGGCCTGCCGGTCCCCGGTTGGGAAGGCACCTCCAACTGTGTTACCGGTGTCGCCTTCCTCAAGGCCTTTAACGAGGGCCGCATGAAGGTTACCGCCGACAAGGTGGTCTGTGTCGGCGGCGGTGATACCTCCATCGACGTGGTCTCCGTGGCCCGCCGCCTGGGGCATGTGAAACACCAGAATCCGACCGATCGTCCCGAACTGGTGGTGCAGGATGGTTATGTCGCCCATGATGTGGCGGTGACCGCCGATGCCCAGGGTTCCGACGTCACCCTGACCTCGCTGTTCACCAAGGACAAGATGATGGCCGCCGAGCACGAGGTGCACGATGCCACCACCGAGGGTGTCACCATCCTCGACGGCGTCATGCCGCTGGAAGTGATCGTCGGTGAAGATGGCCGTGCCACCGGCCTCAAGGTGTGCGACTGCACCATGGACGGCATGAAGCCGATCCCGGTCGAGGGTACCGAGCGGGTGCTGGAGGCGGACCTGATCGTCTCCGCCATCGGCCAGGGCGGCGAGATGAGCGGCCTGGAGGATATGGCCAATGAGCGCAACCTGATCGACGCCGACAAGTTCTTCCAGGTGCCGGGCAAGCAGGGTCATTTCGTGGCCGGCGATATCGTCCGCCCGCACCTGCTGACCACCGCTATCGGCGCGGCCTCGATTGCCGCCGAGAGTATCGACCGCTACCTCAAGCAGGAGGAGCTGGTGAAACGTCCCAAGGTGGATGTACACCATTTCGATCTGCTGGAAAAACTGCACGAGGTGGGCAAGGATCCGGAGCTGTTTGATTCGAAGGTGGGCGATCAGCGCGGCACCGATGGTGCCAAATATGCCGTGCACAACTTCGAGAACCGGGCCGAGCAGGAGGTGATCCCCTCCAGCGACCTGTTCCTGGGTCACTTCTCGTTCACCCCGCGCAACAAGCGCACCGAGGAGGTACCCTCCGCCGAGGTGGTGCTGGGGCATTTCAGCGAGCGTATGCACCCCTACAGCGAGGAGCAGATGGTGGCCGAGGCGAAGCGCTGCATGAGCTGCGGCATGTGCTTCGAATGCGACAACTGCGTGGTGTTCTGCCCCCAGGATGCGGTGTTCCGGGTGAAGAAAACCGAGGCGACCACCGGCCGCTATGTCGATACCGACTACAACAAATGTATCGGCTGCCACGTCTGCAGCGACGTCTGTCCGACGGGTTACATCCAGATGGGTCTTGGTGAATAGGAGCGGTAATGGGTAGTTTAACCGGCTTTAGGCGATTCGCGCGGATGGCCCTGGGGGGAGCGTTGCTGCTCCTCGCCACCGGTGTCGTCGGCGACAGCGCCGTTACTGAGGGTTCCAAGGCGGCAGGCCTGGAGACTTGTGTGGCACCGACCGCGGAGATACGGCGTAACCACATGGACTATCTCAAGCATGACCGCGACGCGACGGTGCGCAAGGGCATTCGGGACACCCGTTTCAGCTTGGCCGAGTGCGTTCAGTGTCATGCCGAGCGGGACAGCGCGGGCACCTACAAGCCGGTAAATGCCGAGGGCCAGTTCTGTGAATCCTGCCACAGCTATGTGGCGGTCAACCTGACCTGCTTCCAGTGCCACAGCAAGACACCGGAGGGCGCCAACGGCAACAGCAGTGCCGGGGTCGGCGGTGGCGCCGGTGAGTTGCGGGCGCTCGGCCTGTTGCCCTCCGTCGACCGGTCGCTGTCCCTGAGCCGGGACGAACTGGCGCGTCTTCATGCCGCGACCCATACCACGAGCAGGGGGAACTGATCATGAGCCATAACAGTGACCAGCCTGATCTGCGGCGGCGTGATTTTATCGGCAAGACGGTGCTGGCGGCGGGTGCTGCCAGCATTGCCCCCGGGGTGATGCTGACGATGGCCAATGCCGGTTCCGACGAAGGCGTCTCCAGCAAGGTGCGCTGGGGCATGCTGATCGACACCAACAAGTGTGCCGATGGCTGCAGTGCCTGCGTCGCGGCCTGCAACCAGGAGAACGGCATCGATCTGATCGAGCGTCCGGCGGGCCAGTCCGACGCGATGTGGGACGCCCAGCGGCCGCAGTGGGTCCGCAAGGTGAAACTGAAGGATAACCTGACCGGCGAGATCACCAATCTGCCGATGATGTGCCAGCACTGCGAACACCCGCCCTGCGTGGATGTCTGTCCCACCGGTGCCTCGTTCAAACGCGCCGATGGCCTGGTGCTGGTGGATCGGCATACCTGTATCGGCTGCCGTTACTGCATGATGGCCTGTCCCTACAAGGCCCGCTCGTTCATTCACCAGGACGTGGCGTCGCAACGTACCGGCACGCCGCGCGGCAAGGGCTGCGTCGAATCCTGCACCCTGTGTGTGCAGCGGCTCGATGCCGGTGATCAGACCACCGCCTGCCAGGATGCCTGCAACCGGGAGGGTCACCAGGCCATCCTGTTCGGTGATTTGAAGAATCCGGATAGCGAAATCGCCAGGGCGCTGAAGGCGTACCACAGTCGTCAGATTCGGGCCGATCTCGAACTGAACACCGGCGTGCGTTATACCAATATCTGAGCGCTCGGGAGAGAAGTCGATGAAAAAAATGCAATACCGCGAGCTCTACTGCAGTTCCCCCCGCTACTGGGGCGGACTGGCCTTCCTGCTCTTCATCATACTGGTGGGGATGGGAGCGGCTTTCTTCATGGAGCATAACGGTCACTTCGTGACCGGCATGAGCAATCAGATCGTCTGGGGGCTGCCCCATGTGTTCGCCATCTTCCTGATCGTGGCCGCCTCCGGGGCGCTCAATGTCGCCTCCATCGGCTCCGTGTTCGGCGGTCCCATGTACAAGCCGCTGGGGCGTTTCTCCGGGCTGCTGTCGATCGGTCTGCTGGCCGGCGGCCTGGTGGTGCTGCTGCTCGATCTGGGCCGGCCCGATCGCCTGATCGTGGCCATGACCACCTACAACTTCAAGTCGATCTTCGCCTGGAACATCATTCTCTATACCGGCTTCTTCACCATTGTCGGGCTCTATCTCTGGGCCATGATGGATCGCAAGTTCGCTCAGTACAAACGGCCCATCGGCTTTGCCGCCTTCTTCTGGCGTCTGGCCCTGACCACCGGTACCGGCTCCATCTTCGGTTTCCTGGTGGCGCGTGAGGCGTATGACGCCGCCATCATGGCGCCGATGTTCATCATCATGTCGTTCAGTTACGGACTGGCGTTCTTCATCATCACCCTGATGGCCGCCTACTGGTGGGCCGATCGCACCATCGGCGAGCTGCGGCTGGCCAAACTGAAGAACCTGCTGGGCGTATTTGTCGGCGCAGTGCTCTATTTTGCCCTGGTCTACCACCTGACCAATCTGTATGTCACCCAGCATCACGGCGTGGAGCGTTTCATCCTGCTCGATGGCGGGATCTATACCAGCCTATTCTGGATCGGCCAGGTGGTGATCGGCGGGATCATTCCGCTGTTCCTGCTCTACTCGCCGGCCTTTGGCCACTCCCGCCTTGCCCTCGCGGTCGCGTCCCTGATGGTGCTGGTCGGCGGTTTCTTCCAGGTCTATGTGATCGTGATCGGTGGACAGGCGTTTCCGATGAACCTGTTCCCGGGCAAGGAGGTGCTGGAGAGCAGCTTCTTTGACGGTGTCGTGGCCGCCTACACGCCGTCGCTGGCGGAGGCCCTGCTGGGTATCGCCGGGGTCGCGGTCGCCATGACCCTGGTAGCGATCGGCGCGCGCATGCTACGGGTGTTGCCGGAAAGCCTGGAAGATCCGGCCGAGGGTGATTGCGCCTGATCACCAAGGCTGCCGTCGCACTTGCCGCCGTTTGGATACGCGTGCTGGCGGTCGGGTGATCCGGTGGGGATGGCAGCGCGGCTGAAGCCACTCCTACAAGAGCGTGGGAGCGGCCTCAACCGCAATAACCTAACCCGCTCCGCAATTGCTTTTTCCCTGCTTTGACAGACCTAAGCGGAAGGGTGACTATACTCAGGCAAGCTGTCGCCTTGTCCGGGACGCAGCCTGATAATCCCTGACCGAGCTGACCCAATCCTATGGCCTATTTCTTCATCTCCGCCGCCCACAAATCCTCAGGCAAGACCACCTTGTCGATTGGTCTGACGGCGGCCCTGTGTCGCCGCGGCATGCAGGTGCAGACCTTCAAGAAGGGCCCCGACTACATCGATCCGCTCTGGCTCACCGCCGCCAGCGGTCGGCCCTGTGTGAACCTGGATTTTTTCACCATGTCGCAGCAGGAGATCAATGACGAGTTTGGTCGCGCCATGGCGACGGCGGAGATCGGCGTGATCGAGGGCAACAAGGGGCTGTATGACGGCCTGGATCTGGATGGCAGCAACAGCAACGCCGCGTTGGCGGCGCAGCTGCAGGCGCCGGTGTTTCTGGTGATCGATGCCCGTGGCATGACCCGCGGTATCGCCCCGCTGATCCTCGGTTACCAGGCGTTTGATCCCAATGTGCGCATCGCCGGGGTGATCCTGAACAAGGTGGGTGGCAGTCGGCACGAGGCCAAGCTGTGCAATGTGATTGGCCACTATACCGACCTGCCGGTGGTGGGCGCGGTGCACAGCGCCCCCGATCTGGTGATCGACGAGCGCCACCTGGGGCTGATGCCGAGCAACGAGAGTGAACTCGCGGAGCAGAAGATAGCCCGGCTGGGGGAGAAGATTGCCGAACAGGTGGACATCGACCGGATACTCGCCATCGCCGCCGATGTGCCGGCGCTGGATTATGTCGAACAGCCGGAAATCCAGCTGCCGGCCGAGCGGTTGCGTATCGGTTATCCGCGGGACCGGGCCTTTGGTTTCTATTATCCGGGTGACCTGCAGAAGATGCGCAACCAGGGTGTCGAGCTGGTGCCCTTCGATACCCTGAATGACCCGCAACTGCCGCCGATGGACGGGCTGTTCATCGGCGGTGGTTTTCCCGAGATGGTGATGGAGGAACTCCAGGCCAACGTCTCATTGCGCCGGGAGATCCGGGATTTCATCGAACAGGGTGGTCCGGTCTATGCCGAGTGTGGCGGACTGATGTATCTGTCCCGGCGTCTGACATGGAAGGATAAACAGTGTGAGATGGTGGGAGCGATTCCCGGCGACGTGGTGATGTATGAGCGCCCCCAGGGCCGCGGCTATGTCCGGCTGGAGGAGACCGAGGCGAGTCCCTGGCCGACAGTGCCGGGCTGCGCTTCTGGTGCTGCTGGCGGCATCGCCGCCCACGAGTTCCACTACTCGGCGCTGGAGAATCTGGACCCGGAGATCCGCTTCGCCTTCAAGGTGACACGGGGTACCGGCATTGACGGAACCAACGATGGCGTGGTCTATAAAAATCTCCTGGCCAGCTACACCCACCTGCGGGATGTGGGTGGCAATTACTGGATTGAACGGTTTCTGGCACATGTAATCCGATGCCGGGACAGCAGGACAAAATAACAGCAAGATGCGGGCTGATGAGGGATGAGTGCCGGCGACAAAACAGATAATTGAACGGGCAGGTATAACCGGGGTAATCTCACTCACGGATCACCCTTACAGCAGTATGGAGTATTCGCATGTTTGAAATCACAGAAGCTGCCGCCGAGCAGGTGCGCAATGCCGCGGAACAGGGCGGTACCGAGGGTATGGCGCTGCGTATGGCCGCCCGGATGAAAGAGGATGGCAGCATCGATTACCTCATGGGCTTCGATGAGGCCAAAGAGGAGGATATCCGTGTCGTCAGCAACGGCATCGAGGTGGTGATGGAGCCACAGTATGCCCCGCTGCTGGATGAAACGGTAATGGATTATGCGCAACTGGATGACGGGGAGCTGCGGTTTATTTTTCTCAACCCCAACGACGCCAACTACGTGCCGGCGGCCAAGACACGCTCCAAATAGCTTTCCTGATGACCCATCACACACAGCCAGGGTCGATTGCCGATTGTTAAAGCCGCGAATGAACGCGAATAGCGCGGTTTATCCTGATGGAGGAGTAGCGGCTTTATCCAGGCTACGGTGCTTGCCGGCGATGTAGGATGCCGGTGAGGCACGAACCGCATCAAGCCTTACCGCGAATGATGCGGTTCGCAAGCTCACCGGCATCCTACCCCGGGCATTATGGTTTGTATCCCGTAGATGTAAGCCTGCTATTCCAATGGGCTTATTTGCGTTCATTCCATCCTTAGGTTCGTAAACAGTGCATCCTTACACCACTCCTCGCGGCTGATACTTCTCCCGGGTATGGCTGGCCAGATGGGTAATCAGGATCGCGTTTGACACGCCAAGCCACGCTCACTCCTCCAGATGATGCACCCGCTGCTGGTGTTTTTCCGCCAGGTTGCGCTGGATGTTTTCCGGTACCGGGTCGTAGTGACTGAAGCTGATCTCGTACGTCCCTTGGCCGCCGGTCATCGATTTCAAGCGGGTGCTGTAGCCGTCCAGCTCGGCCAGCGGCGCCTGGCCACTGATCAGCATGCGGCCGTCCGGCATCATCTCGGTATTGTGAATACGTCCCCGCTTGACCGACAGGTCGGCGGTGATGTCGCCTATGGCGTCGCCGCTGGCGGTGATGCTGATGTTGACCACCGGCTCCAGCACAATCGGCCGCGCCTTCTCCAGGGCGTTGTGAAAGGCCTTCTTGCCGGCGGTGACAAAGGCGATCTCCTTGGAATCGACGGTGTGGTATTTGCCGTCGTATACCGTCACCTGCAGGTCCTGGATCGGGTAGCCGGCGATATAGCCCTCTTCCAGTGCCAGCCGTACCCCCTTTTCGACGGCGGGGATGAACTGGCCGGGTATCACCCCGCCCTTTACTTCATCGACGAACACAAAGCCCTCGCCGCGTGGCAGCGGGGATACCCGCAGTGACACCTCGCCGAACTGCCCGGCACCCCCGGTCTGTTTCTTGTGCCGATGATGCCCGTCCGCGGGTCCGCCGATGGTCTCCCGGTAGGCGATGCTGGGGGGGCGGGTCTCCACGTGCACGTTATAGCGCTCCTCCAGCTGTTCCAGCACCACCCGCAGGTGCAGTTCGCCCATGCCGCGGACCACGGTTTCATTGGCCTGGGAGTCATGCGTGATCACCAGACAGGGATCCTCCGAGGCGATCTTCAGCAGGGCGTCGGAGAGCTTCTGCTCGTCGCCCCGCTTCTGGGGTATCACCGCCAGGCCGAACAGCGGCACCGGAAACTCTTCCGGCTGCAGGTGGAAATTGTCCTCGTCGTGGGAGTCGTGCAACACGGCGTCGCGGAAGATCTCGTCGATTCGTGCCACAGCGCAGATATCACCCGGGATCGCCTGGGCCATCTCGGTCTGGCTGTTGCCCTGAATGCGGTACAGGTGACTCGGCTTGAACGGCTTGCGCGAGTCGCCGATAAACAGCTGGGTAGCCGTTGTGACCGTCCCCTGGTAGACCCGGAACATGCCCAGCTTGCCGCGGAACGGATCGTTGCTCACCTTGAACACATGGGCAACCACATGCCGGTCGGGGTCGGGGCGTACCTTCGCCGACTGTGCGTGCGGCGGGGCACCCTTGAGGAAGTGGGGCGGATTGCCCTCGGTTGGATCGGGCAGCAGCCGGGTGATGATCTTCAGCAGTTGGCGGATCCCCGAGCCGTTCCTGGCCGAAACGAAACAGACCGGGATCAGGTGACCGTCGCGCAGCGCCGCCTCGAACGGGTCGTGCAGCTGTTCCGGTTTCAGCTCCTCGCCCTGTTCCAGGTAGAGCTCCATCAGCTGTTCATCCATCTCCACCACCTGGTCGACTATATTGGTATGCGCCTCGGCCACGGAGGAGAAGGCGGTCGGCTCGCCATCCGGGGTGAAGAAGCTGTCCACGACCTTGCCCTGTTCGGCGGCCGGCAGGTTGAGCGGCAGGCAGACATCGCCGAAG
The DNA here is from genome assembly GCF_029017505.1 of Sedimenticola hydrogenitrophicus. Taxonomy (GTDB): domain Bacteria; phylum Pseudomonadota; class Gammaproteobacteria; order Chromatiales; family Chromatiaceae; genus Sedimenticola; species Sedimenticola hydrogenitrophicus_A. The sequence continues at coordinate 142,046 of NZ_JAQGEI010000008.1, forward strand.
GTCTCGCGGATACGATTCAGCAGCGCCTCCAGGTCCAGATGGTCGGCGTCGATCTTGTTGACGATAATGATGCGGCACAGGCCATCGGTTTTCGCATGCTCCATCATCGCCAGGGTGGCCGGCTCGATGCCGGTTTCGGCATTGATCACCACGGCGGTGGTTTCCGCCGCCTGCAGGACGCCAAACGCGCGGCCGAAGAAGTCGACCAGTCCCGGCGTGTCCAGCAGATTGACCTGGGTGTTCCCGGTGTGCAGATGGGCCAGGGCGGTATCCAGCGAGTGCTCGTAGCGTTTCTCCTGGGGATCGAAATCGCAGACGGTGTCGCCCCGTTCGATGGAACCCTGGTTCTGTATCACGCCGGCGTGATACAAGAGGGCCTCGACCAGCGTCGTTTTACCGGCGCCTGATTGGCCCACCAGGGCGATATTCCGGATATCCTGGGTGGTATAGGCAGGCATTATTCTCTCCTCGGAAGTGAAATAACGGCGTTCTTGAATCTCGTTAGGGCCTGGAAAGAAATAACTGTTACATATTGCGCCGGATTTTTGTTTGCCTTCAAGGCCGCTCCTGGGCATCCCTGCCCCCGCGACATTAGTGAATCCGTTCACGTCGCACGGCAAGGCGCGCATAGTCGTTCTATGTAAGTCTTGCCGTAACGCCGAAGGCGGACGAAAAGACCAGCAAGATGTAATAGTTATTTATTGACAGGTCCTTATCCCACTGGAAGACGGCCCGGGATGCCATGACCCGGATCAACAAGTGGGCGCGGGGATGCCGATCTGTTTCTTCTGAGTGTAGACGCTGGGTGGCGTGGCAGGGAACGGGGAAGGGGTGTCAGCCGCGGCGCCCCTTGAAGGCGGCGATCTGCTGGATGATGCGGTTGAAGGGGAGCCGCTCCAGGGTGCCGAAGCGGGCGCGGGCGCGGCAGACCAGGGCGTGGACATCCGGGACAAAGCGAACGGGTTCCCGGCGTTGCTCCACGACCTGGTCGAGCCCGCGCAGGCCGCCCACCTGGATGCGCAGTGCCTGGGCGTGATTCAGCACGCCGTTACCGTCCTGGGTCTTCAGGGCGAAGCGGCTGTGGTGGCGTAACAGCACCAGCAGTTCGGCGCACTGGGCCTGGGCGCTGTCCGAATCGCAATGGATGCCCTCCCGCTCCGCCAGATTGAACCGCTCCGACCGAGAGCAGCCGGCATGCCCGGCAAACAGGCACTTCTCGAACAGGCAGGCGCGTTCGTTGATCCGCTCGTAGGTCTTGCGATAGGCATCCTGATCCATATTAGTACTCTGTCAAGGTGATATTGACTAGTTCAGCGCCCCTGTGGTGTCTTGCCGCAAGGCGCGTCGTGCAGGCAATGGCCCGGTCCTTGTCAAGCGGCGCAACGCAACGGCGGGACACCACAGGGGCGCCCTTCGGGTTGGCCTGTCCGCGCCCCTGGCCGTGTTGCGGCTCTTGCAAAGGACCGGGCCATTCGCTGCGAGCCGCGCCTTGCCAGGAACGCGGACAGGCCAACTGAATACGTCAATATCACCCTGACAGAGTACTAGCGGTCTTTGCCGGTAAAACTGTGGATCATGCGCCGGTCGCGCTTGCTCGGCTTGCCCGCGGCGGGACGGGGCGCCGCGGCCCGCAACAGACGCTGCTCCTCAATCTGCCGCAGCCGCTGCTCCCGGCCGGCCTCGTCTTCCCGGTAGAAATGGATCGCCTCGCTGGCCGGGCGGCGCTGTTTCGGCAGTTCCAGGACCTCGATCTGCCACTCCAGGGACTCTTTGTGGATGGTGAGCCGGCTGCCGATGGTGATGCATTTACCCGGTTTGGTGCGCTGGCCGTTGAGGTGGACCTTGCCGCCGTTGATCGCCTCGATGGCGAGTTTTCGGGTCTTGAAGAAGCGCGCCGCCCAGAGCCATTTGTCCAGGCGCATCTCCGGGCTGGTCATGTGATGACGTCCGGCTCGCCCTGTGGCTCCAGACCGAGCAGCGGGTCCAACTTGCCCATCACATCCAGTTCGGCCAGGTCGTCATAGCCGCCCACATGGTAGTCGTCGACGAAGATCTGCGGCACGGTGTTGCGGCGGCTGCGCTGGATCATCTCGCGCATACGCTCGCGGTCGCCCTCGATGCGAAACTCTTCAAACTCCACCCCCTTGCGCTTGAGCAGCGATTTGGCACGCATGCAGTAGGGACAGATGGCGGTGGTGTACAGCACGATTTTTGGCATGTTCAGTCTCTAAATTGCAGAGGATTTGGGCTATCGTACCAAGCGCCATAAGGGGGGTCTAGCGAGTGCGTATGCATGATATGCCTAACCCGAAGATTTCATAAATTTGTGCCGAGATCGCGCCGGATATTGTTTTTACAAGGAAATTCCCGAAGGAGCGGCGTATCAGTGACTACGGCCGACTGAGGGAATATTTCTTGTGGAAGCAAGAGACAAGCGAGATCTGTGCAAATTTGTGAAAGATTCGGGCTAAATACCGCTATTCCACCCGGGGTTGAATAGTAGGATAGAATCCTGATCTATTGCAGCGACAGTTGTTACGCACAGCCAGAAGGGAACGCCATGCTCAGAGACACCCCCAACACCATCTACCTGAAGGATTACCAGCCCCCGGAATTTCTCATCGATCAGGTCCATCTCCGGTTTGAACTGGGTGAGGAGGAGACCCGGGTGCGTTCGCGGCTGGAGTTGCGCAGAAATCCGGCCGCCGAAGGCCGCCCCGCGGAGCTGCGGCTGCACGGTGAACAGCTGGAACTGCTCACCCTCGCCCTCGACGGTCGGCCGCTCGATTCCACGGAGTATGTCCAGGATAACGAGGGGCTTAGCGTAGCGGGGGTGCCGGACCGGTTCGTGCTGGAGAGCGAGGTGCGCATCCGCCCGCAGCACAACACCGCCCTGGAGGGGCTGTACAAATCGGGCGCCATGTTCTGTACCCAGTGCGAGGCGGAGGGGTTTCGCAAGATCACCTGGTTCCTCGACCGGCCGGACGTGATGAGCCGCTTTACCACCACCATCATCGCCGACCAGGCGCGCTATCCGGTGCTGCTCTCCAACGGTAATCCGCTTGAGACGGTCCAGCTCGATGAGGGACGGCACCAGGTCACCTGGGCCGATCCGTTCCCCAAGCCGGCCTACCTGTTCGCCCTGGTGGCGGGGAATCTGCGCGCCATCGAGGGGAGCCATACCACGCCGTCGGGACGGGAGGTGGCGCTGCGCATCTACGTGGAGCCGGAGAATGTGGCGAAGTGCGATCACGCCATGGCCTCGCTGAAACAGGCCATGCGCTGGGATGAGCGGCAGTACGGCCGCGAGTACGACCTGGATATCTATATGGTCGTGGCGGTGAACGACTTCAACATGGGGGCGATGGAGAACAAGGGGCTGAATATCTTCAACTCCAAGTATGTGCTGGCCTCCCCGGCCACCGCCACCGACCGGGATTTCCAGGGTATCGAGTCGGTGATCGCCCACGAGTATTTCCACAACTGGACCGGCAACCGCATCACCTGCCGCGACTGGTTCCAGCTCAGCCTGAAAGAGGGGCTGACGGTGTTCCGCGATCAGGAGTTCTCCGCCGACATGGGCTCCCGCGGGGTGAAGCGGATCGAGGACGTGCGGCTGCTGCGCGCCCACCAGTTCGCCGAGGATGCCAGCCCCATGGCCCATCCGGTGCGTCCCGACTCCTACATGGAGATCAACAACTTCTATACCGTGACCGTCTATGAAAAGGGTGCCGAGGTGGTACGCATGCAGGCCAACCTGCTGGGCCCCGAGGCCTACCGGCGCGGCACCGATCTCTACTTCGAGCGTTTCGACGGACAGGCGGTCACCACCGATGACTTCGTGCAGTGCATGGCGGATGCCGGCGGGCGCGACCTCAGCCAGTTCAAGCGCTGGTACAGTCAGGCCGGCACGCCGGAGTTGAGCATCCAGGGCGACTACGATGCCGGCCGGCGGACCTACAGCCTGACCGTCGAACAGCACTGCCCGGCCACCCCCGGCCAGCCGGACAAGGCACCGTTCCTGATCCCGCTGGCAGTGGGCTTGCTGGACAGCCGGGGGGGCGATATGGGGTTGCGGCTGGCGGGGGAAACCGACACCGTCCAGGGCACCCGCATGCTGGAGCTGAGCGAGCGCCGCCAGCGGTTCCTGTTTGAAGATCTCCCCGAGGCCCCGGTACCCTCATTGCTGCGCAGCTTCTCGGCGCCGGTGAAGGTGCGATTCGACTACAGCGACGAGCAGCTGATGTTCCTGATGGCCCATGACAGCGACGGTTTCTGTCGCTGGGATGCCGCCCAGACCCTGGCCCAGCGCGTGCTGTTGCAGGGCGTGGCCGATCCCGACGGCGCCGTACCGACGGGCTTCATCGAGGCGTTCCGTGCGGCGCTGAGCGACCGCGCGACCGATCCGGCGCTGCTGACCGAGGTGCTGACGCTCCCGTCCGAGAGCTATCTGGGGGACCAGATGGCGGTGGTGGACGTGGAGGGCATCCACCGTGCCCGGGAGCGGCTCAAAACCACCCTGGCCGGTGAACTGCGCGAGGAGCTGCTGGCGGTCTACCAGGCCCATGCGGTGAGCGGAACCTATCGGCCGGACGCCGCCTCCATCGGCCACCGCAGCCTGCGCAATCTCGCCCTCGCTTACCTGATGCAGCTGGAGGAGGAGTCCATCCGGCAACGCTGTGTCGACCAGTACCGGACCGGCAACAACATGACCGATGTGATCTCCGCACTCGCCCTGCTGGCCGACCGGGACACCCCGGAGACGGCGCAGCTGCTGGAAGCGTTTTATCGGCAGTGGCGGGACGATCCGCTGGTGCTGGACAAGTGGTTCAGCCTGCAGGCGCTCTCCAAGCGTAGCGACACCCTGCAACAGGTCCAGGCGTTGCTGCAGCACCCCGCCTTCTCCATCGCCAACCCGAACAAGGTGCGCGCCCTGATCGGAGCCTTCTGTTCCGGTAACGCGGTGTGTTTCCACGCCGCCGATGGCAGCGGTTACCGTTTCCTGGGGGACCGGGTGCTGGAACTGGACGGACTCAATCCGCAGGTGGCCTCGCGCCTGGTACGCCTGATGGCCCGCTGGCGGCGCTATGACCCGGCCCGCCAGCAGCTGATGCAGGCACAGCTGGAGCGCATCCTCAAGGCCGAGGGGGTCTCCCGGGATGTGTTCGAGGTCGCCTCGAAAAGCCTGGAACAGTAGTTTCGCCGCCGCCCCGCTTCCCCGGCGTGCGGCCGGGTGGGCGGCGTCATGCTATCCTGCAATCAGCGGTATCAGAACAACAAGAACCACAGGTGCCAGAACATGAGTGATGAACCGTCCGCGGTTGACGACACGCAAGCGCTGGAGGACGCAAGCCAAAGCTGGCTGCTGGACGGGCAGGGCGGTGGCCGGCAGGTTGCCTGGGGGCAGGTCGCAGACACGCCTCCGGCGGACCCCGAGTGGCTGTGGGTGCATCTTGACTATTCCCGGCCCAGCGTACAGGAGTGGATGTATCAGCACAGTGGGCTACAGGAACTGACCGTCGAGGCGCTGCTGCAGGCGGAGACCCGTCCGCGTTGTGTGCCGACCGATAACGGCCTGCTGATTTTCCTGCGCGGCGTCAATCTCAACCCCGGGGCGGAACCGGAGGATATGGTCAGTCTGCGGATGTGGATCGGTGAGCGGCGGATCTACACCCTGGGGCTGCGGCGGCTGCTGTCGCTGGATGACCTGCGTGCGTTGATCGGGCGCGGCGGCGGCCCCGAATCACCGGGTGATTTTCTGGTCATGCTGGTGAACCTGCTGCTCGATCGGGTGGGGGTGGTGATCGATGAGCTGTACGATAGGGTGGATGACCTGGAAGCGGCGGTAGTGACCGCCGCGGGGCCGGCACAGCGGGAGCAGCTGGCCGGTATCCGCCACCAGGCGATCACCCTGCGGCGCTTCCTTGCCCCGCAACGGGAGGCGCTCAACCGGCTGTCGACGGAACGCGTCTCGCTGCTGTCGGGTGAACACTTGCTATACCTGCGCGAGGCGGCCGATCGCCTGACCCGCTTGGTGGAGGACCTGGATGCGGCGCGGGAGCGTGCCGGGGTGGTGCACGAGTCCCTGGTCAGCAGCCTAACCGAGCAGACCAATCAGCGCATCTACATCCTCTCGGTGATCGCCGCCATTTTCCTGCCGCTCTCCTTCGTTACCGGCCTGCTGGGGATCAACGTGGGTGGGATTCCCGGCGCCGAAAGCTCGCTCGGTTTTCCGCTGGTGGTGGTCGGCATGTTGCTGGTGGCGGTGGGGCTGCTACTGTTCTTTCGTTGGCGGCGCTGGTTCTGAGTTGAAGCATCGGCGCCGGGAAGGCCGTGCCTTCCCGGCTGAAACTCCCGCCGCCGTCCGCCTAGCGCATACTCTCCAGCAGTTGCCTGGCGGACTGTGCCAGTTCGCTGCTGTCGTCAATGGCGATGGCCCGTTTCAGGGTGGCCTCCGCCTCGCTGCGGTTGCCCTGTTTATGCAGGGAGAAGCCCAGGTGATAGATGATCTCCTGATGCTCGGGACTCAGCTCCGCGGCCTGCTTGAGAATCTCTGATCCCTTGCCAAGGTCGCCGGTTTGCACCAGGATCCAGCCATAGGTATCGACGATCTCCGGGCGGGTGGAGGCGAGATCGTAGGCGCGCTTGCCCAGGTCGACGGCCCGCCGGTCTCCCCGGGTCGAGTAGATCCAGGCGAGGTTGTTCAGCGCCACCAGGTTGTTTTCGTCGACCTGCAGGACCGCTTCGTAGCCCCGGATCGCCTCTTCCGGCTGCCCCTGCTCCAGCAGCATGCCGCTGAGAGTGAGCCGGGTCTTCAGGTTGTCGGGCTCTTTTGTTGCCCATTCGCGCAGCAGTTCCAGGCCGCGCGGGGCATTGCCGGCATGGGCATACTGCAGTGCCAGCGGTATCGCCAGCCGGTCGCTGGGTTGCATTTGATAGGCCTTCTCGTACAGGGCGATCGCCTGTTCGTTCCGCCCCTGCATGGCATGGGTGGTGCCTTCGAACTCATAACCGAGGGGATTGTCCGGCAGTGCCCGCTGGATAGATTTGGCATGGGTGAGGGCCTCCTCATGCCGTCCGGCGCTCAGTTCAAGCGTGAACAGGCTGATGACTACCGGGGTAAATCCCGGCTTCTCCCGTAGCGCCTGCTGGTAGCTCCGGCGGGCCTCGTCCCGCTGACCGGCCGCCTGTTGGGCGTTGCCCAGCAACTGCAGGGTCTCGACGTTTCGTGTCTGCTCGGTGAGTCGCCGGAGGGTGGTGACGGCATTGATCGCATCGCCCGCCGCCAGCTGGGTCTTGCCGTGGACCAGCAGGACCGAGGGATCGTCGGGGAAGGCGGCGGAGAGCTGGCTGGTCATGCGCAGGGCCTTGAGCGGTTTATCTTCCGCCAGATAGGCCTGCGCCGAGATCAGTCCGGGGTTGGGGCTTTTCGGTTCACCGTTATGGGCCTGCTCCAGCAGCGCATGCATCTCCTCGGGGTCGCCGCCGCGTCGGGCGATATCCGCCAGCCCCATCAATACGGTGGTGTTCCGGGGCGACTTTTTCAGTGCGTTCCGGTAATGCAGCCGGGCCAGCGCCAGGTCACCCTGCTGCACCGCCAGGCGTGCCAGGTTGGTCTCGGCGGTGATGAAGTTCGGATCGATCTCCAGGGCCTTGCGGAAGCGTTGTCGCGCCTGTTTTTCGTCACCCGACATCATATAGGCCAGGCCGCTCAGGTTGTAACCCACCGGATTTTCCGGCGCCCGCTCCTCCAGCGCCCGGCTCGCCGTCAGCGCCTTGGCGTAGTCCTTTTTGTGCAGATGGGAGAGCACCAGCAGGACATCCGCCTGGATAAACTCCTGCTCCATCTCAATGGTGTTCTCCAACTGCTCGATCGCCTCGCCGCTCTTGCCCTGGGCCATCAGTCCGAGCGCCAGCTGGGTGCGGTAGGCCGCCAGGTCCGGCTTGATCTCGATGGCCCGGCTCATCAGCGCCGAACCCTCCTCAAACCGTTTCACCTGCATATAGGCGGTACCGAGCATGGCCATCAGCTGCGCGTCGTTGGGATAGCGTTCGAGTGCCGGCTCGAGCAGTTTTACGATCGCGTCGGGGCGTTTCATTTTGTGTTGCACCGAGGCCAGCAGCTTGATCGCCGGCAGCAGCGCCGGCTGCGCCTTGAGCGCCATGGAGAGATGCCGGTTAGCGGCTTCGTAGTTTCCCTTGTAGAAGCTCACCGCGCCCAGCAGGGTCAGGGTCGGCAGACTCTCCGGGCTGGCGCTGAGGGCCTGCTGGAGCAGGGTCTCCGCCTTGTCCAGGTCCCGTTCCAGCAGGGCGATGGCGCCGCGCATATGGAGCAGTTGGGGGTGGCGCGGCACCAGTGTATCCAGTTTTTCAATGTCGGCCTTTGCCTGCGCCACGTCGCCGCCGGTCAGGTTGATCTGTGTCCGGCCCAGCAGCGCTCGGATATTCCCCGGTTGCTGCTCCAGTACCTGGTCGAAATCGGCACGCGCCAGATCCGGGTTACCGGTCAGCTGCTGGATCTCGCCGCGCATCACCCGGGCGGGGATGTTTTCCGGGTGGTTTGCGAGCAGGGCGTCGAGGTTGCTCATCGCCTCGTCGCGGCGGTTTTCGGCGATATCGCTCATGATCAGCCCAAGCATCGCCTGCTGCGATTGGGGATTGAGCTGGCTGGCGGTGGTGTAGGCGTCACGCGCCTGCGCATACTGGCGCAGGCCATGATAGGCGTCACCCCGGAGCAGCCAGATGACGGTGCGGTTTTCCACTGAACTGCCGGGTTCCTCCTGAAGGTTGTCCAGGACCTCCTGGAACTTGCCCTGCATCAGGTAGGCGCGGGCCAGCGGCAGTTCCCAGTAGCTCTTCGCGGCGTTCAGTCGCTTGGCCCGTTCGAACTCCTTTTCCGCCGAGGCCCCGTTACCGGCCTGCAGATAGATGCGGCCCAGCAACAGGCGTGCCTCGATGCTGGCGGGGTTCTCCTGCAGGGCGTTTTTCAGCTGGATCACCGCCGCCCGGGCCTCGCCCTTTTCCAGGTAGGCCTCGGCCTCCTTGATATACTCTTCCGTGGTCGCCGCGTGAAGCAGTGAGGCGGTGAGCAGGAGCATGCAGGCGCTTATTCTTGCACGGGTCCTAGGAGTACGGATTTGCTTCATGGGACGACCTTCCTTATTGTCGATGCGAATCGTTGTTCTGATTGTTGATCCGCAGGCTGTCTGATTCGTTCCCTGCCGGAGGGTTGTGCGTGCAGGGGTGAGAGGACGCACTAGGGAGTCATTATACACCAAATACACCAACACCCCGGGGCTGCGCGAGCCCTTAGTGGTGCCGTGCCTGACGTGCGCTATGCCGGTCGCGCGCCGCGGCCGCGTCGTCCACGCGACCGCATTGACGCGGCAGGAATGCCGGGCGTCCCTTGATGCCGGAGCGGCTGAAATCCGCTTCGAGTGCCTGGGTTGCGGGTGCTGCTGGCACCGACAGCGGCCCGGTGAGGGCGTCGTGCAGCAGTTCGAACAGCCGCTTGAGGGCGATGCGGTGGACCTGTCCGGTGGTGTCGAACAGCCAGTCGCTGAAGCGCATAAAACGCTCGAACGGCTGCTCGCCCAGCAGCAGCGGCAGGGTCTGCCGGAAACGCCCCGAGTTGGCGATCATCTCCCAGTAGCGGGCGAAGCGGTTGAGCCGCTGCATGGTGGGAAAGTCGATCCGGTCGGTACTCAGGACATTGTAGGGGGCGGCCGGATTGTAGCGCATGCGGTAGGGCTCGCTGTGGCGGATGATGGGGGAGCCCTTGAGCCGTTTCAGCACCCCGACCTGGATCTCATGGGGGGCGAGGGCCGCCAGCTGGTCGAAGCCGCGGGCGAAGCTCTCCAGGTCCTCGCCGGGCAGGCCGATGATCAGGTCGGCGTGCAGGTGGGCCCGGGTCTCGGTCCTCAGCCACTGCAGGTTCGCCCGGCTCTGCTCGTTGTCCTGCTTGCGGTTGATGAATCCCTGCACCTCCGGATTGAAGCTCTGGATGCCGATCTCCAGCTGCAGTGAGCCGGCCGGAAAACGCCTCAGGGTGTCGCGCAGGCGTTGCGGCAGATGATCCGGGATCACCTCGAAATGGAGGAACAGCCGCTCATCCAGGCGTTCCAGGAAGAACTCCAGCAGGGCGACACTGCGCTGCGGATTGAGGTTGAAGGTGCGGTCGACAAACTTGAAATGCCTGACGCCCCGTTGATGGAGCTGCTCCAGGGCCTGCATGAAGCTGTCCGGGGTGAACGGGCGGGCGCTCCGGTCCAGGGCCGAGAGGCAGAATTCGCATTTGAACGGGCAGCCGCGCGAGGCCTCCACGTAGATCAGCCGCTGGGCGATATCCTGCTCGGTATAGTAGGCGTAGGGCAGCTGCAGCGACTCGAGCGGGGGCGGTGGCGCCTCGATCACCTTCTGCGCCGGCCGCTCGCCGCGCAGCAACCGTTCGCACAGCCTCGCGAAGGCGAGGTCGCCCTGGCCGGTGATCAGATAGTCGGCCTGGGCGACGATCGGCTGATCCTGCCATTCGTGGCTCACCTCCGGTCCGCCCAGTACGATCAGGGTCTCGGGACTGACCTGCTTGAGCAGGGCCACCAGTTCGCGGCTGCGTTCGGCGTTCCAGATATAGACGCCGAGGCCGATGATGCGCGGTCGCTCGGCCAGCAGGCGCTCGGCGATATCGATCGGCCAGGGGTCGATGGTGAACTCGCGGATCGCCGCGCGTGGCTGCAGGTCACCCAGGTTGGCGTACAGGTAGCGCAGCCCCAGCGAGGCGTGGATATGCCTGGCATTCAGGGTGGCGAGGATGATCTCCGGCATCGGCCGATCAGCCCTGGTCGAGGCTGCGGAGGTCGCTGAAGCTGCCGCTGGGCAGTCGCTTCAGGCCCGGGATGGCGTCGGCGATGCGCCGGCCCGCTTCGCCGGGTGACGGCATGTCGGCGGTATGGCGGGCGGCCCGCAGCCGGGTCACCGAGGGGAACCGGCCGGCATCCACCTGGTCCGGATCGCACAGCACGTCCTGCATCGCGGTATCCACCAGTCCCGGCGCCAGGGCGCTGAGGTGGCTGTGGGGGAACTCGTGGGCATAGAGCTGGGTGAGCATGTTGAGGGCCGCCTTGGAGATCGCGTAGGCGCCCCAGCCGCGATTGCCGTTGACCGCCGCTCCGGAGGAGATGAGCACGATCTGGTCGATGCGGATGCCCGACCCCAGCAGCCAGTCCAGCAGCACCTTGTTGGACCAGACGTTGGCATCCATCACCTGCCGGATATCCGCCAGGCTGGTGTCGGCCATGTCCTGCACCCGGCCCAGGATACCGGCGTTGAGAATCACCACATCCAGGTGGCCGATGCCCATCAGCAGGGTCTCCAGGGCCAGCGGCACCGCCGCGTAATCGGTCAGGTCACAGCGGATATCCCGGAGCTTGCCGGTGAGGTCGCGACAGCCGCGACGGCTGACGCCATACACCTCCCAGCCTCGCTCCAGATAGGCCTCGCTGAGGCCGCGTCCCAGTCCGCTGCTGTTGCCGGTGATCAATACTGTTCTGCTCATGCTGTTTCACCCATATCAAATCGCATCTTGTGGGAACGGCCGGTCGCTGCCGGGTTCTCTCCGGTGTCCGCTGCCAAGCCGCTTAATTCTACTTTGTCAGATTCTGGTGCTGTGCGGAGAGCTTCCGGGTGAAAGGATTCCAAGACACGCCGTAAACCCATCCCTGGGGGCTCGGCGGCGGCATGGCATCCTCGGCTCCGTAAACGGTACATCCCTGTACCACTCCTCCTGCCGCCGACGGTCTTGGAATCGTTCCCCCCGAAAGCCCTGAGGAAGCCGGTCCGAGTCAAGCTGACAAAGTAGAATTAACTCATATCAAATAATGTTTTAACATCGACTGCTATGCTGCGCCGCTCCCTTCCCTCAAGTCTGACAAACCCCCGGGGCTTGTGTCAGCGGAGCCCATGGCCTGAGAGGTTACCTTTGCCGCGTCGCTTTGCCCAGTGCCTGTCGCTTTACTGCCTCTTGCTGCCGCTCTCCCTGGCGGCGGGCACGCCGCTGCAGCCGCTGATCGATGCGGCCCGGCCCGGCGCCACCCTGCAACTGCCGGCGGGCCGCTACGATGGCCCGGTGCTGATCGACAAGCCGCTGACCATTGACGGCGGCGGTCAGGCGATTATAGACGGTGGCGGGCAGGGCACGGTGGTGACCATCGAGGCCGACGGCGCCCGCCTGAGCAATCTGCGTATCACCGGGTCGGGTGACCGGCATAACGAGCTGGATGCCGGCATCCGGGTCTCGGGCAGGTTCAATGTGATCAAGGACAATAGCGTGGATGATGTCCTGTTCGGTATCGTCCTGCATCAGTCCGAACACGGCATCGTCAGGCGCAACCGTATCGGCTCCAAGCCACACGAGGTGGCGCAGCGCGGCGATGCCATCCGCATCTGGTACAGCAGCGGCAACCAGGTACTGCAGAACCGGGTGGAGGATGCCCGCGACCTGATCGTGCTCGACTCCCACGACAACAGCCTGAGCGACAACACCGTGACCGGCGGCCGTTATTCGCTGCATGTGGTCAACTCCCGGGATATCCGGATCAGCGACAACCGGTTTGTCGGCAATGAGGCGGGAATTTTCGCCCTCAAGGCGAACGGATTGGTGATCGAGGATAACCTGGTGGCGGAGATCCGCGACGTGACCGGTGTTGGCATCGGGCTCAAGGAGAGTTCCAACGCCGTGATCGAGGGCAACCGGATACTCAATGTTACCATCGGCATCGCCCTGGATCTGTCGCCGGAAGATGAGACGCAGCCCAACCGGGTGCGGGACAATCTGCTCGCCTATAACGCCGTGGGGATCCGTTTTCTCAGTGACCGGGGCGGCAACCGGCTGTCCGGCAACCGCTTCCACGACAACTACATCCCGGTGGCGGTGCGTAACGGCGGCGGCGCCATGAAGAATCGCTGGCAGGGCAATTTCTGGAGCGACTATGCCGGTTTCGACCGCGACCGGGACGGTACCGGCGACACCCCGTACCGGCTGTACGCCTTCGCCGACCAGTTATGGCTGGATTATCCCAGTACCCAGTTCTTTATCGCCACTCCGACCTTCAGCCTGCTGGACTTTCTCGAACGGCTGGCGCCGTTCACCGAGCCCCGGCTGCTGGTGCGGGATGACACTCCCCGTTTCCAGCGCGGCGATGAGCGGCTGGTGGAGCGCCCGGGGGAGCCGGGCGTCGGCGCCTGCGGCCTCTGTTGAGGGTGCCGCGCCAGCCGATTGATGCGGTTCGTTTTA
>NZ_JAQGEI010000009.1 GCF_029017505.1 Sedimenticola hydrogenitrophicus
TTCAAAGTAGCCGACTTTCATGATTTATACACCCAGTCAAAAAAGCATTGTAGCTAGTAGGGTGGGTACGTCTTTTGTGCCCACGCGGTCATTCGCCATAACCCTCGGCTGTAATATCATTTCCGATCCCGCCCCAATCCATTGTATAAACACCACCTCTAACATGCCGATGAAAGGTGGAATAGGGCCAATCAACCGCCCGTGCGCACAGACCATGCTTGATCGGGTTGTAATGAATGTAATCCACATGCCGCGAAAAATCCCGATCATCCCGGATACGGTGTTCCCAATAACGCCGCTGCCAAAGAGTCGATTCCCGGTGCTTGCGTTTCGAAGTATTGATCCATTCGGGACGTCTATAATCCGTGCCGTACGCCAGACTCACGGCCCGTTTGATCATGTTCCATCGCGTCGAATAGTCTGAGTCACCTGGCGGCAGTGTCCAGATGCAATGCAAGTGATCTGGCAACAATACGCAGGCGTCGATTTTGAAGGGCCGGTCCACACGCACCGCCTCGATCGCTTGGCGTAATGCTCGGCGGATATTTTCATTACAAAGCAGGGCTTGACGACGGTAAGTCACCTGGGTGAAAAAATAGCTGGCGCCTTCCGTGTTGGCGCGTCGATATCGGGACATCCTTTTTTGTCCATTTGGTTGATTTGATTACATCCGCGTGGGCACAAAAGGCGTGCCCACCCTACCTGGCTTTCTCCATCGCGTCGCGTAATCTGCATCACCCAGTGGCAGCGTCCAAGAGTTTTTCATCTGACCCCAAATATCACCAAATATCATTACCCTTTGTGCTAAGCTCGACACCGTACGTCGGCAGCCCCTCTGAGACAACAGCTACGCCGAGCGGCTCGAGAGCCTTGAGGAAGAACACTTTGCTCGCTGCATAGTTGCTGACTCCGAATTTGACGTGGTCAAACATAAGTTCTCCTGAAGTGTATGGGGCTGCGCAAGTAGGGTAGGGTGGGCACGTCTTTTGTGCCCACGCGGTCATTCGCCATAACCCTCGGCTGTAATATCGTTTTCCATCCCATCCCATCCCATCCCATCCCAATCAATCATATAAACACCATCCCTAACCTGCCGATGAAAGGTGGTATAGGGCCAATCAACTGCCCGTTCGCACAGGTCATGCTTGATCGGATTGTAATGAATGTAATCCACATGCCGTAAAAAATTAAAGGCTATCAAGGTAATTGTGTAATGCATTACGAACTAGCCAATCATTACCAGGATCATTGTTTTTGATGGAAAGCAATCCGTAGCCGACAACATATGGTAAGGATTTGAACTCTTCCCATTGTTCACCTGTGATTTTCTGGAGAATTCTAAAATTAGGCTGTCCTGTCTTACTATCTCTTTCTTCACTTTGAACTACTTTGTAATGAATATACTCGTCATGCCATTCGACAATGCATTTTTCCACTTTTTGACTCCGCTTCGCTAAGATAGACCGGTAGGGTGGGCACGTTGTTTGTGCCCACGCGGTTATTCGCCATAACCCTCGGCTGCAATATCAATTTTGACATAGCCCCAATCCATCGTGTAAACGCCGTTCCTAACATGCCGATGAAAGGTGGAATAGGGCCAATCAACCGCCCGTACGCACAGACCATGCTTGACCGGATTGTAATGAATGTAATCCATATGCCGCGAAAAATCCCTATCATCCCGGATACGGTGTTCCCAATAGCGCCGCTGCCATAGAGTTGATTCACGATGTTTGCGTTTCGACGCATTGATCCATTCGGGACGTCCATAATCTGCGCCACATGCCAGGCTCACGGTTCGCTTGATCATGCCCCATCGCGTCGCGTAATCTGCATCACCCAGTGGCAGTGTCCAGATACAATGCAAGTGATCCGGCAGCAATACCCAGGCATCGATTTCGAAGGGCCGATCCACACGCACCGCCTCTATCGCTTGTCGCAATGCCCGGCGGATTTTTTCATTACAAAGCAGGGTTTGGCGGCGGTAAGTCACCACGGTGAAAAAATAGCTGGCACCTTCCGTGTTGGCGCGTCGGTATCGGGACATCCTTTTTTGTCCATTTGGTTGATTTGATTACATCCGCGTGGGCACAAAAGGCGTGCCCACCCTACCTGGCTGCAGCTAATGGCTGGATTGTGGTGGAGCTTCCTTTTTTTCGAGCATGTGCCAGCTATCCCCAGTTAGCTCTCCCCAATATTCATCACCAAGTTTTGTAATTATGTGCTTTCCGATTGTGGGATGATGTCGCTTAATTGCCTCAGCCAAGAATCTAGCGGTGCTATTAGACAAAATGTAGAAGCAAACGGCCGTATCATAACGCCATGAATACACTTCTGGAATTTTGTTCAGAACCTCAACAAGTTTTTCTCTTTCTTGAGCGCCGCCTGTATACACAAAGACAAAAGACTTCATTTTGCACCTCCTTCAAGGAGCTTTCCTTGGATAGGAGGTGGAATTAATTCATCTTCATTTATTGGGCTTGGTAACGCCTGACCTTTTTGTTGCATAAATTCGAGAGTTTGTTTTCTTAATTGATATTCTTCCGATTGGAGTTTGTCTCGATCGACTACAAGCAAGAAGAAGAAACCGAAAATTGCAGTTACAACTGGCATCGCTGCTAGTGCGAATAGCCAGGTTTGAAGAGACTCAAAAAAAGGCACGAGGATAAGACATGGAATAGAGACAATAGCGCATAACCACAATATCGGGTTCAATGCACTCTTTACCGTTAATTTTCCGCCAGCATCGACGACTTTTGCCGCGAGCGATTCTTTCATATCCATATATTGTCTCTTGGCAATCTACGCGGATTATGCGTCTTCCTCGCCTGCATAAGTAAATATCACAGTAAGCCCGCTCGGTTAAGTAAGTTATACGACTTGGTCGTGTTGATTGAATTTTGCCTGCAGGGGGGCGATTCGAATATGAAAGCGTATCGCCGGCAAACCGTATTCCCTATGGAACCCAAGGCTACCAGACTCCGGTTCGTGCTGGTAGCCTCTTTCGCGGCGGGGCTACGCTGATCGTCACTGGGCGGTGAAGGGACGGGCTAGCCGCTCTCGGCCAGGAACCGTGCCCGGTCCTCGGGGGTGTTGATGTTGAGAAAGGTCTCGGGGGCGTCGGAGAAGTCGACGTTGACGGTGTGGTGCTTGGCGTACCACCAGTCGATCTTGCGTTCGCCCGCCTGCAGGTAGGCTTCCAGGCTCGGTTGCAGGTGGGTGGCGATGAGGGCGTAGACCGGTTGCATGCGGTTGCCGTCGTGGGCTACGGCGATGTCGGCGCCGGCAGCCTGTTGCGCCTGGCGCAGGCGTTCCACCAGGTTGTCCGGCAGGCAGGGGCCATCGCAGGGCAGGGTGACGATGAAATCGCTGTCCACCTGTTGCATGACGGCGAGGAAGCCGGCCAGCGGGCCCTGGAAGTCGCTCAGGGTGTCGCTGATCACCGGGTGGCCGAAGGCGGCGTAGCGTTCCAGGTTGCGGTTGGCGTTGATCACCACCTGGGCCACCTGGGGCCGGATGCGCTCCAGCACGTGGGCGATCAGCGGCCGGCCGTCCAGGTCGATCAGCCCCTTGTCCTCTCCGCCCATGCGCCGGGCCTTGCCGCCGGCGAGGATCACGGCGGTGATTTTCGGTTCGCTCATGCCTTGCTGCTCACGGGTGTCCGTTTTGGGGGTTGATCGTACACGAACTGCTCCTGACCGTGGTAGAGCAGGAAGTGCTGACCCTTGGCGCGGGCCACCAGGGTGACGCCGAGGCGCTGGGCCAGTTCCAGGCCCATCTGGGTGACACCGGAGCGGGAGAGCAGGATGGGGATGCCCATCTGCGCCACCTTGATCACCATCTCCGAGGTGAGCCGGCCGGTGGTGTAGAAGATCTTGTCGTGGCCGGCGGTCTCGTTCATCCACATGTGACCTGCGATGGTGTCGACGGCGTTGTGGCGGCCCACCTCCTCGACGAAATGGAGGATCTCGGTGCCCCGGCAGAGGGCGCAGCCGTGCACGGCGCCGGCGCGCCGGTAGATCTGGTTATGCTGGTCCAGGGCCTTGAGCAAGCCATAGACGAGCGACTGCCGGAGTTCGGTTTTCGGCAGGGTGATCTTCTCCAGATCCTCCATCAGGTCGCCGAACATCGTGCCTTGGCCGCAGCCGGTGGTGACGGTCTTGCGGCCGAGGCGGGCCTCGAGATCGGGGATCTCCTCGTGAGTCTGGATGGCGGCGGCCTCGGTCTCCCAGTCCACCTGGATGGCGGCGATCTGCTCGATCCGCTGCACCAGCCGCTGGTTGCGCAGCCAGCCGAGCACCAGCATCTCGGGCTGGGAGCCGAGGGTCATCAGGGTGACGAGTTCGCGCTTGTTGAGGTACAGGGTGAGGGCGCGCTCGGCCGCCACGTGGCCCTCGCGCGGCTCGCCGTACTCGTCCAGCGAGGTGACCGCCAGGGTGGAGTCGAGGCCGGCATCGCTCAGGATCAGACGGGCGGATGGGGTGGCGTGTATTGATTCAACATTCATGAAGCTCGGTATCCTGGTGTTATCTATCTGCCCGGCCGGGATCGACGGCATTATGCCACAGATCCGTTTTGTTCCAGTCATGATGGTTAACCGTCTATAGACAATATTAGCCCACCCGGTTAAGGCTTAATCCGGGCACTTAGCAGGGTGATTTTAAAAGCATCGCGGCAGCATAACCGTATGGTCTGGTTAAACAACCAACTCTTTTATCCTGTCATAATGGATACAGGATATAATTCCACCCACGAGGCCAATTCTAGCTGGAGTATCAAAATGGCTCTGATCATTACCGATGAATGCATCAACTGCGATGTCTGTGAACCCGAATGCCCCAATGGCGCCATCAGCCAGGGGGATGAGATCTACGTGATCGACCCGAATCTCTGCACCGAGTGTGTCGGCCATTATGATGAACCCCAATGCGTTGAGGTCTGCCCGGTGGACTGTATCCCCAAGGATCCGGACCATGTGGAGAGCAAAGAGGAGTTGATGGAGAAGTATAATCGGATCACCGGCTAACCGGCGGCGCATCGGATAGTCCGCCATGACGCGTCCGCGCCCTTTTCCCTGGCTGTTCCTGCTGCTCCTGTTCCTGCTGCCCGGGCTGCCGGCGGCCCAGGGGCAGGGGGCGATCGCCTCGGCCCATCCCCTGGCCACCGAAGCGGGCCTCGACATCCTGGCCGCGGGGGGCAACGCCTTCGACGCCGCCGTCACGGTGGCGGCGGTGCTGGCGGTGGTGGAGCCCTACAGCTCCGGCATGGGCGGCGGCGGTTTCTGGCTGCTGCACCGGGCCAGTGACGGTTACGAGGTGATGCTGGATGGCCGCGAGCGGGCACCGCTGGCGGCGCATCGCGATCTCTATCTCGATGACTCGGGCGAGGTGGTCCCCGGCCTGTCGGTCAATGGGCCGCTGTCGGCGGGGATTCCCGGGCAACCGGCGGCGCTGGCCCATCTGGCCACCCGCTATGGCCGTCTGCCGCTGGCCCAAACCCTGGCACCGGCGATCCGCCTGGCCCGGGAGGGTTTCCCGGTGGACGCCCACTACCGGCGCATGGCGGAATGGCGGCTGGAGCAGCTGCGCCGCTGGCCGGCCGTCAGCGCCCAGTTCCTGGCGGCGGGGGAGGTGCCCCTGCCAGGCGCCATCATCAAACAGCACGATCTGGCCGAGACCCTGGAACGGCTGGCGGAGCAGGGACACGACGGCTTCTATCGCGGGACGCTGGCGGAGCGGCTGGTGGCCGGCGTGCAGGCCGCCGGCGGTATCTGGAAGGCGCAGGACCTGGCCGACTACCAGGTGGTGGAACGGAAACCGGTGCGCGGTGAATATCGCGGCATGAAGATCACCAGCGCGGCGCCACCCTCGTCCGGCGGTATCGTGCTCATCAGCATGCTCAACCAGCTGGCCCGTTTCGACCTGGAGATCTACTCCCCGCTGCAGCGCAAGCACCTGCTGGTGGAGGTGATGCGCCGCGCCTATCGGGACCGGGCCGAGTACCTGGGTGACCCCGATTTTGTCGACATGCCGGTGGTGCGGCTGATCGACCCCGATTACGCGGCCGGGCTGGTGCGGGATATCCAGCTGGATGCCGCCACCCCCAGCCGCCACACCCCGGCCGGAGAGCATGGCGAGGGGCAGGACACCACCCACTACTCGATCATCGATGCCGAGGGCAACCGGGTCTCCGCCACTCTGAGCATCAACTACCCGTTCGGCTCCTGCTTTGTGGCTCCCGGCACCGGTGTGCTGCTGAACGACGAGATGGATGACTTTTCCGCCCGTCCCGGCACGCCCAATGTCTATGGTCTGGTGGGGGGCGAGGCCAACGCCATAGCCCCGGGCAAACGCATGCTCTCCAGCATGACCCCCACCTTCGTCGAGACCGGGCGGGGCGTGGCCGTGTTGGGCACCCCCGGCGGCAGCCGCATCATCAGCATGCTGCTGCACGGTATCCTGGCGATGGCGGAAGGTGAAGGTCCCGATGCCTGGGTCGCCCGGCCGCGCTACCACCACCAGTACCTGCCCGATGCGATCCAGTTCGAGCCCGGCGCGCTGAGTGCCGGTGAACAGCAGCAACTGCAGGCCCTGGGACACCAGCTGAAGCCCCTGGACTCCACCTACGGCAATATGCAGGCGCTGTACTGGGACCGCCAGGCGGACCGCCTGAGCGGCGCCAGTGACCCGCGCGGCATGGGCAGTGCCCGGGTGGAGTGACCGGGACGTCCCTGATGACTTTGGGTTGATAAATCCGGCATATCCGGGTTCAATGCCCGGTCAGGCCCGGGTGTCGTCGCTACGCCGCCCGCCCCGTGGTGGTAACAGTCACAGTATCAGGAGAGCGTTTTATGCAATTCAGTCCTTGCAAGGGTGGTGATTTCTGCAGTCAGGAGGGTACCCACTGCTCCGGTTGTGGCCGCAGCCACGAAGAGATCGCCAAGACCCGTGACCTGGTGTTCGCCGTCACCCGTTTCGCCATCGAGATGGGCTATGAGAACGTCGAGGATTTCACCGCCTTTGTCGGCGACAAGGCCGCCAAGAACGTGCGCAAACAGCAGCAGATGAGCCAGCCGGGCGGTATCGGTATCCCGATCGGCAAGTGACATTGCCCCGGTCTTGACCGGAGGGTGGATATTTATCCGCGAATGCACGCGAGAAGTGGTGCAGGAGGAGTGGTACAGGGATGTACCGTTTACGGAGCCGAGGATGCAATGCACCGTTTACGGACCTAAGGATGGAATAAACGCAAATCAAGTCGTTGAGGCTTTTTACTGATGCCAAATTGTAGGGTGCCGGTGAGGTACGAACCGCACCATCCTGGATAAGAAGCATCCTCCATGATGCGGTTCGTTTTACTCACCGCATCCTACGTTTCCAACGAGTCACAATATCGTCATTCATGTTCATTCGCGGCTAAATACAAATCCCACTCACCGCTGGCAGCGACCGCAGAAGAAACTGGAGCGCTGGCCGATGCGCTGCTGCCTGACCGGCGTTCCGCAGCCCGGGCAGGGCGCCCCCGCCCGGCCGTAGACCTGCAGCTCCTGGGCGAAATAGCCGGGCTTGCCATCCTCCTGCTGGAAATCCCGCAGGGTGGTGCCGCCCCGGGCGATGGCCGCGGCAAGCACCTCTTTTATCTCCCCGCTGAGCCGGGCGTAGCGGGCGGCCGAGATTCGGTTGGCGGCACGGGTCGGCAATATGCCGGCCCGGTACAGCGCCTCGTTGGCATAGATATTCCCCACCCCCACCACCACCCGGCCGTCCATGATCAGGCTCTTCACCGCCACCCGGCGCTTTTGTGCCTGCCGGTGCAGGTAGTCGCCATCGAACGCTTCCGACAGGGGTTCCGGCCCCAGGTGGGCGATCAGTGGGTGCTCGGCCACCGGCCGGTCGGTCCAGAGCACGGCGCCGAAGCGGCGCGGGTCGCGCAGCCGCAGGCAGCAGTCGCGGAACTGCAGGTCGAAGTGGTCATGCTTGCCCGGTTCGCTGTCGCGCGGCAGGATGCGCAGACTGCCGGACATCCCCAGGTGCAGGATCAGGGTGCCGTTGGCGAGGTTGAGCAGCAGGTACTTGGCGCGCCGCTCCACCGAGCGCACGGTGCGGCCGGTCACCAGCCCGGCCAGGTTGTCCACCACCGGCCAACGCAGGTTGGGCTGGCGTACCGCCACACCGCTGATCCGCCGCCCCTGGATATGCGGGGCGATGCCGCTGCGGGTGGTCTCGACTTCGGGCAGTTCCGGCATCCTATTCGTTGTCTCCCGGCGGCCGCAGCAGGGCGTCGCTGTTGAGCCCGTAGGCCAGCCCCAGCGTCCGGTTGACCAGCAGGGTCTGGGATTTCTGTTTGATCACCTCCAGAACCAGCGGCTCCACCTGGTCCGCCAAGCGCACGCTCACGGTCGTATCCCCCGGGGTGGCGGGCGCCTTGATCACCCGGGCCACCCAGGTGTGCTGCCAGGCGGAGGCCTTGTCTTGCAGTAGTTCGCGCCCGACCGCTGGATTGGCGGGCTCCAGGTTCCAGTCGCCCTGGTCGTTGTAGAGGCGCCAGTCTGGGGTGCTGATCTCGCGGATCTCCGCATCCTCGGCGAACAGGGCGTGGCTGATGAACTCCTCGGCGCGTGCCAACGCGTGGTGCGGGAAGATGTCGTTGGTCAGGTAGAGCCGGTCGTCGATGCGCAGGTAGCGGCGGTAGTTGTAGGGGTGGGTGCCGCCGAATGTGATGCGCGTCTGGTTGAAGGTGAGCTCGGCCAGCGGCCGGTCCAGGCCGAACTCGGCCAGCCGCTCCGCCGGCAGCGGGAAGGATTCGATCTGCGGGGTGGAGAGCAGATCCAGCAGGATGTCGATGCGCGGCGCATTGGCGCGCACCTGGTGGGGCTCGGTCATCCGCCACTCCCGGCCGTCCCGTTGCATGACGAACCGGGGACCGTTGTTGTTGCGGATCTCGATCCGCTGGATGGCCGCCGGGTCGAGCCGGGTGAGCGGCTCGCTCGGCGCGCCGGATGGTTCTTCCGGGGTGAGCCAGACCCACAGGCCCAACAGCACCACCAGTAGTAACAGGAACAGATTGACCAGGCGCTGTCTGCGCATACGCGGTGTCTCCATCATGCCCTGCGGCGTCGCCACCAGATGAACAGGCCGGTGGCGATCAGCAGTAGCGGTAGTATAAACAGGAAGCCGAGCCCGATGGCGGCCCCGGCGGTGCGGCTCAGTTCGAGCCGGGTGTCGGGCGCGGTCCGGGCCGGAATGTCCAGCAGGTTGTCATCACCGCTGAGCCAGCGGATCAGGTTGAGGCCCAGGTCGAGGTTGCCGCCGTTGCCCAGGTAGCTGTTGGAGAGAAAATCGCCGTCACCCACCACCATCAGCCGCTGCGATGTCCCTTCCAACTGACGGCTGAAGGCGTATCCCAGGGTCAGGGGGCCGGGCTCCTCGCCCAGCGCGGCATTACGCCGCAGTTCGCCGCTCAGCGTGCTGGTCTCGTTCCAACTGCCCGGCTGGGTCTGCAACAGGGAGATGGCCTGCCAGCCGGCGCCCGGGCTGGCCTTCAGCGCGGCGGCGAAGGGGTAGAGCGTCACCCGCTCCAGGCGCTGCGTGGCGGGGTGGTCGGGAAAACGGGTCACCAGCGCGATGGCGGGATTGTCCAGGCCCATTCCGGCGGCGTTGGCATCCACCACCGTGCCCGGCAGTATCTCCAGGTCGAGCCCCGGGAACAGTTCCGGCAGGGCGTGTTGCGGGCCGGGATCGGTCAGCCACAACAGGTTGCCGCCGCGGTCGAGGTAGTCCCTGATCACCTGCCGCTCCGCCGGCAGCAGGGCAACCTGGGGACCGGCCAGCACCAGCAGCGCGATATTGCGCGGTATCAGCGGCTGCTCGCTCAGCTGCAGGGCCTGAATCCGGTAGCCCTTGCGCTGCAGTTCGGCGCCGAACTCGCCCAGGTCGTGGTTGGCCTTGCCGATGAGTCGGCGTTCGCCATGCCCCTCGATGCCGGCGATCCAGCGCTGACCCCGCTGGATCAGCCGCTGGATGCTGTTGCTGATCTGCTGCTCCGTCAGGGTGTCCAGGTTCTCGCTGCGCTCCTGGTAGCTGAGCTGCAGC
Source organism: Sedimenticola hydrogenitrophicus (assembly GCF_029017505.1). GTDB lineage: Bacteria > Pseudomonadota > Gammaproteobacteria > Chromatiales > Chromatiaceae > Sedimenticola > Sedimenticola hydrogenitrophicus_A. The sequence continues at coordinate 10,092 of NZ_JAQGEI010000009.1, forward strand.
TCACCGGCGCGGCGGATGCCGGTTTCACGGGTCAGTTCGGGCTGCAGCGCCGGGTCGATGAATTCCAGGGTGATGTCGAGTCGGTGTCGCTGGTAGGGTTCGATGACGGCGCGGATCTGTTGCCGCAGTTGCGGATTGGCCGGGGCAAAGGAGCGGATCAGCAGCGGTGCTTCCAGTCTCTCCAATAGCTGCCGACTGGCGCCGGTGAGACTGTTCCGGGCCCGGTCGGTCCAGTCGTACACGCCCTGGTAGCGTTGGCTGAGCCAGCCGGCCAGGCCGATGGCGAGGAGCAGCAAAAGATAGAAGAGCAGGCCCTCCAGGCGCTGCCGGAAACGGTGGCGGTTGGCGGCGGACAATTCAGCCCCCACGGCGTCGACTCTCCAGGTGATGAATGGCCATCAGCAGGCTGGCGATGATCAGCAGCAGGAAGTAAGCCAGATCGCCGCTGCGTACCACACCGTCGAGAAAGGGCCGGTAGTGGCTGGTCAGGGAGAGCCACTCGAACAGGCCGCTGCGATCGTCGGAACCCGACAGGTTGACGATCCAGAGAAACAGCAGCAGTCCGTAGCTGCTGATGGCGGCCACCGCCGGTTGCTCGGTCAGGCTGGAGAGAAACAGGCCGATGGCGCTGTAGCAGGCCAGCAGCAGTCCCATTCCCAGCAGGGTGGCGGCCAGACGACCCAGGTCCAGGGTGCCGCCCAGCAGCAGCGACAGCGGCAGCAGCGCGATCAGCAACAGCAGCAGCCCGAACACCCCCAGCATGGCCAGGTATTTGCCCAATACGATCTGGGCGGTGGAGATCGGCGCCGAGAAGAGCAGCCGGATGGTGCCGCTGCGCTGCTCTTCACTCAGCAGGCGCATGGTCAGCAGCGGGGTCAGCAGCAGCAGGACCATGGCGCCGGAATCGAACAGCGGTGCGACCACCAGATCGGTGACCCCCAGCTCCGAGGCGCCGGCGATCAGCTTCGGTTGCAGCTGCATGAAGCTCTCGATCTGCACCAGGAACAGCCAGGCGAGGATGATCATGGCGACACCCAGCAGGCTCCAGGCGAGTGGGGAGAGGAACAGGGCTCGCAGCTCTCGACCGGCCACGGCGCGGATCACTGGACCCGCTCCGCGAGTGTGGCTTGATCGAATGCAATCTGGCCGAGCGTGACTTGGCTGAAAATCCGTTCCAGGTCGTCCTGATCGTCACGCAGTTCGCACAGCCGCCCGCCCTGGCGCACGATCGCCTCGGCAATGTCCGCCGGGCCGTGGCTCCCGGCAAGGGTGAGGCGGAATTGCCGCGGATCCAGCGGTTCAACCGCGCTCACCCCCGGCAGATCGGCCAGCAAAGCGCCGTCGCCATCCGTCCCCAACGTCACCAGCAACCGGTTCTGCTGCCGTTGACTGACCGGTCCGGAATAGACCAGCCGGCCCTGGTGCAGGATCAGCACCCGATCGCAGAGCGATTGCACCTCGGGCAGGATATGGGTGGAGAGCAGCACGCCGCAGGCCTCCGCCAGGTCGCGGATCAGGCTGCGAATCTCCCGGACCTGGTTCGGGTCCAGGCCGCTGGTGGGTTCGTCGAGGATGATGATGCGCGGATTGTGGATGATCGCCTGGGCGATGCCGACCCGCTGCTGATAGCCCTTGGAGAGGTTGCCGATCACCCGCGAGCCCATCGGGCTCAGACCGCAACGCGTCTTGGCCCGCGCCACGGCACGCTCACTGTCTGCCGCGCTGATCCGGTGTATCCGGGCGCAGAAGCGGAGGTATTCATCCACCCGCATCTCCGGGTAGAGTGGCGGGGTCTCAGGCAGATAGCCAAGGGCGCTTTTGGCCTGGATGGGGTCTTGGCGCAGATCGATACCGTCCAGCCGCACGCGGCCGCTGCTGGGTGCCAGCACGCCGCTGATGATCTGCATGGTGGTGGATTTTCCGGCCCCGTTGGGGCCGAGAAATCCCAGCACTTCGCCCGGTTGCAGCTCGAAGCTGAGATCCTCCACGGCGCAGTGATCACCATAGCGCCGGGAGAGATTTTCAATGTGGATTAATGCGGCCATTGGGCCAGCAAGGTACAGGAGATCGGGTCGTAAGATCAAGATGCCCCGGCATCGGTTGGCGAAGTCGGGTATGGGGCGTGCGGGCCCTTAGTCCGTGAGTCTGTCGGTCAAGTCCGACAGACTCCGTGGATTTCTAGTGGGATGCCTGCTCCGGTACGCCGCCATCCTGGCAGACACAGCTGCTGGTCCAGCGGGAAAAGGTGTGCTCGGAAGGGGGCTCCACGCCGATGTAAGTGGCCGAGATGGCGATAAACTCGGCGATCCGCTCCCGCTCCTGGCATTTGATGTTCTGATGTTCCATGACGAATCCTCCTGGATAATGATCTGCTGGTGAATACCATACTGATTTACTCGGTTATTATCAAGCCTACAGATTACGCTGGCATTGATAGTGTGAACGGCGTTGGTTTCCGTTTGATGACGCTTACGGGTCAGTGGTTGCCAGTGAGGAACTTGAACCCGAGTCGCAATAACCCCTCGGGGCGCCGCGCCGGCGCGGGTTATGTCGACTCGGGGTTTGGGGAGTGTTGCCGCGCGTAGGGCGCGATGGCGTACTGTGCCAGGAGTTGGCCGAGCTCCATGGCGGGAACCGGTTTGCTGATCAGGTAGCCCTGGATGTTGTCGCAGCCGCAGCGTTTGAGAAACGCCATCTGCGCCTCGCTCTCCACCCCCTCGGCGATCACCTCCAGTTTCAGGCTTTTGGCCATGGCGCCGATGGTCATGGCGATGGCGGCGTCATCCTCGGACTGGATGATGTTGCGGATGAACGCGCGGTCGATCTTGATCTTGTCGAACGGGAAACGCTGCAGATAGGAGAGCGACGAATGACCGGTGCCGAAGTCATCCAGGGCCAGCCGCACACCCTGTCGCTTCAGGGCACCGAGGGCCTCGATCATGTGCTCCGGATCCTCCATCATGGTGCTCTCGGTGATCTCGATCTCTAGCGAGGCGGGATTGATACCGGTGCGGTCGATCACCTGCTGGACGATCTCCGCCATGTCCTGGCCTTCCAGCTGGCGCACCGACACATTCACCGCCACGATCAGCTGCGGGTAACCGTTGCGCTGGAAATGCTTCAGCTGCCGGCAGGCGGTCTCCAGCACCCACTCGCCGATGGGCAGGATCAGTCCGGTCTCCTCGGCCAGCGGGATGAAACGGTCCGGGCTGACCAGCCCGCGTCGCGGATGGTGCCAGCGTAACAGGGCCTCCATGCCGGTGATCCGGTTGGTCCGCTGATTGAACTGGGGTTGGTAATAGAGCTCCAGCTCATTGTCGCGCAGCGCGTTGCGCAAGTCGTTCTCCATCTCCATGCGCTGCTGAACCTGGTGGTTCAGCTCCTCGGTGAAGAACTGCAGCTTCTCACCGTTGCGGTTCTTCGCCTGGTACATCGCGGCATCGGCATTGCTCAGCAGATTGTCCAGCCTTTTGCCATCCTGGGGCCAGAGCGCCACCCCGATGGCACAACTGACGTGCAGCAGGCGTTCACCCACCGCTATCGGCTGGCTGATTTTCTGGGTGATGCGGCGGGCGAAATCGGTCACCACGTCGGGCGAATCGATTTCGGTCAGCAGGATGACGAATTCGTCACCGCCATAACGTGAGACGGTGTCGCTGGCACGGGCCAGATTCGACAGCCGGTTGCCCACCTCCACCAGCACCTGATCACCGGTTTCGTGGCCGAGGCTGTCATTGATCAGCTTGAAGCGGTTCAGATCCAGCATCAGCAGGGCGGTCTGCTTCATCTGCCGCCTGGGGTGGCCGATCAGTTGGATAAAGCGCTCGGCCAGCATGCTGCGGTTGGGCAGGCCGGTCAGCTCGTCGTGATAAGCCAGGTAGTTGAGCCGTTCCTCCATCGCCTTGCGCTGGCTGATGTCGTGATGCATGCCGATGAAGTGGCTGATCTCGCCCTGCTTGTTCCTGACCGGCGAGATACTCACCAGCTCCCAGAACAGTTCGCCGCTCTTCTTGCGGTTGAGCAGTTCACCCTCCCAGATCTCTCCGGACTTGATGGTCTGCCACATGGCCTCGTAGACCGCCTGCGGGGTCTGATCCGAGCCGGTCTTGTTGAACTTGCACCCGATCACCTCCTCCTGCCGGTAACCGGTGGTGATCTCGAAGCGGCGGTTCACATACTCGGTGACACCCTCGGCGTTGGTGATTACCAGGGAGCTGACGCTCTGCTCGATGGCCTGGTGCAGCTTGCGCAGCTCCTGTTCCACCAGCTCGCGCTGTTCCCGGTCCGCCAGCAGGCTCAGGCGCATCGACTCGAAGCTCAGGCCCAGACGGCCGAATTCGTCCCGGGCATTGATCTGGAGCGGTTGTCTGAGATTGCCCGACTCGATGGTTCTGGCGGCATTCTCCAGCAGATTCAGGGGGAACAGGATGCGTCGATAGGTGATCAGATAGGTGACGATGAACAGCACAAACACCAGCAGCACGGTCGCCATCAGGGCGACCACGGTCTGGTTGGCCTGCTGTTGAATGGCCGCGATATCCTGCCCGTTGTGGATGCTGGCGGCCTCGGAGAGAGCGGTGATGGTGTCGATGGCGCGCGAGGCCTCGGAAAACCAGACCAGCTCGGTTACCGGATAGGGTTTGCCGTCCCGGCTGGCCCCCAGGACCCGGTTGCGGATTTCTTCATAGCTGCCCTTGAATATCGCCCGGTAGCGGGCCATTGCGGCCTTGATCTCCGGGGTTTCCGGGTAGAAGGCCAGTACCTCAAGACTCTTTTTCTCGCCGAACTCCAGCGCCTCCCGATACTGTATCAGGTGATGCAGTTCATCCACGCTGAGCGATCTGTTTAATGCGATAGCCCTGCCGATATCGGCCCGTTCGCGACCGGCATACTCGGCCATGGTATAGAAGGAGTCACGCAGCATCTGCCCATAATAGATGACATGACCAATCTCTTCGGTCGGCGCCGTGATGGCGCGCTGCAGCTTGGCGATATCTTCTATTTTTCCGGTCACCAGACCAAACCAGCGCAGGGAGATCCGCGGATCCTTGTTACCAAGAAAGGCCCGGTCCACCTCGCGGCGCAGCTGCTGCAGCTGATCGTAGAGCTGCTGCATGGACGTGTAGGCGCGCTCGAGCGGGGTTAAGCCTTCAGGGGCGTGATATTGCTGGAGAATCCGCGCGAACTCCCGGTATCTGTGGTCGGTGCGTTTGCGCTGGTCATTCAGGCGGATCAGCTGATCCGCCTCCAGCGTGCCGGGGATAGCCAGGAGGGTTGAGGTGAGTCCGCGTTCCACGGCCAGCTCGGTGGTCAGTTGCAGCGACCGGTCCGCCAGCAGATTGATCAGCCCCAGGTGGCTGGCGGATTGATGTTGGCGGATGACACCGATACTGTTCCAGGCAATGGCGGAGACCGCGATCGCACAGAGCAGGCCCAGCACCATGAGCAGGAGCCGGCGGATCTTGATGTGGCAGATCAGATTCTGAAGCCAGGGCAACTTATCACCTTCGTTATTTTGCGACGGCATCCCCGGCGTGAAATAATGGGGCTATGCTGTGTTCAGCCTTTTAGTTATGTGGTATTGGCGAATCAGCGCGGTGGTCGCGATGCCTACAGGCTACTTGTCGGCGCCAACTAGTGATTCTTTAAAAAGATTTTATCGAATCTACAGTAACCTCAGGGTTTTTATGGTATTAACCCTCCATTTTTACTTTATATAGAGACATTTCATGCAGATCAGCGATTTTAAGGCCGTCATCCTCGACTATGTCACCCGCGATCAGAGTGGCGAGATCATCGACAGCTCCGCCAACGATGGCTACCTGACCTATATCCACGGCACCGAGAGCCTGATACCGGCCCTGGAGCGGGCACTGACCGGGCACCGGCAGGGCGATAAGCTGTCGGTCAGCATCCCCTGCGAAGAGGCCTATGGCGAGCGGGACGAGAGCCTGATCGAAGGGGTGCCGCGGGAGAACTTCCCCTGCGTCGAGCAGATCGCGGTGGGCATGCAGTTCCAGACCGAGATGGAGGAGGGGGTTCCGTTCCTGGTCACCGTGGTGGAAGTGGACGAGGCGACCGTCACCGTGGACGGCAATCATCCGATGGCCGGCAAGGAGCTCAATTTCGATCTGGAGATCATCGAGGTGCGCGAGGCCAGCGCGGATGAGATCGAGCACGGCCATGTGCATCACGATGGTGACCACTGCCAGACCCACTGATCCGGGGGCGCGCGCATCATGCCCTACCGGATACCCGAACGGCTGGAGACGGAAAGGCTGATACTGCGTACCTTCCGCGAGGCCGATTGGCGGGATCTGCACACCTATTATTCCGACCCGGAATGCACCCGCTACACGGTGGGGAAGCCGCTGAGCGAGGGCGGGACCTGGCGCACCATGGCGGGCATGATGGGGCACTGGCTGCTGCGGGGTTATGGTCCCTACGCGGTGGAGGAGCGCGGCACCGGCCGGGTGATCGGCCCGGTGGGGCTCTGGTATCCGGTTGACTGGCCGGAGCCGGAGATCAAGTGGGCCCTGGCCCGGGACTGTTGGGGCCGGGGCTACGCGCTCGAGGCGGCCGTGGCGGTGCGGGAGATGGCCAGGGTGTCGTTGCCCGGGCTCCATCTGATCAGCTTTATCCAGGCGGAAAACAGCACCTCTATCGCCCTGGCGGAACGCATGGGGGCGACCTTTGAGAAGGTCCTGCCGTTCCGCGGCGGGGAGTGGTGTCTCTATCGCCATCAACGGTGAAACATGGGGGGAGTGCGATGGCTGTCGAACCACGGGATATTATCGAATTCTGGTTCACCGAGCCGGTTTCACGGCACTGGTTCGCCGCCACGCCGGAGCTGGACCAGACCATCGCTGACTGCTTCCAGCCCCTCTGGGCGCGGGCGGCCGAGGGGCATCTGGATCAATGGATGACCAGCGCCGAGGGCTGCCTGGCACTGGTCATCCTGCTGGATCAGTTTCCGCTGAACATGTTCCGCGGTCGGCCCGAGAGTTTCCGGACCGAGGCCCAGGCCCGGGAGATCGCCGGATTCGCCATCAAACGCGGCTTCGATCAATCCCTGAACGGCGCCCGGCGCGCCTTCCTCTACATGCCGTACATGCACAGCGAGGAACTGCGGGATCAGGAGACCTCTGTCGAACTCTTTGCGCAGGCCGGGCTACAGGACAATCTCACCTTTGCCCGGCACCACCGGGAGATCGTGCGCCGTTTCGGACGCTTTCCCCACCGCAACGCCATCCTCGGCCGTACCAGCCGCCCGGAAGAGCTGGAATATCTCGTCTCGGATGGGGCCTTCACCGGCTGATGTTCGCCTGCGCCACCGGCGGATGTCGATTGGCATAGGGTGCCCCGTGGGCGCCGTGCCTGCGGGCGCGGCCCGCCCTATAGCCTGACGTGTAGTTTGTAGGGTGGGTTAGGCGCGCCCTGCGCTGGGGGTGGGCGTTTGTATCGTAACAAGCGCGTGCCGTAACCCACCGTTGGCGCTCGGAGAGTCGGTGGGTTACGCGGCGCCCGGGGGGTGGTCGTGGTCCGGAAGTGTGGTGCCTGTGCGCCGCTAATCCACCCGTCAATGGCCCACCCTGCGAACCCCCACCATTCGGTGTTATTCGTAGGTGCAGAGGTAGGCGCTCTCCTCGGCCACCTTGAGCTGGAATTTCTCTCCCGCCGCGACGATGAACTGCTCCCCCTGAGGGAAATCCTGCCAGTCGGCGGCACCGGGAAGCTTCACCGTCAGGCTACCGCTGACCACGGTGATGGTCTCCTTCTGGCTGGTGCCGAATTCGTACTCGCCCACGGCCATGACGCCGACGGTGGCCGGCAGGGTGGCGGTCTGGAAGGCGATTGAGGCGACGTTACCGTCAAAGTACTGGTTGATCTTGAACATCAGGGTGACTCCCGGGGATGAAAAAGGGCGCTAAAGGTGCCCCGGTTCAGGCCGGGCGTCAACTATTAATTCAGCGGGCAGGATGATATTGGCGGTGATCGATGAGCCCACGCGCGGGCCCTTAGATCAGGAACAGGGTGGCCAGGCCGAGGAAGGAGAGGAAGCCGACGATATCGGTCACGGTGGTGAGCAGCACCGAGCCGGCCAGGGCCGGATCGATGCCGATCTTCTCCAGCGCCATCGGCAGCACCGTGCCGACCAGGGATGCCACGATCAGGTTGATGCACATGGCGGTGGCGATCAGCAGTCCGATATTCACATCCTGGAACCAGAAGCCGGCGATCACCGCCACCACCGCGGCCCAGATCAGGCTGTTGAGGCTGCCGACGGCGAGCTCCTTGAGAATCAGCCAGCGGGTGTTTTTGCTGGAGAGCTGACCCAGGGCGATGCCGCGTATGGTCAGGGTCAGTGTCTGGCTGCCGGCGATGCCGCCCATGCTGGCGACGATCGGCATCAGTACCGCCAGCGCCACCACTTTCTCTATCGTGGCCTCGAAATTGCCGATCACCCAGGAGGCGAGCAGGGCGGTGAGCAGGTTGATGCCGAGCCACAGCGCCCGCCGCCGGGTGGAGATCAGCACCGGGGCGAACATATCCTCGTCCTCGGAGAGACCGGCATGGCCCATGAACTGGTGCTCGCCCTCCTCGCGGATCACGTCAACCACGTCATCGATGGTGATGCGGCCGATCAGTCTGCCGTCCTCATCCACTACCGGGGCGGAGATCAGGTCGTGCTGCTCGAAGCGGTTGGCCACCTTGCCATCGTCCCAGCCGGCGGGTATACCGCGCACATCCAGCGACATCACCTCCGCCACCGTCTCATCCAGGGCATGGGTCACCAGCACCGTGAGTGGCAGCACCCCCAGGTACTTGCCGTCCCGGTTGACCACCATCAGGATATCGGTCTGTGGGGGTATCTTCTCCTTCAGGTGGCGCAGATAACGCATCACCACGTCCAGGGTCACCTCCGGGCGCACGGTGATGGTGTCCGGGTTCATCAGGCCGCCGGCGGTATCTTCCGCATAGGGGAGGACCGCCTCCAGGCGCTCCCGGCGCTGGTGATCGAGGGAGTCAAGGATCTCCTGGGTAATGGCCTGCGGCAGTTCCTGGATCAGATCGGCGAGGTCGTCGGTATCCAGCCCCTCGGTGGCGGCCAGCAGCTCCTCCCGGTCCATGCGGCTGATGAGGTCCGCGCGCACCTCGTCGGCCACCAGGATCAGCACCTCACCGTCATTCTCCTCGCTGACCAGCCCCCAGACGATATCGCGCTGGGCGAGTGGCAGCGACTCCAGCAGGTGGGCTATTTCCCCCGGATGGAGGGCGTTGAGCATCCGCCGCGCCTGTTGCAGGGTGCCGCTCTCCAGGGCCGTGTGCAGCCGGTCCAGGCGGGTGCTGGTTTGTACGGGTGCCTGCTCAGACATGGCCGATAGGGTTCCTCGCCGGGTAATGGGTGATCGGGTCGCGGCCGATTCTAGCAGTTGCGGATGACAAGCGGGAGACAGCGGACGCGAATAACCGGTGATGGGTGATATTCGGCGTTATGCAACGCGGGGTTTATCGGCGGGTGCAAATCTTGAGCAGCTGTTGCTCGAAGTCGTGCTCGCCCAGGCGCTTCATCAGCTTGCGGGTCTGTCTGGCCAGTTTTGCCGCATCCAGTTGCAGCAGCAGCTCCTTGGCGATCAGCAGCGACCCGGGCTGCATGCTGAACTCCCGCAGTCCCATGCCGATCAACAGGGGAATGTAGCGTGGGTCGCCGGCCATCTCCCCGCACATGCTGACCGGGATGCCGGCCTGCTGGCCGGCCGTGATCACCATCTGGATCAGCCGCAGGATCGCCGGGTGCAGCGGATCGTAGAGGTAGTTCACCTCGTCGTCGATGCGGTCGATCGCCAGGGTGTACTGGATCAGGTCGTTGGTACCGATGGAGAGGAAATCCAGCTCGCGGCTGAAGGCGTCGGCGGCCAGGGCGGCGGCCGGCACCTCGATCATCCCGCCCAGGGGGATACCCTTGGCGAACGCCACGCCATCGGCGCTCAGGGCCGCCTCGGCTTCGGCAATAAGCACCTTCAGCTTCCGCACCTCATGGAGGGTGGAGAGCATCGGGATCATGATGCGTACCGGTCCGTGGACGGCGGCGCGCAGGATCGCCCGCAATTGGGGCTGGAACATCTTCGGTTCCTTCAGGCAGAGGCGGATGGCGCGCAGCCCGAGTGCCGGATTGCAGCTGGAGGCGGTGCAGCCGTCGACCTGCTTGTCGGCGCCCAGATCCAGGGTGCGAATGGTGATCGGGATGCCGTCGAGTCCTTCCACCACCTCGCGGTAGGTCTGGTAGTGCTCCTCTTCATCCGGCATCTCCTGGCGGTTCATATAGAGAAACTCGGTACGGTAGAGGCCCACCGCATCGGCCTGGAGTTCACGGGTGGTCTGGATATCCTCGGGCAGTTCGATATTGGCCATCAGCTGTACCCGAACCCCTTCACGGGTGGTGGCCACCTTGCCGATCAGGCTGCGCAGCTGGGTATCCCGTCCCCACGCGGCGTCGATCCGCTCCTGATAGTGGGAGAGGATGGTCTGATCGGCCCCCGCAAGCACCACCCCCTGCTCCCCATCCACCACCACCAGTTCACCGTGGCGCAACAGCCGGGTAATGCCGTGCACACCGACCACCGCCGGAATGCCGAGGCTGCGGGCGAGGATCGCGGTATGGGACATGGGGCCGCCGAATTCGGTGATGAAGGCGGCGATACCCTGGTGGCGCATCACGATGGTGTCGGCCGGGGTGAGATCCAGGGCCAGGATCACCTTGCCGTCGAGATCCTCGTCGTTGTCGTCGTCCAGCTCCAGCAGGCTCACCTGGATCTGGTTTACCACGTGCTCCACGTCGTCCTTGCGGGTCCGCAGGTAGGGGTCGTCCATGGTGTCAAACACCTGTACCAGCGATTGGCGCTGCAGCTGCAGCGCCCATTCGGCGGCATAGGCGTGTTTGCGGATCAGCTCGATCGGTACCTCAACCAGGGCCGCGTCGTTCATCATCAGGAGATGGGTGTCGATGAAGGCGATGATGTCGGAGCGGGTGTTTCCGGGGATCCGCTGGCGGATCTCCTGCAGACGCTCCCGGGCGCCGTTGACCGCCAGCCGAAAGCGTTTGATCTCGGCCGGGATGCTGGCCTTGTCGATCAGGCGCGGGCTGATATCCAGCAGGCCGCGCTGCATGATATGGGCCTCGCCGATGGCGATGCCCCGGGTAATGCCGATGCCGTTGCCGGCGAAGGTCATTCAGGTTCTCCAAAGCGGTCGATGATCAGCGCCTCAAGGGCATTGGCCGCCTCGATCTCATCCTCGCCCTCGGTCATGAGTGTCAACTCGGTTCCCTGACTGGCCGCCAGCATCATCACCTCCATAATACTCTTTCCATTGGCCGGCCTGGCGTCGCGGATCAGCTGAATGGTGCAGCTGTACTGTCCCGCCTCGGTTATGAACTTGGCCGCCGCGCGGGCGTGCAGTCCCAGCCGATTGATGATTGTAATCTGTTTCTTGACCATAAATAGCGCACATCCCCTGCCATGGGAAACCAATATCGCACAATCCGCACGTTTGATAAAACATCCGTTACCGGCATGCGCTGCCGACGGATAAACAACTTCGGACGGGCGGGCCATTAGGTGGTTTCGCGGGGCAGGTCGCGGTGGCGGGTCTGGATCTGCCGACCACAGGAGCGGAAATGGGCGGCCAGCTGTTCCACCAAGTAGACCGAGCGGTGCTGTCCGCCGGTGCAGCCGATGGCGATGGTCAGGTAGCTGCGCCCCTCGGCCTCGAAGCAGGGGATCCACTGCTCCAGGAAGCGGATCAGGTCCTCTTTGTAGCGCTGCACATCGCCGTTCTCCTCCAGGTAAGCCTGAACCGGAGCATCCTTTCCCGTGAGCTGGCGCAGTGCCGGCTGCCAGTGCGGGTTGGGCAGGCAGCGTGCGTCATAGACAAAGTCGGCGTCCCGCGGCACCCCCTGCTTGAAGCCGAAGGACTGTAACAGCAGGGATATCTTGGTGCCCAGCCGCTCGGTGATCCGCGAGCGGATGAGGTGACGCAGTTCGTGCAACGTCGTCTGGCTGGTATCGATGCGCAGGTCGGCGACGCGCAGAAACGGTGCCATCAGCTCCCGCTCATAGCTGATCGCCTCGGCCAGCGGGCGGGCGCCACCGGTCAGGGGGTGACGCCTTCGGGTCTCGCTGAAGCGTTTGATCAGGGTCTCGTCCTGGGCCTCGAGAAAGATCACCTCATAGCGGATGTTCCGTGTCTTCAGCGGCTGTAGCAGTCTGGCGATGCTTTCGAACTCATCCGGTGCGTTGCGCGCATCGATACTGATGGCGACCAGCTCGAAGCGTTTGTCCCGTCGGCTGACCAGTTCGCTGGCGAAGGCGGGGAGCAGGAAGACGGGCAGATTATCGACGCAGTAGTAACCCTCGTCTTCCAGGGTATGGAGTGCAACGCTCTTGCCGGATCCGGAGAGTCCGCTGATGATGGCCAGCTTCATGGGTTTCCGTTGGCTCTGTCCAAATTATTGGTTGGTGTTGATGTATTTTGGTGAATGACCCTTAGGAACGGCTCCGCCGCGAACAATGCCGTGGTTTTGTAGGAGCGCCTCTGGCGCGAAGGCTTGTCGCGGTCAAGCCACTCCTACAGGCCCCACCCAGCGGATCGGGATACCCCCTGTAGGAGGCCCGCCCCCGGGCCGATATCGCGGCGGGGCGCCGCTCCTACAGGTGGTTGTTTCCATACGCGGGGGTGTGGATCTGATAGGAGCACCTCTGGCGCGAAGGTTTTCGCGGCAAAGCCACTCCTACAAAAGCACTGTCCCTCATGCAATACCTCAGCCGATCAGCCGTTGGCGCTGATCGGTAGCGGCTCCTGCTGTATGAACTCCCGCAGCAGTGCCGCGCTGTCCCCGGCCTTGCGCAGCCGCTGGCAGAAGGCTTCGTCACTGAACAGGGTGGCCAGTTTCGCCAGCAGCTGCAGATGCTCTTCGGTGGCCGCCTCCGGAACCAGCAGGCCGAACACCAGGTCGACCGGCTGCCCGTCCATGGCGTCGAAATCGGCCCCGGACTGGAGTTGGAGAAAGGCGCCACGGGCCTGGGTGACGCCGGCAACACGGGCATGAGGCAGGGCGATACCATGCCCCAGCCCGGTGCTGCCCAATCGTTCCCGCTCGAGTAGTTTGTCGAACACGGTGCCTTGGTTGAGCTCCTCCGATGCGGTTGCCAGCAGTCCGGCCAGCTCTTCAAGAATACGCTTTTTACTGCCCGCGGGATTCGCGGCACTGATGCGTTCGGCACTGATAAAGTTTGCGGGAAACATGGTTTTGCCTGTTATTCAGATTTCGGCGTTGGCCGGGTCGATACCCTTCATGCCCACACCGTTGCGATGGTTGGTGCTCTTCTCTTTGAGCTTTTTGACCTGGCGGTCCACCTTGTCGACGAGTCCGTCGATGGCGGCATACATATCCTCTTCTACACAGTCGGCAAAGACATCGGCGCCATTCACATGGAGGGTGGCTTCGGCCTTCTGGCGCAGCTTCTCAACGCTCAGAATGACGTGGATCTTGGTGACATGATCGAAGTGCCGCTCCAGACGCTCGAATTTTGTCGAGACATAGTTGTTCATGGCTTCGGTGATGTCCACATGGTGACCGGTGATGCTGATTTGCATGGTTTGCTCCTTGGTTACAGGCCTCTAGACGAGGCGCTTGCGCTCGTTTGATGGCGGAATCGCCATGGACTCGCGGTATTTTGCTACTGTCCGCCGCGCGACCTGGATACCCTGATCCGCGAGTATGCTCGCGAGTTTGTTGTCGCTGAGCGGCTTGTTCGGCTTCTCCGCAGCGACCAGTTTCTTGATCAGTGCGCGTATCGCGGTGGCGGAACACTCTCCGCCCCCAGCCGTGCTGACATGGCTGGAGAAGAAATACTTGAATTCCAGTGTACCCCGGGGGGTATGCATGTATTTTTGCGTGGTGACCCGTGAAATGGTGGATTCGTGCAGTTCCAGGGCCTCGGCGATATCCCGCAGCACCAGCGGCTTCATCGCCTCCGCACCGTGTTCGAAGTAGCCCCGCTGCAGCTCGACTATCTTGGTCGCCACCCGCAACAGGGTCTCGTTGCGGCTCATCAGGCTTTTGATGAACCAGCGCGCCTCCTGCAGGTGGTTCTTCAGATAGTTATTGTCGTCGCTGTTGTCGGCACGGCGGATCAGCCGCGAATATTCCGGGTTGACCCTGAGTTTGGGGGCGGCCTCGGCATTCAGGTCCACATGCCAGGTGCCGTCACGCCGGGTCACGAACACATCCGGGATGACATACTGGGGTTCGGTCTCGGCCACCAGGCTGCCGGGGCGGGGAATCAGTGAGCGGATCAGCTGGTTGATCGATTTCAGGGTGTCGTCATCGATCTTCAGCTTGCGTTTGATCTGATTGTGGTCCTGCTGGGCCAGCAGGTCGAAGTGATCGCTGATCAGGCGGGTGGTCAGGGCCGCCGCCGGATGGGGCTCCGGCAGCTGGCGCAGCTGGATCAGCAGGCACTCCCGCAGGTCGCGGGCGCCCACGCCGGGCGGATCGAACTGCTGAATGCGGTGCAGCACCGCCTCGATCTCGTCCTGCTCGACCGCTTCGTCGGCCATGCCGTCAAGAATCTCGTTCAGATCCATCCGCAGGTAGCCATCCTCATCGATGCCGTCGATGATGGCCACCGCGATGCCGCGATCCAGGTCGCTGAACGGGGTCAGGTTGAGCTGCCAGGTGAGGTAGTCGTAGAGGGTGCGGGCGCTGCGGCGCTGCGCCAGGTAGTCGCCGTCACCCGATTCCCGGGATGCCAGGCCGGATGAGGGGGGGAGTGTGCTGTCATAGACATCGTCCCAGCCGCTGTCCACCGGCAGCTCTTCCGGCATGGCGTTGGCCTCGCCGTTGATCTCTTTTTCGTTGTTGAGGTCGTTGCTGGTGGTTTTTTCCCCTTTCAGGCCCTCGCCATTGAGCCGTTCCAGGGTCGATTGCCGCTCATTCGGGCCGGCCTCTTCGCGGGCACTGTTATCCTCTTCGGTCTCCAGCATCAGGTTGGAGTCGAGCGCTTCCTGGATCTCCTGCTTGAGATCCAGGGTCGACAGTTGCAGCAAGCGGATGGCCTGCTGCAGCTGCGGCGTCATGGTGAGGTGTTGGCCAAGGCGAAGCTGGAGCGTTTGCTTCATGCGGGTATCTGGATCTGGTACGTAATTTGTATGATTTTCACGATTTCATTTTAGCGTAAAAAATGGCCAGGCGCACAAGGGTAAAATGGTTTATTGCCGTGTATCAACGGATGCGCTACAAACTGAACTCTTTTCCCAGATAGACCGAGCGCACCTCGTCGTGGGCCAGAATGTGTTCCGGTTCCCCCTCCGCCAACACCTGACCCTCACTGATGATGTAGGCGCGCTGACAGATTCCCAGGGTCTCCCGGACGTTGTGATCGGTGATCAGTACGCCGATGCCACGGGAAGCGAGTGTACGGATAATATTCTGGATGTCCTTGACCGAGATCGGGTCGATACCGGCGAACGGCTCGTCAAGCAGGATGAAACGGGGCTCCATGGCCAGCGAGCGGGCGATCTCCAGGCGCCGGCGCTCGCCCCCGGAGAGGCTCATCGCCTGGTTGTTGCGCAGGTGGGTAAGGTGGAAATCCACCAGCAGCGCCTCGCACGCCTCGAGCTGTTCGGGCCGTTTCAGATCCTTGCGGGTCTCCAGAATGGCGAAGATATTGTTGAATACGGTCAATTTGCGGAAGATCGAGGGCTCCTGGGCCAGATAGCCCAGCCCGAGTCGCGCCCGGGCATGCATCGGCAGGGCCGTGATGTCGTGCCCATCGATCCGGATGGTCCCGCCTTCCGAGGGGACCAGTCCGGCGATCATGTAGAAACAGGTGGTTTTGCCGGCGCCATTGGGACCCAGCAGCCCCACCACTTCACCACTGGAGACATGCAGGGAGACGCCGTTCACCACGGCCCGGCGGCGATAATGTTTCGCCAGCTTGTCGGCAGACAGGACGGTCATGGGTGGTTACTTTTTTCCGCCGATGGTGACCCGGACGCGCTCTTTGCCCTGGGCGCTGGCACCGGCCTTGACCACGGCCCGGGCGCGATCATAGATGATTCGGTCGCTCTTGAAGGTATCCTGGCCCTGGGTGAGGACGGCGTCTCCGGTCATGTTGATGATTTCGCTGTTGGCGGAGTATTCCGCCTTCCTGGCGCGACCCTTGATGGTACCCTTGTCGCCCTCGGTCTCCTGGCGGAAGGTGGCCGGATTGCCGATCGCCTCGATCTGGTCGTTCTTGTCCGGGCGCTGGGTGACGGTCACCTGGTCGGCCGTGATGAGGATGCTTCCCTGGGTCAGCTCGACATTGCCCTTGTAGGTGCTGATGCCGCTGCGGTCATCAATATCCACGGCATCCGCCTCTATATAAATGGGCTGGTCCTTGTCCGACTGCAGGGCAGCGGCGACTCCCGGCAGGATCAGCAGCAGGGCGATGGCCAGCCAGCGGCAGCGGGCGTGCGGGTCCTTAGGACCCGCACAAGAATAAGTTCCTGTATTCGGTCGCCCCTGGACCCCGCTGGTGGCGTTACGCTTTTTGGCAAGGGAACAGCCATTGCCTGCAAAGCGTGCCTTGCCAGCGTGGCCCAGGAACGCCCTCGGTACTACGGAATTATTCTTGCGCGGGCCCTTAAGGGTTGACTTCATAGCGTCCTCGTACATTGGCAAGTAGTTTGATGCGGATCGGCTGCTGGAGCCAGATCTGCATGCCTTTGGCGTCGATGCGGTCCTGGTTGCTGCGCGCGTGCACGTCAGCATCGGTCTCAACGTAATTGTCCCGTGGCTGTACCCTCAGGTCACGGGTGCGAATATGCATGGGTCGTACTCCAGGCGCCGCGGAACGGTCGATTTTAACCGCACCCTGCAAAAGAAGCACCTCCCCATCCCCGGAGAGCCAGCCGGTTTCCGAATTGACCCGCCAGGGTGGGCGGTCCAGATCGTACAGGGTGAGGCGTGGCAATTTCAGCTCGGTACTGTCATCGTCCATGAAATGGGTCATGCGTTCCGCAACCAGGCGTTTCCCGGGCCTCCCCGAGAGCTCCATCAGGGTGGAGTCGACCCCCTCCAGGTAGTAATCGACACGGTGTTCCCGGACGCGGTGCGGCGGCGCTTCCTGCGCGCTCTGCCGGGCCAGCCAGAGGGTGCCGGCAACGAGCAGCAGCAGGAGCGCGCCGATCACCAGATTTCTCTGTTCAATCATGCGGTTGGGTCTTCCATGCGCAAGCCCGGCGGGGGGCGGTCGGGGGCCGGCGCATTAGCGGAGATATTTCTCATAGGCCTGCCCCAGGGTGCCTTGGGCCTCCATCAGCAGCTCGCAGATCTCGCGTGCCGCGCCGCGGCCACCGCCGGCGCGGCTCTGCCAGTGGGCATGGGCCCTGACCAGGGGGTGGGCATCCTGCACGGTGATCGCCAGGCCCACCTGGCGCATGACGGGCAGGTCCACCACGTCGTCTCCGACAAAGGCGATCTGCTCGTTGCGGAGGTCCAGTTTGTCCCGCAGCTCCTCGAAGGCCGGGACCTTGTGGCGTTGGCCCTGGTAAACGTGGCGGATACCCAGGCTCTCCATGCGGATGGTGACCACGTTGGAGGTGCGTCCGGTGATGATGCCGATCTCGACGCCGCTCTTCTGCAGCAGTTTCATGCCGAGCCCGTCCTTGGAGTTGAACGCCTTGTACTCCTGTCCGTCATCCCCCAGGTAGAGGCGGCTGTCGGTCAGCACGCCGTCCACGTCAAAGATGATCAGGCGGATCTGCTTCGCCCGGTTCAAGGTCTCCTGCATCGTATCCATCCTTCAAACTGCATGAGTGGGTTAGGTAGGTACGCGCGGCTCAGACAATGCCGGCCAGCAGCAGGGTGTGCATATTCAGGGCGCCGATCGGCACCTGCCGCTCGTCCACCACAAACAGGGAGTTGATCTTCTTCTCCTGCATGATCTTCAGCACCTCGGCCGCCAGCATGTCGGCGGTGGCCGTAGTGCTGCCGTGGGTCATCACCTCCGCTACCAGGCAGTTGCGTATATCGACCGGCCGGTCGAGGGTGCGGCGCAGGTCACCATCGGTGTAGATCCCCTTGAGACGGCCCTGATCATCGATCACCGCCGTCATCCCCAGCCCCTTATCGGTCATCTCCAGCAGAGCGTCTTTCAGGCTCGCCTGCTCGGATACCCGGGGAATTTGTTCACCGGTCACCATCACGTCACCGACCAGCAGCAGCAGCCGACGACCCAGGCTGCCGCCGGGGTGGGAGCGGGCAAAGTCCTGCTCGGTGAAACCCCGCGCCTCCAGCAGTGCGATGGCCAGGGCATCCCCCATGGCCAGGGTGGCGGTGGTACTGGAGGTGGGCGCCAGATTGAGCGGACAGGCCTCCTGCTTGACGCTGACGTCGAGATGCACATCGGCCTGGCGCGCCAGGTTGGAGGTGGGATTCCCGGTCAGGGCTATCAGCGGCACACCCAGGCGCTTGATCAGCGGCAGGATGGTGAGCAGTTCGGCGGTCTCTCCCGAGTTGGAGAGCGCCAGCACCACGTCCTTGGCGGTGATCATCCCCAGGTCGCCGTGGCTGGCCTCGCCGGGGTGTACGAAGAAGGCCGGGCTGCCGGTACTGGCCAGGGTAGCGGCGATTTTACTGCCGATGTGGCCCGATTTACCCATCCCGGTGACGATGATGCGGCCGTCACAGTTCAGCATGAAGCCGCAGGCATGGGCAAAATCGCCATTGATCCGGTCGGACAGCGCCTGGATCGCGGCGGCCTCGTTATGAATGACGGCCAGACCCAGGGCCTGGAGTTTTTCAGCCTCTTCGGGCGAGGGTTTGCAGTTCTTGTTCATGTGAGGTGTTGTTCTGCATCTGTTGGTATGCCGTGGGTTGGTATGCCGCGGGTGCGGAGACCGGGGCATCATCTGTGTGCATAAAGAGTACTCCCTGATAGGCGAGAAAGGCCAGCACCAGGAGCAATCCTTCGAAACGGTTGATTCGCCCGGCGCCGCCGAAGCCGTAGCTGATGACGAACAGGGCCAGGGTCAGGCCGATCATCATGGTCATATCCCGGCTCAGCACCAGCGGGTCGAACGGCCCGGGGGCCATCAGCCCCGGCACCGCCAGCACCGCCAGCAGGTTGTACATATTGGAGCCGATGATATTGCCGATGGCGATATCGTGCTCATTCTTCACCGCGCTGGCGATACTGGCGGCCAGTTCCGGCAGGCTGGTGCCCAACGCCACGATGGTCAGGCCGATGATCAGGTCGCTGACTCCGAAGGTGGTGGCGATGTTGACGGCGCCCCAGACCAGGATCCGGGAGCTGAACAGCAACAGGGCCAGCCCCAGGCAGAAATTGAACACCGCCTTGCCGGTGGTCATCTCCCCGGGCAGCTCGTCGATAATTTCCGCGGTGATCGGGTCGCCGACCAGACTGCGCATGCCGATGCGCACCATGGCGAACAGCATCGCCACCAACCCTGCCAGCAGTACCAGGCCGTCGATTCTGCCCAGGTTGCCGTCCAGCATCAGCAGCAGGGTGCCGAGACAGACCGCCAACAGGATCGGGTATTCGCGGCGCAGGGTCTCCGAGCGCACGTTCAGCGGCGCAATCAGCGCGGTGACGCCGAGGATCAGGCCGATATTGGCGATGTTCGAACCCAGGGCGTTGCCGATGGCCAGTCCGCTGTTTCCCTGATACGCCGCCATGCCTGAGACCAGTATCTCGGGTGCCGAGGTGCCGAAACCGACAATGGTCAGTCCGATAATCATCGGCGGCAGCCCCAGATTGCTGGCGATGCCGGAGGCGCCGATGACAAAACGGTCGGCACCCCACACCAGAAGAGAAACCCCGGCAACGATGGCGATAATATCTAGCAGCATAGAGAGAATGAAGGGGGATGAGTCGGTTAATATTCCGCCGTCTTTTACGGCGCAGGCATTGTTTCAGACCTGGCGGGAATTGTCCAAGTTTGTTGCCATCGGCCAGCAATTCTAAATTCCTGGGGTAATCCCGACTCAGTCGGGGGACTCGTCAGGTTTGACCTGTCCATGGAACACGCGTCTCTGGCGGACAGATGGCAAATGAACTCTCGCCAAGACGCCAAGAGCGCAAAGTTTAAAGGCAGAAATCGGTTTTGCTTGGCGTCTTGGCGTCTTGGCGAGAGTAATGAACCTTTTTAACCAGTTTGGGATAATTAAACAGCTATGTGAAAGCCATGTTTAGAGCTGCGGGTCGTCGACATGGTGGGGGCGCCACCCGGCGAGTCGTTATTCGGCCCGGTTACGGGTGGCGCCGCAGCGGCTGCAGCGGTAGCGGTTGACCAGCCGCCCCTGCTTGACATCGAATACCTGGGATTGATCGAGCACCCACTTGTGGTGGCCGTGCCGGCACAGCGTGTTGCCCTTGTGGCGTTCACCGGCGCTGGGCTTTCTGAACGGGAGTATGCGGCCCATTTCAGTCGATATAGAAATCCTGGGTCAGGGTCGCTTCGATCTGGCGATTGGTGTCTTCCGGCGTCACTTCAAGGATGAACTTCAGGGACTCCCGGTCGACAATCGGGAAGTCGCCGATATAGTAGATGGCGCCGCTCTCGCGAATCTCCCGCAGCTCGATCCCTTGGCGTCTGCCGATCAGGTTCAGGGCATAGGCCGTCACCTTGGCCGTGACCGGCTGGCCGGTGGTCCCCGGGACATCCTTGATCACGCTGACATTCAACAGTCCCCGGTATTTACTGCGCACAATCTGGTAACCGCGGGCGACTTCGGGGCTCAGTATCGCGGTCGGTATGGCGTTGTGGTGGATGGTGTAACCGTTGAATCGGGTGCTGTTCTCGGCGACCGCCAGTGGGCTGGTCAACAACAGGAACAGGATAGTGCTGATGGTGGAAATCCGGACTTGCATGGTACTGCCTCTCTTCTGGATCAACCGGTATCGGTCTGACGGATGACGTGTTCTTGCCTTAAGAATAGCCTTAAATTGATTGAATCACAGCTCGCCGCGGTCGCATCCCACACTTATCCCTGTCCATCCGCGGTTGTTCCCCAAGGCCGGGCGCTGTCCGGCTCAACTGGCGGTTCTTCTCGCCGCCACCAGTTTGGGTTTCGGCCGGGCCTCTTCCGCCAGGGGGTAGCTGGCATTCAGGGTGTGGTGGATATTGCGCAAGATGGTCAGCTGCTTGGCCACCGCGTTGTGCTGCTGCTCCAGTTCGCTCAGCCGTGACTCCAGGGTATCCCGTGAGCGGCTGATCTTCTGCAGGTCCAGCAGCCGGCGTTCCATCTGCTCCTTATGGTCGCGGATCTGGAAAGTGAGGGGTTCCAGCGCGGTGCTGAGCCAGGAGTCCACCTCCTGTCGGGCCTGAAAGAAGATATCCCGGGCCCGGCTTACCATGGCGACAAAGAAGCGCTTCACCACAAAGTGCTTTTCGGTCATGGCGGTGACCGGGCTCTTGCGGAAGATCTCCGCCTCCTGGTAGAGCATCTCCAGTTCCACCCGGTAACGCATGATCGAGAACATCTTAGGCTGCACCACCGAGAAGCCGTGTTCATTCTGAAAGCGCCGGTAGATACTGCGGATCAGCTTGCGTGCCTGTTCGCTCTGCTCCACCACCAGCTGCATATTGCCGCGCATGTCATCAAACAGGGAGCGCATGCTCGACTTCAGGCCGAGGGTGGTCCAGTTATCGGTCATGGCGTTGTGGGTGGTGGTGATGGAACGCTCCAGCTTCTTCAGGTCCAGGGCCTCCCGCAGGGTGTTGGCCTGCTCTTTCAGGATCTTGCGGCTGGCCTGGAAGCTGCTGACGTTGCGCATGTAATCCGCTTGTTCGGAGCGGGTCTTGGTCATCATGTGCTCGATCATGTCCTGGCTCTTGCCGCTGAGCTGGCGCAGTTCATCCAGTTGCGTCTGGATGCCGTTCAGCTTGGTGGCGACGATACCCCGGGTGTTCTCCACCATCTGGCTGATCTCGGCGGTGACCGTATCCTTGATGATCTCCTGGCGTGAGTCGAGGATGTCGTTGGAGAGATAGTGCTCCAGCTGCAGCAGGCGGCTCTGCTCCATCAGCTGGTGGTCGCCCTTGATCTTGCCCAGCAGACCCTTGTGGGCCGACACCGGAAATATCGCCTGGCGGCCGACCCCCAGGATCTGGGCGGTGTGGTTGCACTGGCGGTTGATGGCGTCGTTGATACTTGTCTCGTCCTGCAGTTCATCCCAGAGCGTATCGATCTTGTTCAATACCACGATCAGGCCGCGCCGGCGGCTGCGCTGAAAGCCCTTGATATGGTTCTGCCACATCTCCAGGTCGCTGCGGGTGACCCCGGCATCAGCGGCCAGTACGAACAGCACCGCCTGGGCCGAGGGAAGCATTTTCAGGGTCAGCTCGGGCTCGCTGCCGAGGGCGTTCAGGCCCGGGGTGTCGAGGATGGTCAGCCCCTGCTTCAGCAGGGGATGGGGGAAACTGATCATGGCGTGACGCCACTTGGGTATCTCGACAAAATCGGGTGGCCGGCTCTGGTTGGGGTGCTGCTGGGGGTCGTACATGCCCAGGCGCAGCGCCTCCGCCAGGGTCACCTTGCGGGTCTTGATCACCTCCTGCAGGCACTCTTCGACCTGGTCCGCCGACTCCAGGTTCAGCGGGTAGGTCACCCAGAGGGCCGGTTTCCGCTTCAGGTCGCGGATGCTGGTGTCCTGCAGCCGGGTCTCGATCGGCAGCAGCCTGACATAGGCTTGTCCCGCCTGTTGGTCGTAGAACAGCTCGGTCGGGCACATGGTGGTGCGGCCGGCGGTGGAGGGGAGCAGGCGGCGGCCGAAGTCGGAGAAGAAGATGGCATTGATCAGCTCGGTCTTGCCGCGGGAGAACTCGGCCACGAAGGCGATGGTCAGGCGATCGCTGTAGAGCGCTGCGAGACATTCGCGGATGCGTTTTTCACTCTCGTCGGTGGCCAGGCGGTGCTTGCCGAGCCAGCTGTAGTAGAGCTTGACCGTACGGATAATGTCCGCCTTCCATTGCTCGTAGGCCTTCAGCTGTGATTCCAGTCGCGATCGCTCCACAGGATGCTCCTTCTGTTACGTTGGTCGATCTTACTCCGGATGTTCGAGAAATTATAGGCAGTTTCACGGCTACTGCATTGAAATTTCAGATAAACCGCGGCTTTTTCTTACGCTTTTGTGAGGGAGATTGGGAATTTGCGTGGTCTCTGGATGCGGAATTGCTTGTGCTTGCCGCTGTCGCCGCTGATCAGGCTGACCTGGTCACGCCCGACCCCGAAGGCCTTGGCGAGGAAACGCACCAGGTGTTCGTTGGCCTTGCCCTCCACCGGTGGGGCGGTGATGCGCACCTTGTACCGGTCGCCATAGGGGCCGACAAACTGGTCTTTTCCGGCCCGCGGCTGGACCCGCAGCCAAAGCAGCAGGTCCTCCCCCTCCCAGCGGTACCAGTCAGCACTCACGGACGCGATGTTCCGCCGTCAGAGGAGCAGGCCGGCGGTGAGCATCTGCAGCGGCGGGAGCAGCAGCATTTTCAGCAGCTGCAGCCCCACCAGCACCGCCATGGGCGAGAGGTCCAGGCCGCCGATGGGGGGGATCAGGCGCTGGGCCGGTCGCAGCAGGGGCGCGGTGACGCTGTGCAGCAGGTCGGTGAGAGGACTGTAGCTGTCCGGATTGACCCAGCTGAGGATCACCTGGATCAGGATGGCGAACAGGAAAAAGTTGATGGCCAGGCCGATCAGCTCGGGTATGGCGATGGCCATGGCGGCCAGGAGCTGGGGCGCCTGTGCCGAGACCAGCATGATCAGCACCAGCTCCAGGGTCTTGAGCAGGAACATCAGCACAATGGAGGCGATGTCGATGCCGCCCACTCCCGGTATGACCCGGCGTAGCGGGCGCAGCAGCGGTGTGGTCACCTTGACCGTGAACTGGGAGATCGGGTTGTAGAAGTTCGCCCGTACCAACTGCAGGATGAAGCGCAACATCACCACCAGGATCAGCAGGTCGAAGACGACCTGGATGAGGAACGCCAGTGGCTCGGTCAGATAATTGCTCCCCATCAGTGGTTACCCAGCATCTCGGAGAGCTCCCGGGAGCGTTCGCAGGCCCCGGTGACGGCCTTTTCGAACAGTGCCCGGAGTTCGCCCTGTTCCAGGATCGACAGGGCGCGCTCGGTGGTGCCGCCGGGCGAGGTGACCTTCTGGCGCAGGGCAGCCGGGCCGTCGCTGCTCTCGATGGCCATGCGTGCGGCGCCGAGGGCGGTCTGGATGGTGAGCAGGCGGGCCGTATCGGCGGTCAGGCCGTTGGCGATGGCGGCCGCCTCCATGGCCTCCATGACCAGGAAAAAGTAGGCCGGGCCGCTGCCGGAGAGGGCGGTGACGACGTCCATCAGCGCCTCGTCATCGACCCAGCGGGTGAGGCCCACCGCGCGCAGGATCGATTCCGCCAGATCCCGCTGCGCCGCGGATACGCTGCCGCCGGCATGCAGCACGGTGGCACCGGCCTGCAGCATCGCCGGAGTGTTGGGCATGCTGCGTACCAGGGTGATGTCGCCACCCAGCCACGCCTGCAGGTCCGCCTCGCGGATACCGGCGGCGATCGAGACGACCAGGGGATGGCGCTGTTGCACGGCGGCCCTGATGTCCCCGCATACCTGCTCCAGGGCCTGCGGTTTGACCGCCAGCACCACCACGTCCGCCCGCTGGACGGCGTCGATGTTGTCCGTCGCCGACTGGATGCCGAAGCGGGCCGAGAGATCGGCCAGCTTGCCGTTGTCGGGGTCGCTGGCAACGATCTTTTTCGGTGCATAACCGTCCGCCACCAGGCCGCCGATCAGGCTGGAGGCCATATTGCCGGCACCGATGAATGTGATTGTCTTGCTGCTCATGTCGCTCATAGTAATTGTTTGTGGTGGTTGATGGCAGCCCGGTTGGCTGGAGTTCCTATCCTAGCGCATTCGCATCGGCTGATATATCCCTGATCAGATTTGGCCTGATCACATTTGGCCGGCTCAGGTTTGACCGGAATAATCTCTCGGACCGAAGATGGCGGTGCCGATGCGCACCAGGGTCGCGCCTTCGGCGATGGCCGCCTCCAGGTCGTCGGTCATGCCCATGGAGAGGGTGGTCAGCGGCAACCCGGCGGTGGCCAGTTCATCCCTGAGTTGCCGCAGTCGCCGGAACGGCAGGCGTTGCGCGTCCAGTTGTGCGGCGGGTGCCGGCAGGGTCATCAGGCCCTGCAATGCGAGCCGCGGGTATTCCGGCATCGCCTCGATCAGCCCCCGGACTTCGCCCGGGGAGATCCCCGATTTGCTCTCTTCGTCATCGATCTTGATCTGCAGGCAGATCTTCAGCGGCGCCAGCCGGGCCGGCCGCTGGTCGTTGAGGCGGCGGATCTGGCGGAGAGTGTCGATACTGTGAACCCAGTCGAAATTTTCCGCTATGGCGCGCGTCTTGTTTCCCTGTATCCTGCCGATGAAGTGCCACTCCAGGCCCAGATCCCGGAGCTGTCCGATCTTGTCGAGGGCCTCCTGGATATAGCTCTCGCCGAAACAGCGCTGACCCGCCGCCACCGCCTGGCGAATATCCTCCGCCGGCCGGGTTTTGCTGACCGCCAGCAGCTGCACGGAACCCGCTTCGCGCCGGTAGGTCTGTTCCGCCTGACGGATGCGTTGGCGGACGGCGTTGAGGCGGGACTGGATGGCGGACATGATCTTGTTGGGCCTGTGTGTCTATAATAGGGTGGTAGCGGGGCGCGCTAGGATATTACAACAAAAAACGCCAGATTCCCCAACAATGGTCGCTAATCCATCAGGGGCGGTACCGGGAATGCCGGTGAGCTGGTATCACGACGTGCCATACCGATAACAAAATGACGGGAGAGGGGTTGTATGGATATTGCAGAGGGGTTGTATGGATATTGCTGAGCTGCTTGCCTTCAGCGTCAAGCATGAGGCGTCCGACTTGCATATTTCGGCGGGCTTGCCGCCGATGATCCGGGTGGATGGGGATATTCGCCGGATCAACGTGCCGGCACTGGATCACAAGATCGTTCATGGTCTGGTGTACGACATCATGAATGACAAACAGCGGAAGGATTACGAGGAGTTTCTGGAAACCGATTTCTCCTTCGAGATTCCGGGGCTGGCCCGCTTCCGTGTGAATGCCTTCAACCAGGATCGCGGCGCCTCGGCGGTGTTCCGTACCATCCCCTCCAAGGTGCTGAGCCTGGAAGACCTGGGCTGTCCGGAGACCTTTAAGGATATCGTCAATGTCCCCCGCGGACTGGTGCTGGTGACCGGGCCGACCGGCTCGGGCAAATCCACCACCCTGGCGGCGATGATGGATTACAAGAACGACAACGAGTATGCCCACATCCTCACTATCGAGGATCCGATCGAGTTTGTGCATACCAGCAAGAAGTGCCTGATCAATCAGCGCGAGGTGCACCGCGATACCCTGGGCTTCTCCGAGGCGTTGCGTTCGGCGCTGCGTGAGGATCCGGATATCATCCTGGTGGGCGAGCTGCGCGACCTGGAGACCATCCGTCTGGCATTGACGGCGGCCGAGACCGGCCACCTGGTGTTCGGCACCCTGCATACCAGTTCGGCGGCCAAGACCATCGACCGTATTATCGACGTGTTCCCGGCCGGCGAGAAGTCGATGGTGCGCTCCATGCTGTCCGAGTCGCTACGTTCGGTGATCGCCCAGACCCTGCTGAAGAAGGTGGGGGGCGGCCGTACCGCCGCCTGGGAGATCATGGTCGGTACCCCGGCGATCCGCAACCTGATCCGCGAGGACAAGGTGGCACAAATGTATTCGGCGATCCAGACCGGGCAGGCCCACGGCATGCAGACCCTGGACCAGCATCTGCAGGAGTTGGTGAAGAAAGGGATGATCAGCCGGCTGGATGCCCGCGCCAAGGCGGCCAACAAGGCGATATTCAGCGGTTGAGGCAGGCATGAATCATGGAGCCGATGGATATCGGCAGCGAGGTAGAAAGTGGACTTTAATGCAATCTTGAATCTGATGGCCCAGAAAAAGGCCTCCGACCTCTTTGTCACCGCGGGCATGCCGCCCTGTATCAAGGTGAACGGTCGCATCATGCCGGTGGCCAAGGGCAAGTTCAACGACGAGCAGTCGCGGGAGCTGGTGATGAGCATCATGTCACCGGCCCAGCGCGAGGAGTTTACCCAGACCAACGAGTGCAACTTCGCGGTCAGCTCCAAGGGGGCCGGCCGGTTCCGGGTCAGCGCCTTCGTGCAGCGCGACGCGGTGGGCATGGTGCTGCGGCGTATCGAGACACGGATTCCGGAGATCCAGGACCTGCTGCTGCCCCCGGTATTGAAGGAGCTGGCACTGGCCAAGCGCGGCATCGTCTTCTTTGTCGGCGCCACCGGCACCGGCAAGTCCACCTCGCTGGCCTCCCTGGTGGGTTACCGCAACCGCAACAGTTCCGGACATATCGTCACCATCGAGGATCCGATCGAGTTCATCCACAACCATGACGGCTGCATCATCACCCAGCGCGAGGTGGGGATCGATACCGAGTCCTACGAGGTGGCGCTGAGAAACACCCTGCGCCAGGCCCCGGACGTGATCCTGATCGGCGAGATCCGCACCCGCGAGACCATGGAACACGCCATCGCGTTTGCCGAGACCGGCCATCTGGTGCTCTCCACCTTGCATGCCAACAACGCCAACCAGGCACTGGACCGGATTATCAATTTCTTTCCCGAGGACCGCCGCGACCAGGTGTTAATGGACCTGTCGCTGAATCTGCGCGCGGTCATCGCCCAGCAGCTGATCCGGCGTCCCGATGGCAAGAGCCGGCGTCCGGTGGTGGAGGTCCTGATCAATACCCCACTGGCCTCCGACCTGATCCGCAAGGGCGAGGTGCACAAGCTGAAGGAGCTGATGAAGCGCTCCTCGGAGCAGGGCATGATCACCTTCGATCAGGCGCTCTACAAGCTCTACACCGAGGGCGAGATCACCTACGAGGACGCCATCCTGTACGCCGATTCGGCCAACGAGGTGCGCCTGATGATCAAGCTGGGCGGCGGCGAGGCGGAACGCCATGCGGCGAGGATGAATACGGTCTCACTGCTCGATCAGGGAGATATGTAGCAGCCGTGTAGGGTAGGCACGAAAAGCGTGCCTGTATAGGGTCTCTTCCCCTGAACGACGGCGTAGGATGGGTGGAGGAGGAACGACGTAACCCATCAATCGGTCCAGCGGTACCCTCACGGCATGTCACCCGTCGCCCGGCTTCATCCGAAGATGGGTTACGGCGCGTCCCGACTGTGGAGAGTCTCCAACAACCGAGGATGTGCGCCTCCACCCATCCTACACGTTGAACATGATCCATAGGGCGCCCCGTGGGCGCCGTCGGTGGTGTGGCTGATCAGGCGGGAAACACCGCGCGTGCGTCAAACACCGGCCCATCCACGCAGACCCGCTTCATGGCCGGGCCCCGGTCGGTCTGCACCTCCACCACGCAACCGGCGCAGCCACCCACCCCGCAGGCCATGAACTCCTCCAGCGACACCTGGCAGGGCAGGCCAAACTCGTCGGCCAGCCGCGCCACGCTCTCCAGCATCGGATGGGGTCCGCAGGAGAAGATCTCCACCTGGGCCAGCGCCTCTGGCGGCAGTGTCCGCAACCAGTGCCGTGCCAGGTCGGTGACATAGCCTTCGTGGCAGCCGGGGAAGCCCTGCTGGCTGGCCAGCCGGCTGGGGATGTGCCAGTCATCCAGCAGCGGCATGCTGGCGATCACCCCGTCCGGCATCTCCGGCATGAGCAGGCTGGAGGGCTGGGGCTGGAAGGGAAAGGGCACCTCGGAGCCGAGGATCACCAGCGGCCGGAAGTCGGCATTGCCCGCCAGCGTCTGGGCGATGAAGACCATCGGCGGCATACCCACGCCGCCACCGATCAGCAGCGGCCGCGAGCGCTCCGCATGGAGCCGGAAGGGCACGCCGATCGGCCCCAGGAGACTGATCCGCTCGCCCGGCTGGCGCCGGGCCAGCAGGCGGGTACCGTCGCCCACCGCCTTGTAGAGGAGTTCGATCCAACCCTGTTCGGCCGAGGCGCGCATGATGGAGATGGGGCGGCGCAGCGGCTTGGATGTGTCGCACTGAATATGCGCGAAACTGCCAGGCAGTGCCCGCTCGGCGCAGCGCGGCGCCTGCAGGCGCAGGATGTACTGGTCACCCGCGAAGGCCTGGTGGGAGAGGATCTCCGCCTCCTCCAGGAAAATGGTTTCGCGATGGCTTCTACGCGCTGTTGTATGTTGGGTTGTATGCTGGGTCATAGGCTAGTGCTCCGGCAATGTGATAAATGCGAGTTCAGTGAGCTTGTCAGCGTTCATGGCAAGGCGCGCCTCGCCGGCAATGGTCGGCTCCCTTGGCAAGAGGCGCAACGCAGTCCATGGGCGCTGACAAGCTCACCCTTCGGGCGTCCCTGTGGTGTCCCGCAGCCGCGTTGCAGCGCTTGACAAGGGAACCCGCCATTGCCTGCGCACTGCGCCTTGCTGCGCAACGCCACAGGGACGCTGAATCCGTAATTATCACATTGACGGAGCACTGGTTACTGCCTGGGTTGAGCTGGCGGATTGGTAGACGATACGGCCCTCGAACAGGGTATGGGTCACCTGGCCCTGGAACTCCCAGCCGATGAACGGGGTGTTACGCCCTGCGCTGGGCAGCTCGTCGCGCTTGAGTTCCCAGTGTTTGTTGGGATCGAACAGACAGAGGTCCGCGCTGCTGCCGGGAGTGAGCCTGCCGTAGGGGAGGTCGAGGATATCCGCAGGTCCACAGGTGATGCGGGCGATCGCCTCGGACAGGCCGAGCACCCCCTCGTCCACCAGCTTGAGGGTCAACGGGAGCAGGGTCTGCAGCCCGGCCATGCCGGTGGCGGTGGAGGGAAAGGGCGCCTCCTTGGCGTCCGCTTTCAGCGGTTGATGATCCGAACAGATGGCACCGATCACCCCCTTGGCCACGGCCAGGCGCAGGGCGTCGCGGTCGGCGAGGCTGCGCAGCGGCGGATTCAGGTGGCAGTTGCTGTTGAACTCCTCGATATCCATCTCGGTCAGGTGCAACTGGTGGGCGGCCACGTTGGCGGAGACCTGGAGGCGCTGCTGCTGGGCCTGTTCGATCATGCGCGCGGCGGTGCCGCTGGAGAGCAGGTGGAAATGGATGCGGCAGCCGGTGTGCTCGGCCAGGGCCAGATCCCGCGCCACCGCCACCGATTCGGCCGCTTCCGGGATGCCGGGCAGTCCCAGCCGGGCGCTCACTGGCCCCTCGTGGGCGTAACCGTTGTTGCGCAGGTGGCGGTCCTCCGGACGCAGAATCGCGGTGATGCCGAAGGTGGCGGCATACTCCAGGGCGCGCCGCTCCACCAGGGTATTGGCCAGCGGCGCATAGGCGTTGCTCATGGCGACACAGCCGGCCCGCTTCAGCGCCACCATCTCGCTCAGGTGTTCACCGGCCAGTTGCTGGGTCATGGCGCCGATCGGCAGCACGCGGGCGCGGGCGGCGCGCTTGGCACGGCGCAGCAGCAGGGTGACCACCGCCGGGGTGTCGATGATCGGGTCGGTATCCGGCGGGCAGCAGAGGGTGGTGATGCCGGAGCGGGCGGCCACCGCGGTTTCGCTGGCGATGGTGGTGATATGTTCCTGGCCCGGTTCGCGCATTCGCGCGCTCAGGTCCACCAGGCCGGGGCAGACGATGAGTCCGTCGGCATCGATGGTGTGCTGGGCGGTAAAGTCGTCCGGCCGTTCGCCGATGGCGAGGACCCGGCCGTTTTGGATATAGAGGTCGCGGATGGCGTCAATACCGTTGGCCGGGTCGATCAGCCGGCCGCCGAGGATCTGGATGCTGTTCATGCCGCTCATCGTGCCGCCGCTCCCTGGGCCTGGGTTCCCATGGTCATGGACATCACCGCCATGCGCACGGCGATGCCGAAACTTACCTGTTGCAGGATCACCGAGCGGGGGCCGTCGGCCACCTGGGAGTCCATCTCCACGCCCCGGTTGATCGGGCCGGGATGCATCACGATGGCATCCGGTTTGGCCGCCCTGAGCCGTTTCTCGGTGAGCCCGTAGAGCTGGAAGTATTCATGTTCGCTGGGCAGCAGGGCGCCGGTCATGCGCTCCTTCTGCAGGCGCAGC
Organism: Sedimenticola hydrogenitrophicus; assembly: GCF_029017505.1. GTDB lineage: Bacteria > Pseudomonadota > Gammaproteobacteria > Chromatiales > Chromatiaceae > Sedimenticola > Sedimenticola hydrogenitrophicus_A. The sequence continues at coordinate 41,279 of NZ_JAQGEI010000009.1, forward strand.
ATGATCACCACGTCCACGTCGCGGATGCCCTCCTCGAGATCATGGAAGACATGCACCCCCAGGCTGCGGGTGTCGGCCGGCAGCAGGGTGCGCGGCGCAATCACCCGCACCTCGGAGGTGCCCAGGGTGTTGAGGGCGAGGATCTGCGAACGGGCCACCCGTGAGTGCAGGATGTCGCCGACGATGGCGACCCGCAGGCCGGCAAAGTCGCCCTTGTGGCGGCGGATAGTGAACATGTCCAGCATCGCCTGGGTGGGGTGGGCATGCTGGCCATCACCGGCGTTGATGACGCTGATATGGGGGGCGGCGTAGCTGGCGAAGAAGTGCGCGGCACCGCTGTCCGAGTGGCGGATCACGAACATGTCCACGTGCATCGCCTCGAGATTGCGCAGGGTGTCCAGCAGGGTCTCGCCCTTGGTGGTGGAGGAGGTGCCGACATTGAGGTTGAGCACGTCCGCCGAGAGTCTTTTCGCCGCCACCTCGAAGGTGGTGCGGGTGCGGGTACTGTTCTCGAAGAACAGGTTGCAGATGGTCTTGCCGCGCAGCAGCGGCACCTTCTTCACCACCCGTTCCGATACCCCGGTAAAGGATTCGGCGGTGTCGAGGATCTCGGTCAGCATCTCCCGCTTGAGGCCGTCGATGGTGAGGAAGTGCTTGAGTCGGCCGTGGCTGTCGAGTTGGATATTGGGCTTGCTCACGATGTTCCCCTGGTCTCCTGTTTGGAGGTGCCGATGATCAGGTTGAGCGGGTCCGGCCCGGTCAAGGTTATCTGTTGTTCATGGGTCAGGGGTGGCCGCACGCCCACCACGCTGGGTTGAATCGGCAGCTCGCGGCCGCTGCGCTCCACCAGGGTGGCAAGCAGGATCGAGGCCGGACGTCCATAGTCGAAGATTTCGTTCATCGCCGCGCGGATGGTGCGGCCGGTCTGCAGCACGTCGTCCACCAGGATGATGTGACGGTCCTCGACCTCGAACGGGATCTGTGACGGTTTGACCTTGGGGTTCATGCCGATGCGGGTGAAATCGTCCCGGTAGAAGGAGATGTCCAGGGTGCCCAGCGGCTGTTTGATCCCCAGCAGTTTGTGCAGGCGCTCCGCCAGCCAGACTCCGCCGGTGTGGATGCCGATCATCACCGGGTCCCGGGCCTGCTGCACCTCCAGGCGGGTTTTGATGGCTTGTACCATTTCGCCGATCAGCCCATCAATCGCTTCGGCCTGCATATAGATTTTATCGTTGTTCACTTAACCAGGTTTCCAGGATCAGTTTTGCGGCAATCGCATCAAGTTCATCGTATTTTTTCACGGCGCGCCCCAGCTCCAGCCGGGCCACCTGTGAGGTCAGCCGCTCGTCGGCCAGGTAGACGGGGAGCCGGTAGCGGCCCTCCAGCTGCCGGGCAAAGCGGCGGGCCAGCGGGGCGATCTCGGCTTCGCTGTCGTCCATGTCGTAGGGCAGGCCCACCACCAGTGCTTGCGGCAACCACTCGTCGATCAACCGGCCGATGCGCTCCCAGTCCGGCTTTTGGCGCACCGCCCGCAGGGTGGTCAGCGGGTTGGCGGTGCCGGTCTCCGTCTGGCCGACGGCGATGCCGATCTTGGCGGTGCCGTAGTCAAAGCCCAGTAGTGTACCCATTTTTCGGTGCCAGATCAGCGTCGCGTGCGGCAGGCGCCCCGGTACCCGGCCGGTGCCGCGCGCCGTCCCGCTGCGGGTGGCGTGGAGTCGGGGCGGGCGGTCCGTTGCGGTGAGACGGGGGTCGGGTCAGGCATGTCCGGCATCACCCGACAGCAGATTCAGGTCGATGCCGATGGCCTGGGCGGCGGCCTCCCAGCGCGCCTCCGCCGGCAGGTCGAACAGCACGCTCTCCGGGGCCGGCCCGTTCAGCCAGGCGTTGGCGCTCATCTCCTGCTCCAGCTGGCCTACCCCCCAACCGGCATAACCCAGGGCGATCAGGCTCTTCGCCGGTCCCTTGCCCCGGGCGATGGCGTCGAGAATGTCGCGCGAGGTGGTGATGCTGATGCTGGAGGTGATGCGCAGGGTCGATTCCCATGTACCGCCGCTGGTGTGCAGCACGAAACCGCGGTCGGTCTGCACCGGTCCACCGATAAAGATGGGTTGTTCGGCGCTGGGCAGGGTGCTGTCGTTGATGTCCAGCTGATCGAGTATGTCGTTGAGGCGCAACCCGGAGGGGCGGTTGATGACGATGCCCATCGCGCCCTCCTCGCCATGCTGGCAGAGATAGGTCACGGTGTGGTGAAAATTGGCGTCATCCAGCCGTGGCATGGCGATCAGGAACTGATTGGTCAGGGATACGGGGCTGTTCATAGCTATATAGTATCGGATGCGGGGATTCGCTCCGCAACCATCGGCGAAAGCTATTTTGAAAAAAGTTGGTCGTTATTGCGGAACTGCCAGGTGCGGATGATATCGAGGATATCGGTCTCCTTGCGGATCTCGGCCGGAAACGGGGCGAACGGGGAGGAGAGCTTGACGATGCGGATGGCGGCGTCATCCAGCAGCTTGTGGCCGGAGGATTGGCGCACATTGATGGTCTTGACACTGCCGTCGGCACGGACCTCCACGTGCAGCACCAGGTTGCCGTACAGCCTGCGCCGCTTCGCCTCGTCCGGGTAGTTGAGGTTGCCGACCCGCTCCACCTTGCGCCGCCAGGCATCCAGATAGTTGGCGTACTTGTACTCCTGGGTGCTTGCCGACAGGGTCTTGCGCCGGGGGCGCTTGGCATAGGCGTGGGTTTTCCTGTCCAGTTCGGCGGTGAGTCGTTTGATCTCCTGGGTGGTGCTCGCCAGCAGCTGCGCCGCGGTCACCTTTTGCTCCACCGGCGGAGTGGGCTGTTTCTCCGGCGCGGTCTCGATCTTCTGCCTGTCCGGCTGCTGTTTGGTGAGCACCTTTTTCGGTTTTTCCGCCTTCGGCTTCGGTGCCGGCGGTGGGGTGGGCGCCGTCGCCTGCACCGAAGCCTCCCGCAGGGGTGGTGTCGGCGGCGTGATCTCGGTTGTGGGGCGAACCTTCTCGGCTTGGTCGCCGCCCCCTTCCTGGCTGGACTGGGCGAGGAAATCGGCCTTTTCGATGGGCTGTTTCGGATCGTGCTTTTGCGGATTCTGCACCACCATGATCTCCAGGGTGCGATCCGGGGTGGGTGGCTTTTCCGGTGTTTCCAGGGTAAAGCTGACGCCCAGAATGGCGGTGGCATGCAGGGTGACCGCCACAAACAGCGTCAGTCCCAGCCGGTCTATCGAGGTCGTCATGCCAGTCCGCTTCATCTCTCTTCGATGGATCAACGCCCGGGTTCAGGTTTGAGCGGCGGGCTCAGCTGGATGCTGTAGCCGGCGTCAGTCAGTTCAACGCGCTCCTGCATGGCCGGATTCATGTGCAGGTTGCCGTCGGTGTCCACCAGCAGGACATAGTCTACCCCCATACGCCGGGCGATTTCATACCAGCGCGACGGGCCGGCGATAAACAGCGCGGTCGCCGCCGCATCCGCAGTGGTGGCGTTATCGTCGATCACCGTCACCGAGCGGGTGCCGACGGCGGGGTAGCCGGTCCTGGGGTCGATGATGTGGTGGTAACGCTTGCCTTCCCAGGTGAAATTGCGTTCGTAGTCACCCGAGGTGAAGATGCTCTCGCTGCCGCTGGTGCGGATGATCCCAAGCACCCCCTCGCCGCTGGGGTGGCGTATGGCAATGCGCCAGGGCTCGCCATTCTTGCTGCCGATCGCCCGCAGGTCGCCGCCGGCGTTGAGAATGGTGTTTTGTACGCCCAGCTCTTTCAGGTGCTCCACCGCCAGATCGATCCCGTAACCCTTGCCGAAGGCGCCAAAATCGAGCTGGACCGCGGGATTGGAGCTGCGCATGCGGATGCCGTCCAGGTGCAGGTCGCTCATCTTCGGCGCGGCGGCCAGCAGGCGGTCGATGGTCTCCTGCGGGGGCGGCCGGTGCCCGCTCGGGTCGTTATTGTGGAAGCCCCAGGCATCGATCAGCTGGCCGATGGCCGGATTGAACAGTCCGTCGCTTTTTTCCGACAGTTCGGCGCCGCGCACGATCAGCGGCAGCACGGATGGCGGGGCGGCAAAGGTCTCGCCGGTCTGGATCAGCCGGTTGATCCGACCCAGCGGGCCCGGGTCCCAGGCGTGCCAGGCGCGGTGCATGCGTTTGAAGTCATCCTCGATGACGTCGGTCGCCGCCCGGGCCTCTCGGGTGGGGAGCCCGGCGATGGAGATATCCACCAGGGTGCCGAAGGCGAGGAATTGTCCCTTGTAGACCGGGGGCTGGGTGTCGCAGCCGGCCAGCAACAGCAGTGCCAGCAGCCAGACGACGCTTGCAAGGTGCTTCATGGAGCGAGTTTCTCTTCTATACAATCCATCAGTTGGGCGCTGATATTGAGTCCGAACTGGCTGTCCAGTTCCCGGATGCAGGTCGGGCTGGTGATATTGATCTCGGTGAGGAAATCACCGATCACATCCAGGCCGGCAAACAGTATGCCGCGCTGGCGCAGGCTGGGGCCGACCTGCAGGGCGATCCAGCGATCCTGATCGGACAGCGGTAGTCCCTGGCCGGTGCCGCCGGCCGCCAGGTTGCCGCGGGTCTCTCCCGGTTTGGGGATGCGGGCCAGGGCATAGGGGACCGGCTCGCCGTCCACCATCAGGATGCGTTTGTCGCCCTGGCTGATCTCGGGTACGAAGCGCTGCGCCATGGTCAGTCGCCGGCCGTGGCTGGTCAGGGTTTCGATGATCACGTTGGCGTTGGGGTCGGCCTGGCGTACCCGGAAGATCGAACTGCCGCCCATGCCGTCCAGCGGCTTGAGGATGATATCCTTGTGCCGGTCCATAAAGCTGAGGATCCGTTCCCGGTCACTGGTCACCAGGGTGGGGGTGCAGCACTGCGGGAACCAGGCGGTGAACAGCTTTTCGTTGCAGTCGCGCAGGCTGGCGGGGCGGTTGACGACCAGTACGCCGCGCTCCTCGGCCTTTTCCAGCAGATAGGTGGTGTAGATGTAGTCCATGTCGAACGGCGGATCCTTGCGCATCAGAATGACGTCCAGTTCATCCAGCGGGATGGTCTCCTTGCCGACGAAACGGAACCACTCCTGGGGATTCTCTTCAACCAGCAGATTGCGCACCCGGGCGTGGGCCCGGTCGTTATCCAGATAGAGGTCCTGCTGCTCCATATAGCGCAGGTCCCAGCCGCGCCGCTGGGCCTCCAGCAGCATGGCGAAAGTGCTGTCCTTTTTTATCTTGATGGAATCGATGGGATCCATCACGACACCGAGAGTAATAGTCATTTTTCAATCATACCTGAGGAGGCCCGGCTTGTCGGTGACCTTGTTGCAACTTTCCCACTATAAAGTTGCAGTGGCGGTTATCTGTTGTTATTTTCTCTCAGGTTATGATCCTAATAAAGTGTCGCAGCTAGAAAAATCAGATTCATACAGGGACCCTATTATTACAACTACCCTCATTGGACGAGCGTCCGGAGCGGCCCGAGGTCACCGGATGAGGGATGATGAATCTCTGGATATGTGCGGTTTGGGAGGTGTGTGAGTTATGAGGATGTGGCGATATCGGAGTGGAGCAGGTGGCGGTATTCGGGCGCTGGGGAGATTTTGTCTGGGCGGATGCTGTCTGGCGATTTTTGGTTTTGTGACCCCGTTCTCAGTGATGGCGGCCGGGGAAGATGATTATTTGAGCGCGCTGCACCAGGAGGTCGACAAGGTCGATGGGGGTGTCGACAAGCCACGGGGCGCGGGCGGCGAAGCGGCGGACAGCCGGCTTTCCCGTGAATCCTTCGAGAGTGAATTGAAAGAAAAATATGCCGGGAGTGCGGTGTTTTACGGTAAATTGACACCCGGCAGCCAGGAAGAGATCTATCAGGAGTACCAGTCGGGCGCCTCCATTTCGGAACTGAGAAAAAAGATCATGGATCGGTTCCTGCATCGCTGACCGTAATAAAACAGCAGAAAATATTCAGGTTAGGCGACGACCGGACGATATACCCGGAAGTAACAGTGAAGTTTCAACAATAAGCTACGTCAGATAGCGGGTCTCTTTAGGGGGGTAATAATGAGGAAGTCAATAGCCTTTGCGGCTGTTTTTGCTGTTCTGTCGATTATCGCGGGACAGGCGGTTGGCGCGGAAGATGAAGTAAAGGTCGGTGCCGAGGGCGGCGTGATCCCGCTCTATCAGGGCAAGCCCTATCTTCATGTGATGCACCAGGGCCGCTCGGTAAAGGTACAACGGGTGCAGGACCACGACTTTGAGCTGCGGGGCTATTTTGCCAAGACCAGCCGGCAGTGTCCGCCCTTCTGTATCGGGCCGATGGAGGTGGACCCCGCGGTCAGGACCATAGGCGAGATTGAACTGTTCCACTTCATGGAGAACCAGTTGCGGGACGGCCTGGGGGTGCTGATCGATGCCAGGACACCCGAGTGGCACGCCAAGGGCACCATTCCGGGATCGGTCAATATTCCGTTCACGGTACTGAGCCTGGGGCCGGATGACCTGGAGATGGAAGAGGCGCTGCTCTCGTTCGGGGCCAAACCAAGAGAGTCGGCGGCTGGGCTGACCCGAACACTGGAGCAGTGGGGCGTGATGGATGCCGGGCCGGTGACCGATAAGTGGGACTTCACCGAGTGCAAGGAGCTGGTGCTCTGGTGTAATGGACCGGCCTGCGGGCAGTCACCAAGAGCGATACGGGGGCTGCTGGCCGTCGGCTATCCGGCGGAGAAGATACATTATTACCGGGGCGGGATGCAGGTATGGCAGATGTTTGGCCTGACCACGGTGAACTGAATAGGCCGCTGGTCAGAAGTGCCGGGGTTGAAAGTGGAACGGCAGGGACGTCACTGTATCCCCGCGCCAGGGGCTGTGCGAATCAGAGGAAGCTAGTGCTCCGTCAATGTGATAATTACGGATTCAGCGTCCCTGTGGCGTTTCGCGGCAAGGCGCAGTGCGCAGGCAATGGCGGTTCCCTTGTCAAGCACTGCAACGCGGCTGCGGGACGCCACAGGGACGCCCGAAGGGTGAGCTTGTCAGCGCCCATGGCGGCGTTGCGCCTCTTGCCAAGGGAGCCTACCATTGCCGGCGAGGCGCGCCTTGCCATGAACGCTGACATGCTCACTGAACTCGCAATTATCACATTGACGGAGCACAAGTAATGAATGAAGACGTCGATATCTCCGGTCGAAAGGTGATGGTCATCGATGATAGCAAGACCATCCGCCGCACGGCCGAGAGCCTGCTAAAAAAGGCCGGCTGCGAGGTGTTTACCGCCAACGACGGCTTCGAGGCGCTGTCGGTCATCGCCGACACCCACCCGGACATCATCTTCGTGGATATCATGATGCCGCGTCTGGACGGTTATCAGACCTGCGCCCTGATCAAGCATAACAGTGAGTTCAAGAAGACCCCGGTCATCATGCTCTCCTCCAAGGATGGCCTGTTCGATCGCGCCCGGGGACGTATTGTCGGTTCCGAAGAGTATCTCACCAAGCCGTTTACCAAGGATGAGCTGCTGGGCGCCATACGCAAGCACAGTGTCAAGGCCGCCTGAGCGGCCGTCGCTAAACCCGTACCTTACCCAAGCCGCAGAGATTGTGATTATGAGAAGTTTTTTTAAGAAAAACAGCGCAGGACAATCCGATGAAGCCAGCGCCGTCGATGTGACCATCCTGATCGTTGATGACTCCCCGACCGAGACGCACATTCTTAAGGGAATTGTCGAGAGTGGGGGTTACCGGGTGATCACCGCTGCCGACGGTGAGACCGGTGTCGCCATGGCGAAAGAGTCGAAACCCGATCTGGTGCTGATGGACGTGGTGATGCCGGGGCTGAACGGTTTTCAGGCGACACGCCAGCTGAGCAAGTTACCGGAGACCCAGGACATACCGGTCATTGTGGTCACCACCAAGGATCAGGAGACGGATCGTGCCTGGGGATTGCGCCAGGGCGCCAAGGAGTATGTGGTCAAACCGGTGGCGGCGGAAGAGCTGCTCGGCAAGATCAGGGCCGTACTTGCCGGCTGATTGGGATATCATGAGCGAAACCACATCAGCCGACCTGCTGCAGCTGCTGCAGAAAATCGAACGCCGGAGTCACCAGCATGCGGTGGGCCTGCCGAAGCAGAAGGTCCAGGAGTATTGGGAAGGGGTGCTGTTCAACATCACCGGGCTGGGTGTGATCGCACCCCTCCAGGAGGTCAGGGAGATCCTCAACTATCCGGATGGGCTGACCCAGGTGCCGGGGACCCAGGCCTGGCTGCTCGGCATGGCGAATATCCGCGGTAACCTGCTGCCGATTATCGATCTTCAACAATTCCTGGGTGGGGCGCCGGTAGTGGTCGGGCGACGCAGCCGGGTGCTGGTGATCAATCACCAGGGGCTCTATTCGGGACTGCTGGTCGGTGAAGTTCAGGGCATGCGTCACTTCCTTGCGGAGCAGCGTACCCGGGTTCCCATTCTGCCAGAGTATATCCGCCAGTTCGTGCAGGGAGCGTACGAATATGAGGGCACCGTCAGGCCGGTATTCAGTATGAATCTGCTGGCGGAGAATACCGAATTCAGGGTGGCTTCACTATGATTCTGATTTTTTTCCAGGCGATTTCTGTGTGCGAACTTTTGTCTTTCGTGGCAACGGAAACCTTACAAGAACAAGCCTCTTGCGGGAGAGAGACTAAATGAATACCAGGGTTACCAGACGTACGGGTGGTGGCACCGCCTCAAACAAGCTTGCCATTGTGCTGTCGATCGGATTGCTGGTCACGCTGCTGGCGACCTTGCTGGCATTCGCCAATGTGTCGAAGTGGGCGGCGAATGACGAAATCTACATTATCCGTTCCGAGGAGCAGCGGGTGGTTTCCCAGGAGATCGCCAAAAGCGCGCTCTCGGCGGCGGCCGGTAACCCGGCGGCATTCGGTCAGTTGCGCGAGTCCCGGGACAAGTTCGAACGCCTCATGTCGGAGTTGAAACAGGGCGACCCGGCGGTCGACCTGCCGCCGTCGCCCGAACCGGTGGCCGCGCAATTGCGCGAGGTGGAAAACGCCTGGCTGGAGTTGCGCCAGAATGCCGATGACATCCTGACAAACCGGGATGCCATTCTCTCGGTGCAGGAGTTTATCGGGGTGATTACCGAGTTCATGCCGCAGTTGCAGGAGCTCTCGGAACAGGTGGTCGGCGACCTGGTGGCAACCAGGGCGGACCCGGCGCAGATCGCCATCGCCTCGCGCCAGCTGATGCTGTCCGAGCGAATCGATAAAAACGTCAACAAGGTGTTGGCGGGCGGACAGGCCACGGCGGCGGCCATCGACCAGTTCAGCCGTGACTCCGACCATCTCGGCCGGGTGCTCGACGGCATGCTGGAGGGCAGCGAATCGCTCGGCATCGCCAAGATCACCAATCCGGAGGTGGTGCAGAAACTGCGTGAGGCGGCGATGCTGTTCAGCTCCATCAATGATCACGCCGACGAGATCATCGAGACGGTTCCGGCGGTACTCCCGGCACTCGAAGCGGCCAGTCAGGTGACCGCCGTATCGGACCGGGTGAACGACGCGGCGCAGCAGCTGGTGGAGGCCTACGGCGACAACCCGGGGCTGATCAGCATCCTGGGCGTCAAGGCGGGACCGGTGCTGATCGTGCTGCTGGGTGGTCTCTCCATTCTTCTTATGCTCTCGCTGGGTTATCTGCAGATTCAGACCGCCCGCCGTCGTGAGCTGGAGAGCAGCCAGTTGAACGAGCGAAACCAGCAGGCCATTCTGCGCCTGCTCGACGAGATGGGCGACCTGGCCGACGGTGACCTGACGGTAACCGCCACGGTGACCGAGGACGTGACCGGCGCCATCGCCGACTCCATCAACTACGCCATCGAGGCGCTGCGCAGCCTGGTGACCACCATTAACGAGATCTCCGAGCAGGTATCCAGCTCCGCCCAGGAGAGCCGTGCTACCGCCATGCACCTGGCGGAAGCGAGTGAACATCAGGCCGATCAGATCACATCGGCAACCGCGGCCATCAACAAGATGGCCTCGGCGGTTGATCAGATGTCCCAGGAGGCAACCGAATCCGCCACGGTGGCGCAGCACTCGGTTGAGATCGCCGCCAAGGGCAATGAGACGGTACGCCGGACCATCAAGGGCATGGACACCATCCGCGAGCAGATCCAGGAGACCTCCAAGCGCATCAAGCGGCTCGGTGAAAGCTCCCAGGAGATCGGCGATATCGTGGAGCTGATCGACGACATTGCCGACCAGACCAACATCCTGGCACTGAATGCGGCCATGCAGGCGGCCATGGCGGGTGAGGCCGGGCGTGGCTTCGCGGTGGTGGCCGACGAGGTGCAGCGACTCGCGGAACGTTCCGGTAACGCCACCAAGCAGATCGAGGCGCTGGTGAAGACCATTCAGGCGGATACCAACGAGGCGGTCTCCTCCATGGAGGCGACCACCACGGAAGTGGTGACCGGTGCCCAGTTGGCGGAGGATGCCGGTGAGGCGCTGAAGGAGATCGAAAGCGTTTCCAATCACATCTCCGAGCGTATTCAGCGGGTTGCCGACACGGCACAGACTCAGTCCGATGAGGCCTCCCGGGTGAACGACACCATGAGCGTCATTCAGGAGATTACCACCCAGACATCGGATGGTACCAATCAGACGGCCGCGGCGATCGGCGCCCTGGCGGATATGGCGGATGAGCTGCAGCGGTCGGTTGCTGGTTTCCGCCTGCCGGAATACAACTAACGGCGCACTGCCCTGGATGAAGGCCTGGTATGAGTGATGTCCAAGATCATAGTGTGCTGAAATGGATCAGGGGTGAGCTTGACTCATCCCTGGACGCGGCCCGGCATGCGCTGGAGTCCTACGTGGAGGGGACCGGTCCGGAAACCGAACTGGACCGCTGCATCACCCAGCTGCACCAGGTACGCGGCACCCTGCAGCTGATGCAGCTGTACGGTGCGGCGATGCTGGCGGAAGAGATGGAGCTGGTGGCCAAGGTGCTCGGTTCGCTCGGCGAGCAGCGCCGCAAGGAGTCGGCCGAGGCCCTCATGGTCGGTCTGGTACAACTGCCCGAGTATCTGGAAAAGATCGAATCGGGCACGGCGGACAACCCGATCCTGCTGCTGCCGCTGATGAATGAGCTGCGGGCGGCACGGGATGTCTCCCTGTTGTCCGAGGTGGCGCTGTTCGCGCCGGATCTGGAGCGCAAGCTGTTGCCTGCCGACGGGTCCCAGGAGGCCAATCCCGAGTTGCCGGCGCTTACCAGAAAACTGCGCTACCGGTATCACAAGGCGCTGCTGGACTGGTACCGGGGTAGCGACAGCGCGGGTGGTCTGGAGCGCATCGGCGGAATATTCCGGGAGCTGGAGCAGGCGGCCTGGACGGATCAGGTGCAGCGCCTGTTCCGGGTCGGTCAGGCGGTGGTCAACGCCCTGCGTGACGGCGGCCTCGGCTCCGGCATTGCCACCAAGTTGCTGGTGGGCAAGATCGACCGGGAGATCAAACGGATCATCGATGCGGGTGAACAGCCCGTCGCGGCCGCGCCCTCCAATGACCTGGTGAAAAATCTGCTTTACTACACCGCCTGCGCGGATTCCTCCGATCCGGTGGTGGCGCAGGTCAGGCAGGAGTTTGATCTGACCCAGGGTCCGCTCGGCCAGGCGGATCTGGCCGGCGAACAGGCCGACCTGCACGCGCCCGGCCGGGAACTGCTCGAATCGCTGCGCTGCGCCATCAGTGCCGACCTGACCGCCATCAAGGACCAGCTCGACCTGTTCATCCGCGGCAAGCGGGAGGATCTCGGTCGGCTGCAGGCGCAACAGGAGCCGCTGAAGAAACTGGCCGATACCCTCGGCATGGTCGGCCAGGGCGAGCTGCGGTCACGGCTGATGCGCCAGGCCGACAAGCTGGCCGAGATCGTCGCCGCCGGCACCCAGCCCGACGAGCAGGACCTGATGGCCATGGCCAGCGACATCCTGTTTATCGAAACCTCGCTGGACAACCTCTCGGTGGTTCGCCGCTATGCCCGGCCGCAGAGCGATCAGGTAAGCTCCATGCTGCCTGAAGGCGAGTTCGAGCGGCTGGTCGACTCGGTGATGCATGAGGCGGGAATCGACATGGCCCGCAATAAAGAGGCCATCATCAACTTTATCGAAACACCCGACAACCGGGCGCTGCTGGCGGACGTGCCGCGCCGCTTCAACGGCATCGCCGGTGCCTTCAGCGTGCTGTCGCTGAGTGATGCGGCGGTCTCGATGCGGCGCCTGAACCGTTATGTGGAACAGACCCTGCTCGGTGAGACCGAAGTGCCCAGCGCCGCCGATCTGGACGCCTTTGCCGATGCCGTCACCGGAATTGAATACTTCATGGAGGCGGTCAGCGAGGGGCGCGGTATCCATCCGGAGATTCTCGATGTCACCCGGGATGCCCTGGCGCGTCTCAAGGTGCCCGAATCCGCGCACGGCGATGAGCCGCCAGCGCTCGAAGAGACGCCAGAACAGGCCCCCTTGACGGCACCCGTCACCGACAGCGCGGCACTGGAGGAGGCGGTAGAAAGCCGCGCCGCCGGCGAGCCGGCGGAAGCCGCGCCGGCGCCCACCCCATCGGCGGACAAGCCCGCCCTGGAGGATATCGACGCCGAGATACTTGAAATCTTCATCGAGGAGGCGGAAGAGGAGCTGGCGGCCATCCAGGAGTACCTGCCGCGCTGGTGCAAGAACCGCGACGACCGGGATGCATTGACCACCTTCCGGCGCTCTTTCCACACCCTCAAGGGGAGCGGGCGGCTGGTGGGGGCCAAGACCATCGGCGAGTTTGCCTGGGCGATTGAGAACCTGCTCAACCGGGTGATCGACGAGACCATCGAGGTATCACCGGGTGTTATTGAGCTGCTGAATGAGGCGGTCGGGATACTGCCCGAACTGATCGAGTGCCAGAAGCGTGGTGTCGCTGCCACCGTCGACCCCCAGTCGCTGATGGATCGGGCCGAGGCCCTGGCGCAGCCGGGGCGCGCCGCGCCGCCGGTCCCGCGCTCCTCCGAGGCTTTCGTGGCGTCGGAAGCGCCGCTGTCGGCGGAACAGCGACTGGATGCGCTGGAGGAACAGATTGCCGAAGACGAGTCGATGGGGTTCGCCGCGGCGGATGCAGCGGCCGATGAACCAGAAGCGGAACCGGTCCTGGAGTCGCTCCCGGAGCCGGTTTCCGAGCTGGCGGCGGTCGATGAGACAACCCCGGCAGCCGCCGCCGAGACCGTCCCGGCCCCGATCAACATGGACGAGACGCTGCTGGAGATCTTCGAAGCCGAGTCCAGGACCCACATCGAGACCCTGAGTCAGTTTCGTGAAGCCTGCAGCGGTAATCCCCTCGCCTGCCGCATCGGCAAGGAACTGGTGCGGGCGCTGCATACCCTGCACGGCAGCGCGGAGATGGCCGGGGTCGATTCCATCGCCCAGGTCAGTACCGCGCTGGAATCCCTGGTGGCGGACCTCAACAGCCTGGGTCGCCATGCCGATGGGGCGGCGCTGGAGCTGATCGGCCGCAGTGTCGATCTGTTCAACACTGTCCTCGGGGTGATCAATGTCCCCGGCGCGCAACTGCCGGACTGGCAGGCACTGGTGGGGGATATACACGCCTATGGGCGCGCGGCCGAACAAGCCACCCCGTCCACCGGCGCGGTGGTGCCGAACGAACTGCCCGAGCCGGCTGCCCCGGCCGCCGGGGAACCAACCGCCCGCGAGGAGCTCCTGGACAGCCCGATCGCCGAAACGGTGGTCGAAGTTGCCCAAGTTGCCGAAGAGCCGGTCGCCGAGCCCCCGGCGGCGGTGACCGAAGCGCCGGCGGCCGTGGAACCGGAGATCGAAACCGAAGCCGAGTCCGTCGGACCGGCGGGTATGACGGATCGGTCGCTAGCCGAGTTGTCGGTTGAGACGATCTCCGCGGAGCCTGCGGATGAGCCACTGCAGGCGGAACCGGAGATCGCCACGGAGCCGCCCGTTGTAGGCGGCGGGACTGCAGTGGCGAGCAGCGCTCCCTCGATGGTGGATCTGGAGGGTGACCCCGAACTGGTGGATATCTTCCTGGAAGAGGCCAGGGAGCTGCAGGAAGCCCTCGAGAACACCCTCCAGGCGGCGGCTTTCGAGCTCTCCGACAAACAGGTTTCAGAAGAGCTGCAGCGTATCCTGCACACCCTCAAGGGGGGCGCGCGACTGGCGGGGGCCATGCCGATTGGCGATCTGAGTCACGCTTTTGAATCACTGCTGACGGCCGTGGATCAGGCCAGAGTGGCCCCCGGTGATGCCTTGGTCACCCTGACCCATGAAGTGATGGACCGTCTGGCGGAGCAGATCGACGATCTCTCCAGCGCCCCCAGGCTGCGTGTCGCGGATGATCTGGTCGACAAGATGGAGGCGTGGCTGATTGCGGGTGGGCCACCACCGGCGGCCACCGCGCTGCTCGCCGACGAGCCGGCCGTGACTGAGAGCATTGGCGAGGCGGCAGCGGCGTCCCCCCCGAGTGGCGTCGCCCCGGAGTCTCGGAGCACCGAAGCCGTTTCCGCGGCGCCGTTGGCCGGGCCGACCCTGGAGCCGGCCGAAACGGTAGCGGCCGATCTGTCGGCGGAACAGCCCGGAGAGGCCGTGGCGGAGATTGCCGATCAGGCCGAACCCGAACCTGATACCGAAACTGAAACCGAGTTCGAGCCTGATGCGGCGGCGCTGGATGATGCCGCGGCGCTGGCTGATACCACGGTGCGCGCCGGTACCGCGACGGGCATGGCCGCCGAGGAGCCGGGATTGTTGCCGGGTCGCGGTCAGCGCGAGCAGGTACGCGTCCGCTCGGACCTGCTGGACCGGCTGGTCAATTACGCGGGCGAGGTGAGTATCTACCGTACCCGTATCGAACAGCAGAACGGGCAGCTGGGATTCAACCTGTCCGAGCTGGAACAGACGGTCAGCCGGCTGCGTGATCAGCTGCGCCAGCTGGAGATCGAAACCGAGGCGCAGATCCTGTTCCGCTATGAGCAGGACCGGGGCGACGAGCCGTCCCACGACGCCTCGTTCGACCCCCTGGAACTGGATCGATTCTCCGCCATGCAGCAGGTCTCGCGCAGTCTGATGGAGACGGTCAACGACCTGGCCAACATCAACGGCTTCCTGGAGGAGCTGCAGGCGGAGACGGATACCCTGCTGCTGCAGCAGTCCCGCATCACCACCGATCTGCAGGATGGCCTGATGCGCACCCGCATGGTGCCGTTCTCGCAGATTGTGCCGCGCCTGCACCGGGTGGTACGGCAGACCTGCAACCAACTGGACAAGCGCGCCGAACTGGTGATTCAGGGGGCCGGCAGCGAGATCGACCGCGGCATCCTGGAGCGCATGATCGGTCCGCTGGAGCATATCCTGCGCAACGCCATCGCCCACGGCATCGAGTCCCCCGCGCGGCGCGCCGAGCAGGGCAAGGCCGAGACCGGCCAGATCCGCCTGCAGCTCTCCCGCGAGGGCTCGGACGTGCAGCTGGTCATCTCGGATGATGGGGCCGGAGTGGATATGGCCAGCATCCGCGAGCAGGCGATCAAGAGCGGCCTGCTCGATCCCCAGGCAGACGTGGCTGACGCCGATGTGCTGCCGTTCGTGCTGGAACACGGCTTCACTACCGCCCAGGAGGTGACCCAGATCTCCGGGCGCGGTGTCGGGCTGGATGTGGTGGTGAGCGAGGTCAAGCAGCTGGGCGGCTCGCTGGACATCACCTCGCAGGCGGGTCAGGGAGCCAGTTTTATTATTCGTCTGCCGCTGACGCTGGCCATTACCGATGCCCTGCTGGTGGAGCTGGGCGGGGAGATCTACGCCATTCCCCATACCAGCGTCGAGGGTGTGGTGCGGGTCTCCCGGCAGGAGCTCGAGGCCTGCTACAACGGCCGGCAGACGGCCTACAGCTATGCCGGCAAGGATTATCAGGTACGCTACATGGGCAATATGCTCAATGTGGGCCAGGTCAATCTCTCCGACCAGCGCAAATGGTTCCCGCTGCTGCTGGTGCGGGCCGGCGATCACCATGTGGCGATACAGGTCGATGGGCTGCTGGGTAATCGCCAGATCGTGGTGAAATCGGTCGGGGTCCAGGTCTCCACCGTGCGCTGGATCTCGGGCGGGACCATCCTCGGCGATGGGCGCGTGGCGCTGATCCTGGATGTGACCGCGCTGGTGCGTTCCGATGTGGCCCAGACTGCCGCTCCGCACCCGGAAGTTGCCCGGGTCGACGTGGCGGCACCGGCGCCGGGAGTGGGGCGCATGGTCATGGTGGTGGATGACTCGATCACGGTGCGCAAGGTGACCGGGCGGCTGCTGGAACGGCACGGCATGAATGTACTGACGGCCAAGGATGGGGTGGACGCCGTTGCCATGTTACAGGAGCAGCGCCCAGATATCATGCTGCTGGATATCGAGATGCCGCGCATGGACGGCTATGAGCTGGCCCGTCACATGCGTAATTCCGACGACCTGAAACAGATTCCGATCATCATGATCACCTCGCGTACCGGCGACAAGCATCGTAAGCTGGCCATGGAACTGGGCGTGCGGCGCTACCTCGGCAAGCCGTATCAGGAGAGTGAGTTGCTGGACAATATCTATTCGGTACTGAATGAGGAGGCCGGATGAGCCGGAGCCAGGAGTCCGCAGAGATCAGGGGCGTGCTGTTGCCGTTGCAGGATGGGGAGTTGTTGCTGCCGAACGCCGCCGTCTGCGAGGTGGTCAGTTACCGGGCGCCGGATGCCGTCTCCGCGCGTGCCCCGGAGTGGCTGCTGGGTGCCTTTGGCTGGCGCAATCACGCCCTCCCGTTGATCGCCTTCGAGCGACTGCTGGGTCAGGCGGGCGGTGAAATCGGCCACCGCGCCCGGGTGGCCATTGTCAATACCCTGAACGGCAATGACCGGCTGCCCTATATCGGCATCCTGCTGCGTTCGGCGCCCCACCTGGTGCGGGTCACGGAGAGCTCGATCGTGCCCTTCGCCGGGGACGAGCCGCCGCCGGGCATGGTTGCCGACCGGGTCATCATCAACGGGGTGGATGCCCTGATACCGGATCTGGATGCCCTGGAGTCGGCCCTGTCGGAGTTCGACCTCTGGGTCGCGGCGGATAGGTTGAGGCGGGGCGACGTTACGCATCATCAGTGAGCCCTCGCTCGTTAAGGGCTCCGACCCCTTAACGAATCCCGCGTTTATTTGCGTTCATTCGCGGCTGATTTTTACCGAACCTGTTTTTTTCCGGCGGCCGCGTGTAATATCCCCTCTCTTTACCCCCACCGCTGCGATAATCCCATGTCAGAACTCACGGAAAAGACCCGAAGCTCCAATAATTTCAACAAGTTGAAAAAGCGCCTGGAGCGCGAGGTCGGTAAGGCGATCGGCGATTTCAACATGATCGAGGCGGGCGACCGGGTGATGGTTTGCCTCAGCGGCGGCAAGGACTCCTACACCCTGCTGGACATCCTCCTGACCCTCAAGTCGCGCGCGCCGATCGACTTCTCCCTGCTGGCGATGAACCTGGACCAGAAACAGCCGGGCTTCCCCGCCGATGTGCTCCCCGGCTATCTGCAGCGGCTGGGGGTGGAGTACCGCATCGTCGAGGAGGACACCTACTCGGTGGTGCAGGAGAAGATCCCCGCCGGCAAGACCACCTGCTCGCTCTGTTCGCGGTTGCGCCGGGGCATCATCTACCGGGTGGCCAGCGAGCTGGGGGTGACCAAGATCGCCCTCGGTCATCACCGGGACGACATCGTCGAGACCCTGTTCCTGAACATGTTCTTCGGCTCCAGGCTCAAGGCGATGCCGCCCAAGCTGCATACCGATGACGGCCGCCACGTGGTGATCCGTCCCCTGGCCTATTGTGCCGAGAAGGATATCGCCCGCTACAGCCGAACCCGGGCGTTTCCCATCATCCCCTGCAATCTCTGCGGTTCCCAGGAGAACCTGCAGCGCCAGCAGATCAAGCAGATGCTGGCGGCGTGGGAACAGCAGTATCCGGGGCGCACGGCCAACATCTTCAGCGCCCTCTCCAGCGTGGTGCCGTCCCATTTGGCCGATAACACCCTGTACGACTTCAAGAATCTCGGTGCCGCGGCGAGTGAAGGGGATACGGTATTCGATCCCCCCGAGATCGCCGGGCCGGCGCTGGGGATCTACAAGATCGGCTGATCCGGCATGTCCGTAGGGGCAACCCCCTGTGGTGGCCTTTGAGGCGCATCGGGCCCGGCTTTGCTGCTGGTAGTTAACTCAGCGGAAATCCCCCCACAGCGCCTGGATGACGGCGATCGCCGCCAGCGGCGCGGTCTCGGTGCGCAGCACCCGCGGGCCCAGGCGCACACTACTGAATCCGGCCGTGGCGGCCAGGTTCCGCTCCATCTCCGACAGGCCCCCCTCGGGGCCGATCAGCAGACTTATTTCGCCCCGCGGTGGATCGAGTTCGGGTAGGGAGTGTTCACTCCGGTGATCCAGCAGCAGACCTCCCCGGATCTCCCCGGAGGTGAGCCATTCGGAAAGATCCACTACCTCGTGGCACAGCGGAATGCGGCGACGGCCCGACTGCTCGCAGGCGGCGATGATCACCTGCCGCCAGTGCTGTAACTTCTTCTCCAATCGCTCGCCGGGCAGGCGCACCACGCAGCGTTCGCTGATCAGCGGGGTGATGCCGGTGACCCCCAGCTCCACCGCCTTCTGGATGGCGAAGTCCATCCGCTCGCCCTTGGAGATGGCGATGGCCAGCTGGATCTGCAGGGCGGCGGGGGCTTCCGCGGGCTCCAGCCGCTGTTCAATCCGGGCGCCGGTGCTGCGCTTGGTCACCTCGCCCAGGCGGGCCCTGTAGTCGTGGCCGTCACCGTTGAACAGGATAATCTCCGCCCCGGGCTTCAGGCGCAGCACCTGGGTCAGGTGGCGCGCCGGTCCCTCTTCCAGGATCAGGCTGACACCTGATTGAAGTGGCTGGCTGGTGTAGATGCGGTGTTGTTGCATATCAGTCCCGTGTGGCCAGGTCGATGCCTTCGGTGGCGATGCGCGCCAGTTCCCGGATCTGCTCCGGGGTGATCACGTAGGGCGGCATGAAGTAGGTGACATTGCCCAGTGGCCGCAACAGTGCACCACGGCTCAGGGCGTGCTGGTAGACCCGCAGGCCACGCCGCTCCTGCCAGG
Source organism: Sedimenticola hydrogenitrophicus (assembly GCF_029017505.1). Lineage (GTDB taxonomy): Bacteria > Pseudomonadota > Gammaproteobacteria > Chromatiales > Chromatiaceae > Sedimenticola > Sedimenticola hydrogenitrophicus_A. The sequence continues at coordinate 60,445 of NZ_JAQGEI010000009.1, forward strand.
GGTAGGGGGTGCGGCTCGCCTTGTCCTTGACCATCTCGATGGCCAGGATCATGCCGTGCTGGCGTACCTCGGCCACATGGGGGTGATCATTCAGGTGGGCGGTCGCTTCTCCCATCACTCGCGCCAGTGTGCGGTTGTTCTCGATCACATCGTCCTGGCGGAAGATCTCCAGGCTGGCCAGCGCCACGGCACAGCCCAGGGGGTTGCCGGTGTAGCTGTGGGAGTGCAGGAAGGCGGTGAGGTTTTCGTAGTCGTCGTAGAAGCTCTGGTAGGTCTGCTCGCCGGTCAATACCACCGAAAGCGGCAGGTAACCGGCGGTCAACCCCTTGGACAAGCAGAGAAAATCAGGGGTGATGCCTGCCTGCTCGCAGGCGAACAGGGTGCCGGTGCGGCCAAAGCCGACGGCGATCTCGTCGGCGATCAGGTGCACCTGATGGCGGTCGCAGGCCTCGCGCAGGCGTTTCAGGTAGACCGGGTGATACATGCGCATGCCGCCGGCGCACTGCACCAGGGGCTCGACAATGACGGCGCTGATCTCGGGGGCGTGTGCGGCCAGCAGGGCCTCCATGTCGGCGCAGCGGCGGAGCGAATAGTCCTCCCAGGACTCCCCCGGTTCCCGGGCAAAACAGTCCGGCGAGGGCGCGGTAAAGACCTCCATCAACAGCGGCTCGTAGGTCTCCTTGTAGAGCGACACATCACCCACTGCCAGGGCACCCAGGGTTTCGCCATGGTAGCTGTTGGAGAGGGTGACGAAACGGTGCTTGCCCTTGATGCCCTGGTTGCGCCAGCTGTGGTAGCTCATCTTCAGTGCCGCCTCGACGGCCGAGGAGCCGTTGTCCACATAGAAGCAGCGCGTGAGTCCCGGCGGGGCGAGCGCCACCAGCCGCTCGGCCAGCTGGATGGCCGGCTCATGGGAAAAGCCGGCCAGCATCACGTGCTCCAGCTGGTCCACCTGGGCCTTGAGGGCGGCGTTGATGCGCGGGTTGGCGTGGCCGAACAGGTTGACCCACCAGGAGCTGACCGCATCGATATAGCGGTTGCCGTCGAAGTCCTCCAGCCAGACCCCCTCGCCGCGTCGGATGGGGATCATCGGCAACCACTCGTGGTCCTTCATCTGGGTGCAGGGGTGCCAGAGTACCGCGAGGTCGCGCTGGGCGATTTGCTGGTTGCTGCTCATACAGTGAATACCGGGTTAAAGCGTCAGAAGAGATAATAACAGTTGTGGTAACTCACGGGGTGATGGTCCTACCTTGCCGGCCATCGCGTGATGGCTCCATCAAGATCGCCCAACCTGGCAGACCGATCACTTACAGACCGGATAAGTAGTTACCAGCTCAAGTTTCGGATTTCATTTCATAATGCCTGAATCGCTGAATTCGTAGGGTGGATAAGCGTCAGCGCATCCACCATGATTCGGATGACGGTGGATGCGCAAGCTTATCCACCCTACAGGTACTGCGAACCCGAATACCTGGTTTGAACACAAGTATTTTACTATGCCTGAGGCCGGCTTATTTTTTGTAATCAACAGGTTAAGCGATATTTATTGTTGAATTTGAACTCCGAAGCTTGAGTTACCAGTTGTGTTCAGGATTTCGCGAACAGGGAAAAAAGTACCGCGAGGAAGAAGTGGAGCAGACCGAGCAGGACCGGAATCAGCCCCCAACCCTGGCCGGCCAGGATGAATAGGCCCCCGCTCAGAAACAGCGCCGCTCGCAGGGCGCTGTAGCGGCCGAGCCGCGCCCGCAGCACCTGCTCCCGTTCACGGTCGGCGGCGCCGGTGATCCACAGCGGCAGCAGATGCGTGGCCGCCCCGGTCACCAGCGGCAGCAGAAACAGCGGGATGAAGGCCTGGGTAGTGGCGGCGCCGGCGGGCGGGTCCAGTGCATGGAGTGCGCCGCTGAGCAGCAGGATCAACAGACCCAGGACGGCTCCGGCCAGCGAGATGGTGGCACCGTGGAGATGCCAGACCGCCTGCCGATGGGTGACCAGCAGGGAGTGCAGGAGCCGCCCCAGGGGGGGCAGCCACAACAGCAGCCCGAGCAGGGCAAGCGGTGGAGACCCGACCGAGCCGGCCGCGACCAGCAGGGTGCCGGCGGCCGCCCAGGGCCATTGGCGCATCAGCCAGGTGCCCGCCCCGGGGTCGGCATAGCCGCCGGTGGTGGGGAGCAGGACCCGCAGCGTGCCCAGGGCCGTCAGGCCGACAAAGCCCAGCAGGTTCAGGTGCAGGTGCAGGCGCCGGAAGGCGCTCCAGTACTCCGGCAGCAGCTGGCCGGCGAGGATGGCGAGCAACCCCAGGATCAGCGCCAGCAGGGCCAGCTGATACCAGAGCAGTCCGGGATGGGGGCGACCCAGGGTCTGGCGTTTGCGCCGCTGCATCCAGAGGGAGAGCCAAAGCGCGGCCACCAGCCCGATCAGCGCGGCGAAGGGATAGAGGGAAAAGGAGAAAAACAGGCTGAAGCTGAGCAACAGTCCGGCACCGAGCGCCAGCAGGGCCGGGGCCAGGGCGAGGGGTTCCGCCGTCCGGGTGCGGGTCAGTACCGGCACGAAGTAGGTCATGGCGCCCATGATCAGCGGCATGATGCCCAGGGCGAAGACCAGGTGCAGCGGCGGCGCCGGGCGCAGCGGCAGCAGCTGCGGCAGTATCAGTCCGGAGAAGAATCCGGCCAGGGTGGTCAGCAGCAGAAAAATCAGCAGCGGATGCAGTTTCACCGTCAATCCTTAATATTTACCTGATCCTGATATCCACAAGGCTCAGTAAGGTTCGAATACCGGTATTAAAGCCGCGAATGAACGCAAATGAACGCGAATAATGTCATACCGTAAATATCTGACCGCCGATCTTTAAGGGGATCGATTGTTTTCGGCAATAGATCCGCAAGCCGCGTGGTGGTTATCTTTATCCCTATTTGCGTCTATTCGCGTTCATTCGCGGCTTAATATTCATGCTGGGTTGTGGGTCATTCCGGCAGTCCGAGATTGTGCCAGATCTTCAGGGTGGCAGTGGATTGATTCATGGTGTAGAAGTGCAGGCCGGGCGCGCCGTGCTCCAGCAGCCGCTGGCACAGTTCACTGACCACCTCGATGCCGAAGGCGCGGATGCTCTCCACGTCGTCGGCGTAGGCCTCCAGCCGTTTGCGTATCCAGCGCGGTATCTCGGCGCCACAGGCATCGGAGAAACGGCTGAGACTGCTGAAGTTGGTGATCGGCATGATCCCCGGCACGATCGGGATAGCGATACCCATCTTTTCGCAGCTGTCGAGGAAGTGGCAATAGGCGTCGGCGTTGTAGAAGTACTGGGTGATGGCGGCGTCGGCGCCGGCCTCGACCTTTCGCTTGAAATTGTTCAGATCCGCCCGGGCGTTGGCGGCCTGGGGGTGGAACTCCGGGTAGGCGGCCACCTCGATATGGAAGTGGTCGCCGAACTCGCGGCGGATCAGCGCGACCAGTTCATTGGCGTGGTTGAGCTCGCCGCGGCCGCCCGGCCCGGCGCCGGAGGGCAGATCGCCGCGCAGCGCCACCAGCCGGTGGATGCCCTGGTCTTTATAGCGCTTGAGCATCTCCACGATCTCCGCCGCGCTGCTGCTGATGCAGGAGATGTGCGGGGCCGCCTCGATCCCCTCGGAGACCAGCCACTCGACACTCTGGAAGGTGCGCTGCTGGGTCGAGCCGCCGGCACCGAAGGTGACGGAGACAAAGAGTGGATTGACCCGGGCAAGTTTTTTCACCTGGGTCTTCAGCTTCTCCATCCCCTCCTCGGTCTTGGGGGGGAAGAGTTCGAAGCTGAACAGTTTCTGATTGGTCTGTTGTGAGTGCATCGGCTTTACAGGTGGCAAAAGGGTGGCCAAACCCAGCCGGCCAGGCCGCGGTTCGCGCGCCGGCCGGTGGGTGGTTGCTGAATCAGTAGCGGTAGTACTCGGGTTTGTAGGGCCCTTCCACCGGTACGCCAATGTAGTCCGCCTGCTCCCGGGTCAGGGTGGTCAACCGGACGCCGATCTTCTCCAGGTGAAGGCGGGCGACCTCTTCATCCAGCTTCTTCGGCAGGGTGTAGACCTGGTTCCCGTATACGCCGGTGTTGTTCCAGATCTCCATCTGCGCCAGGGTCTGGTTGGTGAAGCTGTTGGACATGACAAAGCTGGGGTGGCCGGTGGCGCAGCCCAGGTTAACCAGCCGCCCCTCGGCCAGCAGGATGATGCGTTTGCCGTCGGGGAAGATGATGTGGTCCACCTGGGGCTTGATGTTCTCCCACTCGTACTGCGCCAGGCTGGCGACATCGATCTCGTTGTCGAAGTGGCCGATGTTGCAGACGATGGACTGGTCCCTCATCCGGGCCATATGATCATGCTGGATGACATGGTAGTTGCCGGTGGTGGTAACGAAGATGTTGGCCTCGGCACAGGCCGTGTCCATCTCCACCACCCGGTAGCCCTCCATCGCCGCCTGCAGGGCGCAGATCGGATCGATCTCGCTGACCCAGACGGTGGCGCCGAGCCCCTTGAGCGACTGGGCACAGCCCTTGCCGACGTCGCCATAGCCGAGCACCAGGGCGATCTTGCCGGCGATCATCACGTCGGTGGCCCGCTTGATCCCGTCCACCAGGGATTCGCGGCAGCCGTACAGGTTGTCGAACTTGGATTTGGTCACCGAGTCGTTGACGTTGATGGCGGGGAAGGGGAGATCGCCGCGCTCCTGCATCTGGTAGAGCCGGTGCACCCCGGTGGTGGTCTCCTCGGTCACGCCCTTGATGTTCTTCAGGTTGTTGGAGTACCAGCCGGGCTGTTCCGCCAGGCGGGCGCGGATGGCGGCATACATCACCTTCTCCTCCTCGCTGCCCGGGTTGTCCAGCACGTGGATATCCTTTTCCGCCTTGCTGCCGAGGATCAGCAGGCCGGTGGCGTCGCCGCCGTCATCCAGGATCATGTTGGGGGTGCCGCCGTCTTGCCACTCCATGATGCGGTGGGTGTACTCCCAGTAGTCGGCCAGGCTCTCGCCCTTGAAGGCGAATACCGGAATCCCCTGGTCGGCGATCGCGGCGGCGGCGTGGTCCTGGGTGGAGAAGATGTTGCAGGAGGCCCAGCGCACCTCGGCCCCCAACTTGATCAGGGTCTCGATCAGCACCGCGGTCTGGATGGTCATGTGCAGGCTGCCGGCGATACGCGCCCCCTTGAGCGGTTTGCTCTCGGCGTACTTCTCCTGCAGCGCCATCAGGCCCGGCATCTCGGTATTGGCGATGGCGATCTCCTTATGACCCCATTGGGCCAGGGAGAGGTCGGCAATCTTGTAATCGGTAAAGCTGTTTTCTGCTACGGCGTTCATGATTAGTCTCCGAAAAAACTAAGCGCCGTTCATGGTTTCAGAAGCCCCTCCCGAGCCTGGCAGGCGAACCTGTTGCAGCGCTTCTCGGGAGGAGCAGTGTTTTGGCCTTGCGGTGTGCTACTGAAGCACCCCTGACCCGTTATATTTCCTGCTTATATCATGATGAACTTAACCCTACATCCACATCGGCTGCTAGTCGCAATGACAGCTGAAAGGTCGTCTTTGATCCTGTTTACAATCCGGCGTCGGCCCGCAGGGCCTCGGCCTTGTCGATGCGCTCCCAGGTGAACTCCGGCTCTTCGCGGCCGAAGTGCCCGTAGGCGGCGGTCTTCTGATAAATCGGTTTTATCAGGTCCAGCATCTGCAGGATACCATAGGGGCGCAGGTCGAAGTGCTCGCGCACCAGGCTGGCGATCTTCTCCTCGTCGATCTTGGCGGTGCCGAAGGTCTCTATAGAGATAGAGGTGGGCTCGGCCACGCCGATGGCGTAGGAGATCTGGATCTCGCAGCGGTCCGCCAGACCGGCCGCGACGATGTTCTTTGCCACATAGCGCCCGGCATAGGCGGCCGAGCGGTCCACCTTGGAGGGGTCCTTGCCGGAGAAGGCGCCGCCACCGTGGCGCGCCGCGCCGCCGTAAGTGTCGACGATGATCTTGCGCCCGGTCAGGCCGCAGTCGCCCACCGGGCCGCCGATCACGAAGGAACCGGTGGGGTTGATGTGGATATTGTGCTGGGGACACTTGTCCAGCCACGCCTTGGGCAGGACCGGCTGCAGGATGTTCTCCATCACCGCCTCGATCAGGTCGCTCTGCTTGATATCGGGATCGTGCTGGGTGGAGAGTACCACCGCGTCGATGCCGGTGACCACGCCGTTCTCATAACGCAGGGTCACCTGGCTCTTGGCATCGGGGCGCAACCAGGGCAGCACCCGTTTCTTGCGCATCTCCGACTGCCGCTCTACCAGGCGGTGGGCATAGGTGATCGGGGCCGGCATCAGTACCGAGGTCTCGTTGGTGGCGTAGCCGAACATCAGTCCCTGATCGCCGGCGCCCTGTTCCTCCGGTGCCTTGCGGTCCACGCCCATCGCGATATCCCCGGACTGCTTGCCGATCAGTGACATCACGGCGCAGGTGCTGCCGTCGAAACCCACGTCCGAGCTGGTGTAGCCGATATCACAAATCACCTTGCGCACCAGGTCGTCCAGGTCGACCCAGGCGTTGGTGGTTATCTCGCCGGCGACGATCACCGCGCCCGTCTTTACCATGGTCTCGCAGGCGACCCGGGCGTGTTCCGGGTTGGGGTCTTGGGCCAGGATGGCGTCCAGTACCGCATCGGAGATCTGGTCCGCCACCTTGTCGGGATGGCCCTCGGAGACCGATTCGGAGGTAAAGATGTAGTCACTCATAATTTATTTCTTCCAGAAAATAGAAAACCCGTCTAGCGTGGGCTAAAGACGGGTTCACAGTAGTCTGTCACTGTTCACTCGCTTTAGCTGTATTTATTGAGCGCCCGCAATCTGAGTCAAATTGGCGCTGTCTTACGGCATCTGGTGGGCTTCACCGATCGTAGCGAGTCCGCAGAAGATCCGTGATAAGTCCGACAGGCCCCTAAGGTAGCTTCGGCTTCTGTTAATGTCAATTAATCCACGGTAATGGCTTCCATAAGAATTTTATATCAATCTTGCCATTCTTTTAAGGTAGGATTATGTTCCCTTGCTCTTACGCCAACTGATCGGGAGGGTGCGACATGGTCTCTCTGCAAACGCCGGTGTGTGAATTCGACCTGCCCGCGATTGATTTCGATCTGCCCGGGGTGGACGGCAAACGCTGGACCCTGGCCGACTGCCGGGGCGAAAAGGGGCTGCTGGTGATGTTTATCTGCAACCACTGTCCCTATGTAAAGGCGGTGCGCGAGCGGATTGTCAGGGACGCCGCGGAACTCCATGGCCTGGGCATCAACGCGGTGGCGATCATGTCGAACGATCCCGCACTGTACGAGGAGGACTCGTTCGAGAGCATGGTCCGGGTTGCCGAAGAGTTCCGCTTCCCCTTCCCCTACCTGCTGGATGAGAACCAGGTAGTGGCGAAGCAGTACGGGGCCGTCTGTACCCCGGACTTTTTCGGTTACAACGCCGACCTGCGGTTGCAGTATCGGGGCCGTCTGGATGCCAGCGGCATCGCCCCCGCGCCGGAGAATTCGCGGCGGGAGCTGTTCGTGGCGATGCAACAGGTCGCCCGGACCGGGAAGGGGCCGGCGCAGCAGATACCCAGTATCGGCTGCTCGATAAAATGGCGCGACGGCTAGTAGCGGCTGCCGTTCAGGCGGCCTGTAATTTTAATAAATGTATTTGAATCAGTGTCTTGAGTTGTGTGTGGGATGCTGTTTTTACCCCTATAAGCGGATCTGGCTTGCCCCCGGCAGATGATGGCGCAAGAATGGCACCCCCCGGGCTGTTTTTCGGGTGAGTCGCCGTCCGGGAGGGCGCCACGGTTACGGGGGGCGGCGCGGGGAGCGGGCCGCGAAAGGTCATGAGTTGATGGCCATGAATTGATCGGGAGCCCCCCGCTTGTGGGTGCTGCCCGCCGGCGGTGAACGGTTTTCCCGTACCGCACGGATTACAGAATTACTAAACCATCCTAAGACAGGAGAGACATATGTCCTCACGCAGAAATCTTGCAAACGCCGTCCGCGCCCTCAGCATGGATGCGGTCCAGAAGGCCAAATCGGGCCATCCCGGCGCGCCCATGGGCATGGCCGACATCGCCGAGGTCCTCTGGAACGACTATATGAAGCACAATCCGGCGAACCCCAAGTGGCCTGACCGGGATCGCTTTGTCCTCTCCAACGGCCACGGCTCGATGCTGATCTATTCGCTGCTGCATCTCACCGGCTATGACTTGAGCATCGAGGACCTGAAGCAGTTCCGCCAGCTCCACTCCAAGACCCCGGGGCACCCGGAGTACGGCTATGCGCCGGGCGTGGAGACCACCACCGGCCCGCTCGGCCAAGGCATCACCAACGCGGTCGGCATGGCCATCGCCGAGCGAGCACTGGCCGCCGAGTTCAACCGTGACGGCCACACCATCGTCAACCACAACACCTATGTGTTCCTCGGTGACGGCTGCCTCATGGAGGGCATCTCCCACGAAGCCTGTTCACTGGCCGGCACCCTCGGCCTGGGCAACCTGATCGCCATCTGGGACGACAACGGCATTTCCATCGACGGCCACGTCGATGGCTGGTTCCTGGACGATACCCCGAAGCGCTTCGAGGCCTACGGCTGGCACGTGATTGCCGATGTGGACGGCCACGATCCCGAGGCGATCAACAAGGCGCTGGAATTCGCCAAGGCGATGACCGACAAGCCGACCCTGATCTGCTGCAAGACCACCATCGGCTTCGGCTCCCCCAACAAGGCCGGCAGCCACGCCTGTCACGGGGCGCCCCTGGGTGACGAGGAGATCAATCTCACCAAGGCCGCCCTGGGTTGGGATCACGCGCCCTTCGAGGTGCCGGCGGACGTCTATGCCGGCTGGGACGCCCGCGAGAAGGGTGCCGCCGCCGAGGCCGCCTGGAACAGCAGGTTCGCCGCCTACCAGGAGGCCCATCCGGAACTGGCCGCCGAATTCAAGCGCCGCGTGGCGGGCGATCTGCCGGAAGACTGGGCGACCAAATCCGCCGAGTTCGTGGCCCAGGTGAATGCCGAGGCGAAGAGCCCGGCTACCCGCCAAGCCTCGCTGGCCTCCATCGAGGGCTACGCCGCGCTGCTGCCGGAGCTGTTTGGCGGCTCCGCTGACCTCGGCTGTTCCAACCTGACCGAGTGGTCCGGTTACCGGCCGATGCGCGCCGAGACCCCCAAATCCAACTATATCAACTACGGGGTGCGCGAGTTCGGCATGTCGGCGATCATGAACGGCGTGGCCCTGCACGGCGGCCTGATCCCGTTCGGCGCCACCTTCCTGATGTTCTCGGAGTATGCCCGCAATGCCCTGCGTATGGCGGCATTGATGAAACAGCGCTCGCTGTTTGTCTATACTCATGACTCTATCGGTCTGGGTGAGGATGGCCCGACCCATCAGCCGATCGAACAGATCGCCACCCTGCGGATGATTCCCAACATGGCGCTGTGGCGTCCCTGTGACGCGGTCGAGACCGCCGTGGCCTGGAAGGCGGCGATCGAGCGAAGCGGCGGGCCGAGCTGTCTCATCTTCTCCCGCCAGGGATTGCCGTTCATGGCGCGCAGCGAACAACAGATCGCCGACATTGCCAAAGGTGGATATGTGTTGCGTGACTGTGACGGGACGCCGGATGCCATCCTTATCGCAACCGGTTCGGAAGTGGGTCTGGCGGTGGACGCGGCGGCGGAACTGGCCGCCAACGGCAGCCGGGTGCGGGTGGTCTCGATGCCGTCGGTGGATGCCTTCGAGGCCCAGGATGCGGATTACCGTGAGTCGGTCCTGCCGGCGGCGGTGACCGCCCGGGTGGCGGTCGAGGCGGGTGTGACCGATGGCTGGTACAAGTATGCACGCAAGGTGGTCGGTATTAACCACTTCGGTGAATCCGCGCCGGCCGACCAGCTGTTCAAGGAGTTCGGCTTTACCGTTGAAAATGTCGTCAAGGCGGTGCAAGAGACACTTTGACCGGACCTTACACTGGAAAGACACCGGGGCGCCGACGGCGCCCCGACCGGGAAATCTGATTGCAGTAAATAACAACTTATCTGGAGGTTTTGCTAATGACTATAAAAGTAGGCATTAACGGTTTTGGTCGAATCGGACGCATGGTGTTCCGTGCCGCCGTACAGAATTTTGACGATATCGAGATCGTCGGCATCAATGATCTGCTGGACCCCGAGTATCTGGCATACATGCTGAAATACGATTCGGTGCACGGCCGCTTCAAGGGCGATATCGCCGTCGACGGCAATACCCTGATCGTCAACGGCAAGCCGATCCGCCTGACCGCCGAGCGTGATCCGGCCAACCTGAAATGGGACGAGATCGGTGCCGAGGTGGTGGTCGAGTCCACCGGCCTGTTCCTGACCAAGGAGACCTGCGAGAAGCATCTCGCTGCCGGCGCCAAAAAGGTGATCCAGAGCGCCCCCAGCAAGGACGACACGCCGATGTTCGTGTATGGCGTGAACCACGAGAAATATGCCGGTGAGACCATCATCTCCAACGCCTCCTGCACCACCAACTGTCTGGCCCCGATCGTCAAGGTGTTGAACGACAGCTTCGGTATCAAGCGTGGCCTGATGACCACCGTGCATGCGGCGACCGCCACCCAGAAGACCGTGGACGGCCCGTCGATGAAGGACTGGCGCGGCGGTCGCGGCATCCTGGAGAACATGATCCCCTCGTCCACCGGCGCGGCCAAGGCGGTCGGCAAGGTGATCCCGGAGCTGAACGGCCTGCTCACCGGCATGGCCTTCCGCGTACCCACCTCGGACGTGTCGGTGGTGGACCTCACTGTCGAGCTGAATACCGAGGCGAGCTACGCGGAGATCTGCAGCGCCATGAAGGACGCCTCCGAGGGCAAGATGAAGGGCGTGCTGGGCTACACCAACGAGAAGGTGGTCTCCACCGATTTCCGCGGCGAGTCCTGCACCTCCACCTTCGACGAGGAGGCCGGCATCGCACTGGACAAGACCTTCGTCAAGGTCGTCTCCTGGTACGACAACGAGTGGGGTTACTCCAGCAAGGTGCTGGAGATGGTCCGCGTCATGCAGCAGTAACCAGACCGCCCAGCGGAGGGGATGCGCCTGTCATCCCCTCAGTCAGACGATGCCCCGGTGCGAGTCCCTCGTACCGGGGCCATCGCATGGCCGGCAAGAGGTATTCGCTGAAATAACCGTTTCATCCAATCCCTTTTGAATAATACACACGCGTTCCCAGGAGATCCTTTCCATGTCCGTAATCAAAATGACCGATCTTGACCTTGCCGGCAAACGGGTGCTGATCCGCCAGGATCTGAACGTGCCCATCAAGGCGGGCAAGGTGGCCTCGGATAAGCGCATCCGCGCCTCCCTGCCGACCATCGAGCACTGCGTCAAGGCCGGCGCCCGGGTGATGCTGATGTCCCATCTGGGTCGGCCCACCGAGGGCGAGTATGCCGAGGAGTTTTCGCTGCAGCCGGTGGCCAGCTACCTTGCCGAGGCGCTGGGCAAGGACGTGCGGCTGGTCAGCGACTACCTGGATACCCCTCCCGCCATGGCCGACGGCGACGTGGTGCTGCTGGAGAATGTTCGTTTCAATCCGGGTGAAAAGAAGAATGACGAGGCGCTGTCGCGCAAGTACGCGGCGCTGTGCGACGTCTACGTGATGGACGCCTTCGGTACCGCCCACCGCGCCCAGGCCTCGACCCACGGCGCCGGCACCTATGCCCCCACCGCCTGTGCCGGTCCGCTGCTGGCCGGCGAACTGGAGGCGCTGGGCCGGGCGCTGGACAATCCGGCCCGTCCCATGGCGGCCATCGTCGGCGGCTCCAAGGTCTCCACCAAGCTGACCGTGCTGGATGCCCTGTCCAAGATCGTTGATCAGTTGATCCCCGGTGGTGGTATCGCCAACACCTTTATCGCGGCGGCCGGCTACAACGTGGGCAAGTCGCTCTACGAGCCCGACCTGATTGCGGAGGCGAAGCGGCTGATGGAGGTGGCGAAGTCCAAGGGCGGCGAGATTCCGGTACCCACCGACGTGGTGTGCGGCAAGGAGTTCTCGGAATCCGCCGAGGCCACGGTCAAGCGGGTGGAGGATGTGGCGGATGACGACATGATTTTCGATATCGGTCCGGAGACCGCGGCGCGCTTTGCCGAGCTGATGAAGACCGCCGGCACCATCGTCTGGAACGGTCCGGTGGGCGTATTCGAGTTCGATCAATTTGGCGCCGGTACCCAGACCCTGGGCATGGCGATCGCCGACTCTTCGGCATTTTCGATCGCAGGTGGCGGCGATACCCTGGCCGCCGTGGATAAGTATGCCATTGCCGATCGTGTCTCCTACATCTCAACCGGTGGCGGTGCCTTCCTGGAGTTCCTGGAAGGCAAGAAGCTGCCGGCGGTGGAGATGCTGGAGTCGCGCGCGGCTGGATGAAGAACAGAGGGGCGGCGTGTGCGAGCAGCGGACGCCGGTCCCGGAGATACTATGTTAAGAAGAACCAAAATTCTGGCCACACTGGGTCCGGCTACCGACGACCCCAAGGTGCTGGATCAGCTGATCGGCGCCGGTGTGGATGTGGTGCGCCTGAATCTCTCCCACGGTACCCATGAAGAGCACCGGCGACGCGCGGAGATCGTACGTGACCGGGCGCGGGCCAGCGGCCGCCAGGTCGGTCTGCTGGTGGACCTGCAGGGGCCGAAGATCCGTATCTCCGGCTTCCGCGAGGGCAAGGTGTTCCTGGTGCAGGGCGAACAGTTCGTCCTGGATACCCAATGCGGTCCCCGGGACGGCGACCAGCACCGGGTCGGCCTGACCTTTCCAGAATTGATCCAGGATGTGAAGCGGGGCGATACCCTGGTGCTGGCTGACGGCGCCATTATGCTCTGGGTCGAAGAGGTGGCTGAGACCGAGATCCGCTGCAAGGTGGAGACCGGCGGCGAGCTCTCCAACAGCAAGGGGATCAACAAGCAGGGCGGCGGCCTGTCCGCGCCCGCGCTGACCGACAAGGACAAGGAGGATATCCTGTTTGCCGCCAGTATAGAGGCCGACTACCTGGCCGTCTCCTTCGTGCGCAATGCCGAGGATGTGGACCAGGCCCGGGCGCTGCTGCGCGAGGCGGGCGGCAGCGGCGGCATCGTCGCCAAGGTGGAGCGGGCCGAGGCGCTGGATGTGATCGAGGAGATCATCGCGGCCTCGGAAGCGATCATGATCGCCCGCGGCGACCTCGGGGTCGAGATCGGTGACGCGGAACTGCCGGCGGTACAGAAGCGGCTGATCCGCCTGGCCCGCTCGCGCAACAAGGTGGCGATCACCGCCACCCAGATGATGGAATCGATGATTGAGCATCCCATTCCGACCCGCGCCGAGGTGTTCGACGTGGCCAATGCGGTGCTGGACGGCACCGATGCGGTGATGCTCTCGGCGGAGACGGCGGCCGGCCACTACCCGGTGCAGACCGTGGCGGCGATGGGCAAGATCTGCCGCGAGGCGGAGAAGCAGCTCAAGGTGCGCAAATCACACCATCGCCTGAACAGCGTGTTCGGTCGTATCGACGAGGCGATCGCCATGGCCGCCATGTATACCGCAAACCACCTGGACGTGGCCGCCATTGCGGCCTGGACCGAGACCGGCTATACCCCGATGTGGATGTCGCGCATCAGCTCGGGTATCCCGATCTATGCCCTGACCTCACACGTGGCGACGCGCCGCAAGGTGACCCTGTTTCGTGGCGTCTATCCGGTCAGCTTCGATGTCTCCAGCGACAGCGACCAGGATATCAACAAGGCGATTGTCAGCGAGATGCTGCAGCGTGGCGCGGTGCGCAACGGCGACCTGTTGATCATCACCAAGGGTGATACCAGCGGGGTCATGGGCGGTACCAATGTAATGAAGATATTGCGGGTCGGGGAGCACTGCTGAGCCGGCTTGAATCTGAAAACGGGACCGGATTCGAGGCGCCACCTAGATCGGCCAACAAGGCAGGCCAATCACCTGCAGACCGGGTGAGAAGTTACGTTTTACGAATAACAGCAGGGTAGGGTGGTGCGGAAGACGTGCCCACCCAACCGCGCTTGATTTACAAGACGGACGGGATTTCGTCCGGCGGATTAAATACAAAGTTATCTAGAGAAGGAGAACATCATGCCTCTAATTTCCATGCGACAGCTGCTGGATTATGCCGCCGATCACCAGTTCGGTATGCCGGCTTTCAACGTCAACAATATGGAGCAGGTGCACGCCATCATGCAGGCGGCGCACGAGACCGACAGTCCGGTCATCATGCAGGGTTCGGCGGGCGCGCGCGCCTATGCCGGTGAAACCTTCCTGCGCCACCTGATCCTGGCGGCCCTGGAGGCCTATCCGCACATCCCCATCGTCATGCACCAGGATCACGGCACCTCCCCGGCGGTCTGCCTGCGTTCCATCCAGTCCGGTTTCTCCTCGGTAATGATGGACGGCTCGCTGATGAGCGACGGCAAGACCCCCGCCTCCTATGAGTACAACGTGGACGTGACCCGCCGGGTGGTGGAGATGGCCCACGCCGGCGGTGTCTCGGTGGAGGGCGAGCTGGGTTGTCTCGGTTCCCTGGAGACCGGCGAGGCGGGTGAAGAGGATGGCATCGGCGCCGTGGGCAAGCTGGATATGGATCAGCTGCTGACCGACCCCGAGCAGGCGGCCGACTTCGTCAAGCTGACCCGGGTGGATGCCCTGGCCATCGCCATCGGCACCTCCCACGGCGCCTACAAGTTTACCAAGAAGCCCACCGGCGAGGTGCTGCGCATCGACCGCATCAAGGAGATCCATCAGCGCATCCCCAACACCCACCTGGTGATGCACGGTTCCTCCTCGGTGCCCCAGGAGTGGCTGGCCATCATCAACAACTACGGCGGCGACATGGGCCAGACCTATGGCGTGCCGGTGGAGGAGATTGTCGAAGGCATCAAGCACGGCGTGCGCAAGGTCAATATCGACACCGACCTGCGCATGGCCTCGACCGGCGCTATCCGCCGGCACCTGCACGACGCCCCCTCCAACTTCGATCCGCGCAAGTTCTACAAGGAGGCGACCAAGGGGATGAAGGAGATCTGCAAGGCGCGTTACGAGGCCTTTGGCTGCAATGGCCATGCGTCCAAGATCCGCGCCAAGTCCCTGGAGACCATGTTCGGCCTGTACGAGAGCGGCGAGCTGGACCCGCAGATCAGCTGATCCGGGAGCAGCTGCGCTGTATCGCCGGGGCGCCCTTGGGCGCCCCTTTTTTTATTGTCGCCGCTGCTGCTCGACCCGTAGGGGCAGGCCCCCGTGCCTGCCCTGGTCCCGCACAACCGGAGATATCGGGCAACCACGGGGGGTTGCCCCTACGCGGGACAGGGATCAGATCATCTCGCGGATATCTCCTACACAGCAAACCGGATGCTTTCATACTCCGACAGGTCAATGGTCTGCCGCGCCTGCCAAAGATTAAAGTTATCCTGCATCAGTAGCCAGCTCTCCGGCGAACGGCCCAGGACCTTGGAGAGCTTCAAGGCCATGGCGGGCGATACATCCGTCTTGCCGTTGAGCAAGCGGCTCACCAGACCTGAACTGACTTTCAGCTTACGAGCCAGCTCATTGGAACCCAGAGCGAACGGCTCCAGATACACCCGCTTGATGAACTCCCCAGGGTGCATAGGGTTGTGCTGTTGAATATTCATCAATGGTAATCCTCGTAATTTACAACATAGGCGTGGCCGTCCACGAACTCAAAGACGATCCGCCAATTCCCGCTGACGCTGATTGCCCACAGGCCAGCCCGGTTGCCTTTGAGTGAGTGCAGCCGCCAGCCGGGTAAATCCATATCCTCGATGATGGTGGCGGTATGAAGGGCTTGCAGCCGTTCTTCGAGGCGGCGCGCATGGTTGACCTGAATGCCTGCCGTACTGCCGGAGGTAAAGAACCTCTCCAGTCCCTTGTGTTTGAAGTTCTTGATCATTGGGATTACTCTAGTACATTGTTTACTGTTGCACAACAGTTACTTAACAGGGCCTTGGGCAGGTTCCGGGCCACCCTTTCGAGGGGGCTTTCAGACGATCACAAAAGGCGCGGCAAATCTGGCGGTAAGTCAGACTTCTGGACGCCGAACCCCCGCGATTACCCATGAAAAAGCAGAAGCAACCGGCAAAAAAACCGCCCAGGAAGCTTTTTTATCGCCTTCAGGATTTAGATTTTCACGCTCATGGCATAGAATCCGCTAACAGTGCCCTGTCGCCGTCATACGCGGGGAAGTGGTGCCGGGCATGGAGTGCGGCTGTCAGGGGATAGGCCGCGGCATAATAACGAGAATGATAGGAGCGGGATTGTGGGTGAGCACTACAGCGTGATCTATACCGGCCAGTTGCGGCTGGGCACCGAAATAGACGATGCGATAGCGGATTTCTGTCGACGCTTCAAGGTGTCCGAGGAGAAGGCCAGGAAGGTATTCGCGGCCTCCCGTGAGATCACCCTCAAGAAGGCGCTGGAGAGAGCCAGCGCGGAAAAGTATCAACAGGCGCTGGAGGCGACCGGCATGATCGTGCGGCTGGAACCGGTCCGGCAGAGCGGCGGACTGAGCGGCCTCTCGCTGGAGCCGCAGTCGGATGGCAAAACGGATGCCGATAGTCCCACGGTGGCCTCGCTGGACGCCACGCCATCTCCCGATAACCCGGCGCTAGCGCGCTGTCCCAAGTGCGGCTCGGAAAACCTGGAGAATGATACCTGCCTCGGCTGCGGCATCGTCATCTCCAAATACCTGGCCCGCCAGGCGGCCGATGCCGAACAGGCGAGCTACAGCGAAGCGTCGGCCAGCGCCAAGGATCCCTATGCTGCGCCCCGGGCCGAACTGGTGGGCGAGGCGCAACGCGGCGAGCTGTCCGGTCCGCAGTCCCGGCCGATCGGCCACGGCTGGGCGTGGATCCGGCGCGGCTTCTGGCATTTCCGGCAGAATCCGCTGGCGTGGATTATCACCCTGGTGGTCTGGGTGGTGCTCTCGGTGGTGCTCAGCCTGGTGCCGTTCATCGGCTCGCTGGTGATCACCCTGATTTCGCCGGTGATCCTCGCCGGTCTGATGCTGGGCTGCGCCGCCCAGGAGCACGGGGACGATTTCGAGCTCAGCCACCTGTTTGCCGGCTTCTCTTCCAGTGTCGGTCAGCTGATGCTGGTCGGGCTGCTCTATCTGGTCGGCGTTATCGCCCTCACCTTTGTGCTGGGCATGGTCGGCGGCGGGATGCTGATCGGCATGCTGGGGGGGATGGATGCGATGCAGAATGCCGACCCCGGTGCCATTGCCTCGGCCATGGGCGTCGGCTCGGTGCTGCTGCTGATACTGGTGGCTTTCGGCCTCTCCATTCCGCTGACGATGGCCTACTGGTTCGCCCCCGCCCTGATCGCCATGGAGGGGATGTCGGCCCTCAGCGCCATGAAACTGAGCTTCTCCGGCTGTGTCCGCAACATCCTGCCGTTCCTGCTGTATGGTGTCGTGGCCCTGGTGCTGTTTTTCCTCGGCGCCCTGCCCGTGGGCCTCGGCCTGCTGGTGGTGATGCCGGTGATGACCGCCTCCATGTATACTGCCTATCGCGATATCTATTACCAGTGAATGCCGTTTAATGCTGGATACTAGCCGCCGTTATGAGACCCCGGAGGGGATCGCCCTGGGCCTGCGCATTGCCGGACCAGTGGTGCGCAGCTGCGCCTGGGCCATCGACATGCTGATTCGCGCCGGTCTCTATCTGGCTATCGCCATCCCCTTCTCGTTCCTCGGTGGCCTGGGGTTCGGCCTCAGCCTGGTGGTGTTCTTTCTCATCGAATGGTTCTATCCGGTGTTCTTCGAGCTGCGCCAGGGGGCCACGCCGGGCAAGAAGGCGATGGGGCTGGAGGTGATCCAGGATAACGGCACGCCGGTATCCTGGTCCGCCTCGCTGCTCAGGAATCTGTTGCGGGCGGCCGATTTCCTGCCCTTTCTGTATGCCGCCGGACTGGCCTCGATGCTGCTGAACCGCAACTTCCAGCGCCTGGGCGACCTCGCCGCCGGCACACTGGTGGTGTATCGGGACAAGGCCACTCAGCGCCACGAGTTGCCGGAGGTGCCGCCCGTCCATCCGCCCCAGCCGTTGACCCGCGAGGAGCAGCGGACCCTGCTGGCCTTTGCCGAGCGCACGCCGCTGTTGACCGCGGAACGGCAGGTCGAGCTGGCCGAGATCCTCACCGGCCTGAGCGGCCGGCAGGGGACGGCGGCGGTGACCGAACTGCACGCCTACGCCAGCTGGCTGGCGCAGGGACGTTAGCATGCGCCAACTCGATTTCGAACGCCGCCACCGGGACGCCTGGGAACAGCTGCGGCTGCTGCTGGACGATCTGGAGCGATCCCGGCGCAAGCGCCGCCACAGCCGGGACGAGCTGGCGCGGCTGCCGTCGCTCTATCGTGAACTCTGCAATCACTATGCGATCGCCCGCAGCCGCCACTACAGCCCGGCCCTGGAGCAGCAGTTGCATGAACTGGTGTTGCGTGGCCATCGCCAGCTCTACTCGGGGCGCGGCGCCGAACTCTGGCGCCTGGTGCAGTTCATCGCCTACGGCTTCCCGCGCGCCCTGCGCCGGCAGATCCGCTACTTCTGGCTGGCGGCGGCGTTGCTGGCCCTGCCCGGGCTGCTGGTGGGCGGTTTCTGCTATCTGCAGCCGGAGCTGATCTACAGCGTGATGGATGAGGATCAGGTGGCCGGCATGGAGGCGATGTATGATCCGGGCAACCGCAAACCGGGCCGTTCCCTGGAGCGCAGTGCGGAGACCGACATGATGATGTTCGGCCACTATATCTCCAACAACATCGGCATCGGCTTCCGCACCTTCGCCGGCGGTATGCTGTTCGGCCTCGGCTCGGTACTGCTGTTGCTGTTCAACGGCGTGGCCATCGGTGCCGTGGCCGGTCACCTGACCCGGGTCGGCTACCAGGACACCTTCTGGTCCTTTGTCAGTGGTCACGGCGCGTTCGAACTGACCGCCATCGCCATCTGCGGCGCCTCGGGGCTGATCCTCGGCCACGCCCTGATCGCCCCCGGACAGCTGACCCGGCTGGACGCCCTGAAACGGCGCGCCCGGGAGGCGCTGCCGCTGGTGATGGGGGCGGCCTTCATGCTGCTGATCGCCGCCGTTATCGAGGCCTTCTGGTCCTCCGGCACGGCGGCCGTCGAGATCAAGTACGGCGTGGCCGGCCTGCTCTGGCTGCTGGTGTTGTATTATCTGGGGTTTGCCGGCCGGGAAGCGCATGGAACTGGATAGGATCGCCGTCACCGTGCGTCCCCGCACCCCCTGGGAGGCGATCGACCTCGGCTTTGCCATGGCCCGCGTCTGGTTCGTGCCGCTCTGGCTGCTCTGGCTGGCCCTGGCGCTGCCGGTCTATCTGCTGGCGGCGTTATTACTTCCCGACCACCCCTTGTGGGTCATCCTGATCGTCTGGTGGTGCAAGCCGGCCTACGAGCCGCTGCTGCTGTTCTGGCTGAGCCGTGCCCTGTTTGCCGACCGGATCCCCCTGCGCGCTGTCCTGCGGCAGGCGTTCCGGATCGTTTTCCCGCAACTGCTGGTCAACCTGACCTGGCGCCGTTTCAACCCCAACCGCTCCTTCAACATGCCGGTGACAGTACTGGAAAGGCTCCGCGGCAAGGCGCGCAAAAAACGGGTGGCGGTGCTGGGGCGGGGACAGCAGGCGAGTACCTGGCTGACGATCGTGGGGATGCATTTCGAGATCATTCTGGAGCTCTCCTTCATCTTTCTGATCATCATCATGCTGCCCGAGGAGTTGCGCTGGCTGAACCTGGACAATTTCCTGTTCAATCCCGGGCGTCTGGAGCAGTGGCTGCAGCATCTGGGTGACCTGTTCGCCATGTCCCTGATCGCCCCCTTCTATGTGGCGGGCGGATTCGCCCTCTACCTGACCCGGCGCACCGAACTCGAGGCGTGGGATATCGAGCTTGCCTTCCGCCGCCTGATCAGCAGGAAACAGAGTAGCCGGGAGGCCCGTCCCGCCCGTCCGGCCGGACGGGCGGGACGGGCGGGGCGGGCGCTGAGCCTGCTGCTGGGCGGCGCGTTGCTGGCCGGCGGCCACGTCCCCGATCTGCCCGCCGCGACCCTGGAGACCCGGGAGGCCAAAACGGTCATAGCGCAGGTGCTGGCGGATGAGGCGTTCGGCCAGCGCAAACAGGAGACCTACTGGAAATACATCGGCGCGGCAGAGGAGCCGGCGGCCGATCGGGAGGATCTGCACTGGCTGGTGAAGTGGCTGTTGGAGGTGCTGGAGGGCTTCACCCGCGGTACCGCCGCCTTCGGCAAGGGCGTGTTGCTGATCGGGGCGGGCGTGCTGCTGGCCTGGCTGCTGTACAAGGCTTGGGGCAACCGGGAGTCCCTGGTGATCCGCCGGCCGCAGAGCACAAGGCGGCGGCAGCGCCCGGCCAGTCTGTTCGGGCTGTCGTTGGACAGCCAGTCGCTGCCGGTCGACATTGCGGGGGAGTGCCGGCGGCTACTGCAGCAAGGAGAGATCCGCGCGGCACTGAGCCTGCTCTACCGGGGGGTGCTGGTGGCGCTGCTGCGGCATGAGCGGCTGGAGATAGCGGACAGTGCCACCGAGGGCGAGTGTGTCGCCCAGGTGCGGGAGGTCTGTCCCGAGGGCGAGAGCGCCTTCTTTGTGCGCCTGACGCGGGTCTGGATCGCGGCGGCCTACGGGCATCAGCCAGCGGATGCACGGCAGGTCGCCGGGCTGTGTGACGAATGGCAGCGGCTGTTCGGCGGAGAGCCGGACCATGGGTAGTCGGCTGACATGGGCGTTGATCGGGGTGTTGCTGTTGCTGCTCGCGGGCTGGGGTGTGCAGTGGTTCTTCGCCAATCATGAACAGCGCAGCCGCGAGATCGTCGAAGGGATGTCGCCGCTGGCAAAAAGAAATCCGCTGCTGGCGGCCGAGCGTTTCCTCAACCGCATCGGCCTGGACGCCGAGAGCATCAGTGGCCGTGACCGCCTGCTGACCCCGCCGGCGGAGCCCGGTCTGCTGCTGGTCTACCGGCTGGGCGTGAGCCTACCGCCGGAGCGCGAGCAGGTACTGCTGGGCTGGGTACGGCAGGGTGGCCATCTGCTGATCACCCCGCAGGAGGCGTGGGACGACGCGGCCCAGAGCAGCGGCAACAGCCTGCTGGACGCCCTGGGGGTCCACCCCCAGTTCGTCGACCCCCAGCCCCGCGACGAGACGCCACCGGCGGATCAAACCGCGGACGACGGCAACCTCTCATCCCGTGAAAAACCGGCGCCGGTGCTGTTCGAGCTGCCCGCAACCGGGGACCAGATCGGTGTCGCCTTCAGTGCCCGGCGCCTGCTGTTCGACAGTCAGGGGCGGGCCGACTGGACGGTCGAGACGGAGGCGGGCGCCCATCTGCTGCAGTACCGGCTGGGGCAGGGACGGATCACGGTGATCGGCGACCTGGAGATCTTCGCCAATGCCGCGATCGGTGAGCAGGATCATGCCCTGCTGCTGGCGCGGCTGGTGGGCCAGCAGCGGCGCGCCTGGCTGCTCTACAGCAGCGACATGCCGCCGTTGCCGCAATTGCTGTGGCGCCTGGCCCCGGGGCTGGTCATATCACTCGCTAGCCTGGGGCTGCTGCTGGTCTGGTCGCTGACCCGGCGCAGCGGGCCGGTCATCACCCCCGGGCAGGCGGCGCGGCGCAACCTGATGGAGCACCTGGCGGCGGTGAGCCGTTACCTCTGGCGTACCGACCAGGCGGCTGCCACCTTCGGCCAATCCCAGGCGGCGCTGGAGCAGGCGTGGCGGCAGCGCCATCCCGTGCTGGGGACCCTGGAGCAGGGGGAGCGCTGCCAATGGATCGCGCAGCATGCCGGACTCTCGCCCCCGGCGGTGGAACGGGCACTCTATGGCGGGTATCAGGGCGAACAGGCATTTATTCAGGTGACGGCAGTCCAACAGAGACTGGCGGCGCGGTTGCATATACAGGAGAAGACGCGTGGATGAGGAGATGAACGTGGCGGCGCCGCCGAGCGGTGGAGTGTGCCCGGAGACACTGGATCAGGCGACACTGGATCAGGAGACGCTGGACCAGGTCCAGGGGCTGGAACGCGAGGTACAACGGGCGGTGATCGGACAGAAACGGGTCATCCGCGAGGTGATTATCGGTCTGCTGGCGGCCGGGCATGTGCTGGTGGAGGGCGTCCCGGGACTGGGCAAGACCCTGCTGGTGCGTGCCCTGGCGGCGGCCGTGGGAGGACATTTCAGCCGGGTCCAGTTCACCCCGGACCTGATGCCGAGCGATATCAGCGGACATGTGATGTTCGATATGAAGCGGGACGCCTTCCGGGTACGCAAGGGCCCGGTATTCTGTAATTTCCTGCTGGCGGACGAGATCAACCGGGCACCGGCCAAGACCCAGTCGGCCCTGCTGGAGGTGATGCAGGAGCAGCAGGTCACCATCGAGGGGACCTCCTATCCGCTGGAGCTGCCGTTCCTGGTCCTGGCCACCCAGAACCCGATCGAACAGGAGGGGACCTACCCCCTGCCCCAGGCCCAGCTGGACCGCTTCCTGCTCAAGGTGTTCATCGACTATCCCGCCCAGGAGGAGGAGCAGGCGCTGGTGCATCACGTCACCAACGGGGTGGTGGGTGATCAACTGGATATCTCGGCGGTGCGCGGCCTGCTGAACCCGGCGCAGGTACTGAAACTGCAGCGCGCGGCGGCCCGCCTGCGGGTGGATGAACAGATTGTCGGCTATGCGGTGCGCATCGTGCGCACGGCGCGGGACTGGAGCGGGGTCGAGGTGGGGCCGGGACCGCGCGGCAGCATTTCGCTGCTGCGTGCCGCGCGTGCCCATGCCCTGCTGGAGGGCAACGCCTTTGTCACCCCGGACGACGTCAAGGCGGTCGCCGCAGCGGTGCTGCGCCACCGCATGAAGCTGACCACCGACCTGGAGATCGAAGGCTACCAGGCGGACGACGTGCTGGCCGATATCCTGGTCAATGTGGATGCACCGCGCATATGACACCGAGCCGGTCGCTGCTCTGGGCCACGCTTGGGGTCAGCCTGCCGGCGTTGCCGGCGGCCTTCTATCCGGCGCTGCACGAGCTCTGGCTGGTGCTGTTCTGGCTGCTTTGCGGGGTGTTGCTGCTGGATGCCCTGCTGGTGCGCAAGGCCCCGAACATCACCCTCAGCCGCAGCCTGCGCCACAGCATCCCGGTCGGGGTGTGGTCGAAGGTGGGGCTGCGCCTGGATAATCCGGGCGCCCGTCCGCTGCGGCTGTGGCTGCATGATCATCATCCGGGCGGATTCGAGTGCGAGGCGATGCCCGCCGCGCTGGATCTCCCGGCGCACAGCACGGGGTATGTCGAATACCGGGTGAAGCCGCGGCGCCGGGGTGACGCCGCGTTCAGCGGCTGTGACCTGATCGTCACCTCGCCCCTCGGTTTCTGGCACCACCGGCACTTCCATGCCCTGGCCGAAGGGGTCAAGGTGTTTCCCGATTTTCAGGAGATCGGCCGCTATGCCCTGCTGGCGACGGATCATCGGCTCAGTCAGATGGGGGTGCGGCGGCGCCAGCGGCGCGGGCAGGGCAATGACTTCCATCAGCTGCGTGAGTACCGTGCCGGCGATGCCCTGCGCCAGATCGACTGGAAGGCCAGTTCGCGCTACCGCAAGCTGATCTCCAAGGAGTATCAGGATGAGCGTGACCAGCAGGTACTGTTTCTGCTCGATTGCGGCCGCCGCATGCGCCACGAGGAGGCCGGGCGGGTGCATCTGGATCAGGCACTCAACGCGCTGCTGCTACTGGCCCATGTGGCGGCCCGGCAGGGGGATGCGGTGGGCCTGCTCACCTTCGGTGGCGCCGATCGCTGGCTGCCGCCGCGCAAAGGGGCGGGGGTGGTCCAGGATCTGCTGTCGCGCACCTATGATCTGAGCGCCGGCCAGGAGGCGGCCGATTTCCTGCTGGCGGCCCGGCAACTGATGTCGCTGCAGCCGCGCCGCGCCCTGGTGGTGGTGATGACCAACACCCGGGATGAGGACCACACCGACCTGATCCAGGCGATCCAGCTGCTGAAGCGGCGGCATCTGGTGGTGGTGGCCAATCTGCGCGAGTCGATCCTGGATGAGGTGCTGGAGCGGCCGGTGAGCGATCTGGACACGGCACTGCAGTTTCACACGGTCAATGGGTATCTGGAGCAGCGGCGAAAGAGTCTGGACAACCTGCGGCATCAGGGGGTGCTGACCCTGGACCTGCAGGCACCCCAGTTGCCGGTCGCCCTGGTGAACGGCTATCTGATGATCAAGGCGTCGGGGACGCTCTGATGTAATAGTTATTCCTGATTAGCCATCTGAATCGACCGTGCTCAGGAAAATATTAGCCGCGAGGAGTGGTGCAAGGATGCACCGTTTACGGACCTAAAGATGGAATGAACGCGAATGAGCGCGAATAATGGTAATTTCGCAATAACCTTGCACAACCGGTAGGGTGCTGGTGAGCTTGCGAACCGCACCGTTGCCGGAATCCCTGCCAGGCACACCGACGCATGTGGGCGAAATCCGGGACGCCGTTGCATCGCGCCTCAATAAAGCGGCAGCGGCGGCTCATCCAGCAGCCGCAGCTGCTGCTCCAGTTCGCCCAGGTGGGCCTGCCAGTACTGGTGGGTATGGAACCAGGGGAAGGCCTGGGGAAAGGCGGGGTCTTGCCAGCGCCGCGCCAGCCAGGCGGCATAATGGATCATGCGCAGGGTGCGCAATGGTTCGATCAGTGCCACCTCGCGGCTGTCCAGTTGGCGGAAGGTCTCGTAGCCCTCGTGGATATAGCTCAGCTGCAGCGCCATCTCCTGACGGTCACCGGACAACAGCATCCACAGATCCTGAATTGCCGGACCGCTGCGGCAGTCATCCATGTCCACGAAGTGCGGCCCCTGCTCGGTCCAGAGGATATTGCCCGGATGGCAGTCGCCATGCAGCCGGATCACGCGTCCCGGCCGGGCCGCGGAAAAGGCTTCCTCGATGCCCTGTTGCAGCGCCTCGGTCACCCGTCGATAGCCCGATTCAAGTTCCAGCGGGATGCAGCCTTCGGCCAGCAGATAGTCCGCGCAGGCGCGGCCCATCTGGTCCGGGTCGATGGTGGGGCGGTGCTGGAACGGCTGGGCGGAACCGATCAGGTGGATGCGGGCGATAAAGCGGCCGATCCACGCCAGGTTGTCGGGATTCTCCAACTCCGGCCAGCGCCCGCCGCGGCGCGGGAACAGGGCAAAGCGGTAGCCCTGGAAATGGTGCAGGGTAACGCCCTGGGGATCCTCCAGGGGCGCCACCACCGGTATCTCGTCGGCGGCCAGGGCCAGGGTGAAACGGTGCTCCTCCAGGATGCTCGCATCGCTCCAGCGCTGCGGCCGGTAGAACTTGGCCACCAGCGGCGGTCCCTCGTCCATGCCGATCTGGTAGACCCGGTTTTCGTAACTGTTCAGGGCCAGCATGCCGCCGGAGGGCCGGTAGCCGACCGATTCCAGCGCGCAGAGAATGGTTTCGGGTGTCAGGTCGGCGTAGGGTGTGCCCGGATCAGACATCGAATCCGGCCTGGCGCAGCGCCCGCTGCAGCTGGCGCGGTTCGAACCCCTGGATCTGCTGCTCCCCGACCGTGATCAGGGGTACGCCGCGTGCGCCGGTGCGCATGAAATCGAGCTGGGCGCGGCGGTTGCGCTCCACGTCCTGTTCGGTGAAGGGGATATGGTGCTCCTGCAGATACGCCTTGGCGCGCCGGCAGTGGGCGCAGTTGCGGCTGCTGTAGAGGGTGATGCGTGGCGGTCGCTTTTTCATGGCTCTATCCCAGTTAGTTGTTGGTGTTGATCAAGCTTGGTGAATCACTCCGTAGGAGCGCCTCTGGCGCGAAGCTTTTCGCGGCGAAGCCACTCCTACAAAAGCACTGTCCATCATGCAACACCTAATTGGTATATAGCCGAATGGCACTTACTTAAGCCAAGAACCACCGTCATCCCGGCGCAGGCCGGGATCCAGAACCCGCATCCGCGGTGAATTCATGGATTCCGGCCTGCGCCGGAATGACGAAAATCCTACAATTCGCCTTAAGTAAGTGCCATTCGTATATAGCCTTTTTCATCGGTTGTATCACCCGGTCAGGATGCGCTCCGCCTCGCGGTACTTATCGGCGGTCTTGCTGATCACCTCATCCGGCAGCACCGGCCCCGGCGGGGTCTTGTCCCAGTCCAGGATCTCCAGGTAGTCGCGCACGAACTGCTTGTCGAAGCTCGGCGGGCTGATGCCCGGCTGGTACTGGTCCGCCGGCCAGAAGCGGGAGGAGTCCGGAGTCAGCACCTCATCGATCAGGTAGAGCTGGCCCTGTTCGTCCAGGCCGAACTCGAACTTGGTGTCGGCGATGATAATACCCTTCTGCAGGGCATAGTCGGCGCACTCGCTGTAGATGCGCAGGCTCGACTCGCGGACCTGGTTGGCCAGCGTCTCGCCGATCAGGTCCACCATCTGGTCGAAGCTGATGTTCTCGTCGTGATCCCCCATCTCCGCTTTGGACGAGGGGGTGAAGATCGGCTCCGGCAGCTTGTCGGCCTGGCGCAGCCCCTCGGGCAGCTTGATCCCGCACACCTCGCCGGTCTTCTGATAATCCTTCCAGCCGGAACCGATGATATAGCCGCGCACGATCGCCTCCACCGGCAGCGGCTTCAGCTTGCGCACCACGATGGCCCGATCCCCCAGCATCGCCCGCTGTGCCGGGTCCGGCACCACCTGCTCCAGCGGCAGCTCGGAGAGGTGATTGGGCAGGATGGAGCGGGTGCGCCCGAACCAGAAGTTGGCCACCCGGGTCAGCACCTCGCCCTTGCCAGGGATCGGCTGCGGCAGCACCACGTCGAAGGCCGACAGGCGGTCACTGGCGACGATCAGCATGTGCCCCTCGTCGATATCGAAAATATCCCGGACCTTGCCGCGGTTCAGCAGCTTCAGGTGGGGCAGGTCGGTTTCAAACAGCGCGTCAGCTTGGCTCATAATAGTGAAACTTGGTGACTGGAAAGGGGGAGCGATTATACCCTGATCCGGGGTTTGTTAATAAGCCCTTAACACATTTTGATTACAAAAAGCCGGGGTGTTGTGGGAAACTGCTCCGATGTCTGTCGGAAGCCGGGATGGGATTCCTATGTCTTTGTCTTTGCCGGAAAATGAATTCATGTCAGCCTTTCGGGGGAGTTTCACCTCCACCCTGCGCTGGCCCCAGCTGGATGCGCTCTGGGATCTGTTACGCGCTGATCCCTGTGATGACTGGTTCATCTACGCCATCGGCGAACCGCCGCCGGCAGAGCCCGCCAGCGCCCGGGATCTGAAGCGTTTTCTCGACGAAATGGCGCTGTTCCTGCGTCGCGAACATGACGAGGATTACTGCGGTATCGTCTATGCCGACAACCTGCAGCAGCCGGCATTTGTGAAAATCTACGATCCGCACAACCTGGGGGTCTCCTGCGGTTACAGCGACAACCCGCCCCTGCCTGGCTGGATAGTGAGCAAGCTGCCGCCCTGCGATCTCCCCTCGACCCGCGTCCTGCCGAACAACCGCCGGCGCTGGTGGCGTCAGCTGTTTGGCTAGCAAGGATGGATATGAAGTTAGTGGGGATCATGCTAGACTAAAAACCCAGTAAATAACTCGGAAATTAAACTAGCGGGAGGTTGTTTCATGAATGCGGTAGCCATGAATCAAGCGATAGACAAAACACAAGAGACCATGGAGGTCCTGCGGGTCTGGCGGCTGGGGGTCGAACAGGTCTGTTTTATCCTGGGGCTGCCGGAGACCCGGCTGCGCAAGCTGAACCGGTTGGGCCAGAGCGAGGCGTTACCGGACGATCCGGATGTCCAGCGCCGCGCCGACTACGTGCGCCGTATCGCCCAGGCGCTGCACACCAGCTATCCCACCAATCCCACCATGGGCGGCCGCTGGCTGCGCCAGAAGCACCGTCGGCTCGGCCAGGCGCCGCTGGCACTGATCCTTGAGCAGGGCGAGGGCGGACTGGTTCAGGTGCTGGCGGAGCTGGATTGCACCTTCTGCTGGGAGTTGAACAGCACCCGGCCCGACTGAGTCGACCGTTGTCGGCAGGCGCGGCGCACCCGCTGGTGCCAGTAGACTTCAATTTAATATTACCGGGTAAAGCTGATTCAGTTTCGTAGGGTGGATAAGCCGGTAGGCGCATCCACCATTGCGGCGGTGAGGAGTGGTACATGAATGTACCGTTTACGGACCTGAGGATGGCATACGCTGTCGCTTATCCACCCTACAAAAAGAGTTGTAGGATGAGTGGAGGAGGCACGGCGTAACCGATCAGAACGGCAGGCACGTCTCGTACATATTGCCCCGTGCGCCCGTAACCCGCTGTTCGGCGGTCGAGGAATCGGTGGGTTACGCGGCGCTCGGGGAGTTGTTGTAGCCAGGAAGTGTCGTGGCTGTGCGCCGCTAACCCACCCTACAGCGAGCCGGTTTGACCCTGAAATGCCTGGCACAGGCCGCGCTGCCAATCCTCCACAAACTGTTCGATCGAGGCGACAAAGTCGGCGTCGTGATCCGCGCGGTTGATGGTGCAGTGGATGGTCACGCTTTGCTGTTCCGCGGTGACGGTCCAGGCCAGGGCATTGGGGCAGCCCGGCAGGGTGAGCCGGACACCGTTGCGGATCGGCTCGCGCTGCACCCTGAACTCCCCCCAGACGCAGTAGATGCGTCCGTGCTCACCGTGATCCTCCAGCAGCGCGTCGATCGAGGCGCAGAGCTGCGGCAACCGCTCCAGGGTGATCAGTTGTTGCAGTTCCGTTTCATTGATGACGGCAGCAAACTGGCGAAAAAACTCCATGTCCGGTCAGTCCTGCTTCTCGCGCCGCTTCAGCCACACCTCGAGCCCCTGGGCACAGAGTTCCATGTCCATGCCGAGCACTTCGTCGATCTCCGCGTCGCTCAGCCGTGAGCCGTGCTCCCGGAGGCGCCTACGGTAATAGCGGGTCAGCTCGTCGCGGATCTGCAATTCACGCTGCGCGCCCCCGGCGCTGAGGGCGATGGTGACGTAGTCGTCGATCTCCTGATGCAGCGCCCGGGCGCGTAGCGCGGGCTGGTCGATGCGGCAGAAGTGGGTCAGGTAGAGCTGGGTCGGGTTCAGGCGGAGCAACTGTTCCAGGGAGTCGTGCCATGCCTCCGGATCGAAGTCGATGGGGGTGGAGGGGAGTATCATGAAGGGTCCCTGCTCGGTGTCCAGCTCCCGGTAGGATATGCCGAAGGTATCGCCGGCGAACAGCCCCCGACTCTGCTCGTCCCAGACGCAGAAGTGGTGGCGGGCATGGCCTTCGGTGTGGATGCAACGCAGCTTGCGTCCGGCCAGGGAGACCTCGAAGCCATCCTCCGCCTCGATGGTGCGCGCCTCCGGGACCGGCAGGATGGTGCCGTAGTGCTCCCGGAACACAGCCTCGCCATAGACGGCGATGGTGCTGGCGATAATCTTCTCCGGATGGTTCATGTGCCGGGCGCCGCGCGGGTGGATGACCATCCGCGCCTCCGGCAGCAGCGCCATCAGTTGTCCGGTGCCGCCGGCATGGTCCAGGTGGACGTGGGTGGGGATGACGTACTTCACCTGTTCCGGCGCGAGACCGCGCAGCGCCAGCAGCTCCATCACCGCCGGCGCCACGTGGGAGGTGCCGGTATCGATCAGCGCCGCTTCGCCCTCCTGCTGGATCAGATAACAGCCATCCAGATTGGGGCGGTAATAGAAGGTATCGATACAGCAGATGCCCTGTCCCAGGTCTTGGTAAGAGAGTTTCACGATGTCAGCTCGCGGGTTGCCTTGCTTCAGGCCGGGGACTTTGCCATGGATGAGCGGGGCGGGCAAGGCACCCTATCGCCTTGGGTCGGCTATAGTAAATAAACGGCCACAGTAACTATTCACCCGGGGCGCCCGTTAGAGACCCTCCATTGCACCACGGAGACTCGGAGGTGGAACCGGGCGACGTAACGGAGCGGATCATTGGCATTGTGATCAGCGGCCGGAGTCAGGTCGGTCGAAATGGATCAATCAATTACCGGATATATGCGGCCTGACTCCAACCTTTCTCAATATGATTTTTCTGGGCTCTCTGTGGTGCGGATAAGGTCAAGTAGTTACCAATCAAATAAAAGGAGATCCGGCATGGGTTCGCATATCTACAAGAAATTGGAACTGGTGGGTACGTCCAGCGAGAGTTCCGACAAGGCGGTGGAGAACGCCCTGGCGCATGCGTCCAACACCATCCGTAACATGGACTGGTTCGAGGTGGTGGAGACGCGCGGCCATGTGCAGGACGGCAAGGTCGCCCATTGGCAGGTGGTGATCAAGGTGGGGTTCCGGCTGGAGGATTGACCGGGTCAGCGGCGGAGCAGCATCTCCAGCAGCGCCTTCTGGGAGTGCATGCGGTTCTCCGCCTCGTCCCAGACCACGCTGTCCGGCCGGTCGATCACCGAGGCGGTCACCTCTTCGCCGCGATGGGCCGGCAGGCAGTGCATGAACAGGGCGTCCGGTTGCGCCTGCGCCATCAGCTGGTCATTCACCTGGTAGTTGGCGAAAGTGACCGCGCGCTGCCGCTGCTCCTGTTCCTGGCCCATGCTGGCCCACACATCGGTGACCACCAGGTCGGCGCCGCTGGCGGCGTCCAGCGGATCGCGCATCACCTGGCAGCGGTCGCCGGCCGCCTGCAGGATCTCCACATTCGGTTCATGCCCCTCGGGGCAGGCGATATTCAACCTGAAATCGAACTGCCGGGCGGCGTTGATGTAGGAGTGGCACATGTTGTTGCCGTCGCCTACCCAGGCGACGGTCTTGCCGGCGATGTCGCCGCGGTGTTCGAGGTAGGTCTGCATGTCCGCCAGCAGTTGGCAGGGGTGCAGCAGGTCGGTCAGGGCGTTGATCACCGGCACCCGGGAGTGGGCGGCAAACAGCTCCACCTTGTCGTGCTCGAAGGTGCGGATCATCACGCAGTCCACCATCCGCGAGATCACCCGGGCGCTGTCTTCGATTGGTTCGCCGCGCCCCAACTGGGTGTCGCGTGACGAGAGAAACAGGGCGTGGCCGCCGAGCTGGGTGATGCCCGCCTCGAAGGAGATGCGGGTACGGGTCGAGGACTTCTCGAAGATCATCCCCAGGGTCTGGTTTTTCAGCGGCTCGTGGATCTCGCCGGCGCGCAGGCTCCGCTTCAGCTCGCTGGCCCGGCGAATCAATGCGCGCAGTTCATCGGGCGTGAGATCCAGCAGCGAGAGAAAATGTCTGACGGGTTGGGTGGCTTGGGCTGTCATAGTCGTCTACCTTGCGCGGGTATCACGCATCAATCGCTCTCTTCAGCCAGGAAATCCCGGATCAACGCG
Source organism: Sedimenticola hydrogenitrophicus (assembly GCF_029017505.1). Classification (GTDB taxonomy): domain Bacteria; phylum Pseudomonadota; class Gammaproteobacteria; order Chromatiales; family Chromatiaceae; genus Sedimenticola; species Sedimenticola hydrogenitrophicus_A. Next base: position 91,818 of record NZ_JAQGEI010000009.1, read on the forward strand.
GAGAGCACCTCTACCAGATTGACGGCCTCCTTGTCGCTCATGATCAGCGGCGGCAGCAGGCGGATCACCGAGTCGGCGGTGACATTGATCAGCAGCCCCTGTTCCAGCGCCCGTGTCACCAGCTCACCGCAGGGGCGATCCAGTTCGATACCGATCAGCAGACCCTGTCCGCGGATCTCTTCCACGCCGGCGACATCGGTCAGGGCATCGGCGAAGTCGGCCAGCAGTCTGGCGCCCAATACCTCCGCCCGGGTGGTGAGGTTCAGCTTCTCCACCGTCTCGATCACCGTCAGTCCGACCCGGCAGGCCAGCGGATTGCCGCCGAAGGTGGTGCCGTGGTTGCCCGGACCCAGGAGGTCCGCGGCCCGGCCGCTGACCAGGCAGGCGCCGATCGGCATGCCGTTGCCGAGCGCCTTGGCCAGGGTCATGACATCGGGCACGATCGCCTGGTGCTGGTGTGAGAAGAATTTGCCGCTGCGGCCGATGCCGGTCTGGATCTCGTCCAGCATCATCAGCCACTCGTGCTGGTTGCAGATCTGGCGGACCTGTTTGAGGTAGTCATCGGCGGGGATATTGATGCCACCCTCGCCCTGCACCGGCTCCACCAGTACGGCCACCACGTTGGGGCTGTTCTCCGCGACACTCTTCAGGCTGTCGATATCGCCAAAGGGAATGCGCACAAAGCCCTGCACCAGCGGCTCGAAGCCGGCCTGGACCTTGCGGTTGCCGGTGGCGGTCAGGGTGGCCAGGGTGCGGCCGTGAAAACTCTTGTCCATCACCACGATGGTGGGGTTCTGGATGCCTTTCTGGTTGCCATAAAAGCGGGCGATCTTGATCGCCGCCTCGTTGGCCTCGGCGCCGGAGTTGGCGAAGAACACCTGCCGCATGCCCGCCAGGGCCGCCAGTTTCTCCGCCAGTTGCTCCTGGAGCGGAATCTGGTACAGGTTGGAGGTGTGCAGCAGGGTGGCGGCCTGGTCGCAGATGGCCTTGTGGATAGCCGGATGGGCGTGTCCCAGGCCGCAGACGGCGATGCCGGAGAGGGCATCCAGATAGCGCTTGCCCTGGGTGTCCCAGAGCCAGACCCCCTCACCCCGCTCAAAACTGACCGGGAGCCTTTTATATGTGGCCATCAAAGCTTTCGACATGGTCGTTATCCTTAGGTCTCCAAACCGGGAAGAGCCGTTATCCGGCCGTCTTGGGTGCGGCCGCAAATAGCCAAGAAAACCGTCAATACTATGGGCATTGTCATTAGATAGCAAGCGGTGGGCGGCGAGATTGTGCTTGCACAGGCGGGGTGATGGGACTACTCTCCTCGCCGGGAGTCGGCCGGATGGTCGCTGCCTTGCAAAAGGTGGAGGAAAGTCCGGGCTCCGACGGGCAGGGTGCCAGGTAACGCCTGGGAGGCGCGAGCCTACGGAAAGTGCCACAGAAAATATACCGCCACCGACCCACGGGCCGGTTGGTAAGGGTGAAATGGTGCGGTAAGAGCGCACCGCGCTGCTGGTAACAGCAGTGGCAGGGTAAACCCCACCCGGAGCAAGACCAAATAGGGGGGCGGGCAGCTTCGGTTGCCACGTGCGGCCCGCACGGTCCCCGGGTAGGTCGCTTGAGGTGCACGGCGACGTGCATCCCAGATGAATGGCCATCCATGACAGAACCCGGCTTACAGGCCGGCTCCCAACCCAATTCTTGCGCGAGCCCTAAGTCAAGGGCAGCCCGGTTGCCCCTTGTGACAGTTTCTCTCCCCCAGGTCAGTGCCGGTGGGATAGCCGGTTCCCGCGGAGCCGCATCAGGCTCCATTGAGGGAGTGTGGTGGGTTTCCGGGTTAAACTCCGCAACTCTTCACAATCTACTTTAACTCAGCATTTCATCGCCCTGTTTTCTATTGTCTTGTGTCTTGGCTTTTCCTCCAAGTGCCGTCCCTAAGCCCCTGTCTTTTAAGGAACTTTCACCTGTTCTGGTGGAGTGATCTCCTTGACAACCCCCAATTTGAGTACCTATTATGGGGAGAAGTGGGTAAAAGTGGATTTTTCTGGAAATAGGAATTCCAAAAGGGGGGGGCTCGTTCATTGTTTCGGGGCGTTAACAGACTCAACCTGGATGCCAAGGGCCGTTTGGCCGTGCCGACGCGCTATCGCGAACGGCTACAGGAGCGCTGTGCCTCGGAGCTGGTGGTAACGATAGACCGTGATCACTGTCTATTGATCTATCCACTGCCGGAATGGCAGGAGATCGAACGCAAGCTGATGAAACTTCCTTCCTTTAATAAGCCGGCGCGCAATCTGCAGCGTCTGCTGGTGGGACACGCCACAGAAGTCGAGATGGATGGCCAGGGCCGCGTACTGTTGCCGCCCGCCCTGCGTGACTTTGCCCACCTGGATAAGCATGTGGTGCTGATCGGGCAGGGCAACAAGTTCGAACTGTGGGATGAAGAGCGCTGGAACAGCCAGCGGGAAGGGTGGCTGGATGAGGTGAATATGAACGACCTCGATCTGCCGGCCGAATTCGACACGCTCTCGATATAGCGATGGCCGACACAGACACTCATCTGCCGGTGCTCTTCAACGAGGCGCTGGAGGCGCTGAATATATTACCGGATGGGATCTATATCGACGGCACTTTCGGCCGCGGTGGGCACAGTGCGGCGATAGTGCGGGCACTGGGCGTGACGGGGCGGCTGCTGGCGATCGACAAGGACCCGGAGGCCATCGCCTGCGCCCGGGAGATGTTCGCTGAGGATGCCCGGTTTGAGATCCGGCAGGGCTCCTTCGCGGAGTTGGAACGTTTTGCCGAGGAGGCGGGATTACTCGGACACGTCAACGGGGTGCTGTTGGATCTGGGGGTCTCCTCGCCACAGCTCGATCAAGCGGTGCGGGGGTTCAGTTTTCTCAATGACGGGCCACTGGACATGCGCATGGATAACAGTTCCGGCATCAGTGCGGCCGATTGGGTGAGCGAGGTCGGCGCTGATGAGATGGCGCAGGTATTCAAGGCCTATGGCGAGGAGCGTTATGCCCGCCGGATCGCCCGTGCCATCGTCGAGGCGCGGGCGCTGCGGCCTATCGAGACGACACGCCAACTGGCGGAGATCGTCTCCGCGGCCAATCCCGCCTGGGAAAAGGGCAAGCATCCGGCGACGCGCTGCTTTCAGGCCATCCGTATCCATATCAACCGGGAACTGGACGACCTGAAGGCGTGTCTGGATCAGTCGTTGCGGGTCCTGGCGCCGGGCGGGCGCCTGGCGGTGATCAGTTTTCATTCGCTGGAGGACCGCATCGTCAAGCGTTTCATGCGCGATGCCGAGCGCGGTGATCGCTTCCCGGCGGGGATTCCGGTGACCGAGTTGCAGCGCAATTCGCGCCTGGCGCTGATCGGCAAGGCGATCAAGCCCTCCCGGCGGGAGGTGGAGGAGAATCCGCGCGCGCGCAGCGCCGTGTTGCGGGTGGCGGAGCGTAAGCGGTGAAGCGGGGTCAACTGATCCTCTTGCTGTTGTTGACTTTCGGTCTGTTGTTGACCGCGACCGGGGTGGTGTATTCGAAATACGCCACCCGGAAACAGTTTGTGGCGTTGCAGGTGTTGCGCGCCGAGCGTGACGCGATAGAGGTGGAGTGGGGGCGGTTGCAACTTGAACAGAGTACCTGGGCCACGCACGCCCGGGTCGAGAAGATTGCCCGCAAACGGTTGAATATGCACATACCCGCAGCTGATGAAGTTGTGGTGGTGAAACCTTGATATGAGTGGGAATAGCAGAAACAGGCGTCAGAAGCAGGCCCGCCGGATCGAGCAGGCGCTGCCGAGCTATCGCGCCCGGCGCTGGACCCTGCTCGGACTGCTGTCGCTCTCCGCCGCGCTGCTGGTCTGGCGCGCGGTGGATCAACAGATTTTTGAAACCGATTTCCTGCAGAACGAGGGACAACGGCGCTATCTGCGGGTGGTCGAGATGCCCGCCCACCGCGGCATGATCAAGGACCGCTCCGGCGCGCCCGTGGCCATCAGTACCCCGGTGGACTCCATCTGGGCCAATCCCCGCGCCCTGTCGCCGGACCGCCGGGTGCTGGCGCCGCTGGCAAAGGTTCTGGAGATGGATCTGGATGACCTGCGCCAGCTGCTGGCGCGCCGCAGCGACCGCTCCTTTGTCTATCTCCAGCGGCGGGTCAATCCCGACCGGGCCAAACGGCTGATGGAGATTGTCGCGGAGAACGACATCGCCGGTATCGGCCTGCAGCGGGAATATCGCCGCTACTACCCGGATGGCGAGGTGTTTGCCCATGTGGTCGGGTTCACCAATATCGACGACCAGGGACAGGAGGGGCTGGAGCTGGCCTACGACCAATGGTTGCAGGGGACGCCCGGACGCAAGCGGGTGATCCAGGACGGGCGGGCGCGGGTGGTCAAGGATGTGGAGCACATCCTGGAACCCCAGGCCGGCAAGGAGTTGATCACCTCGATCGACCGGCGGCTGCAGTTCCTTGCCTATCGCGAACTCAAGGGGGCGGTGCAGCGCCACAAGGCGAAGTCTGGCTCCGCGGTTATTCTCGATGCCCGCAATGGCGAGGTCCTGGCCATGGTCAACCAGCCGGCCTACAACCCGAACGGCAGCAAGTCGGGGAAGGCCGGGCGTTTCCGCAACCGCGCCGTGACCGACGTATTCGAACCCGGTTCCACGGTGAAACCGTTCACCATTGCCGCCGCGCTGGAGTCGGGCCGCTATACCCCGGGGACGATGATCGATACCACGCCCGGCACCTTCCGGGTCGGCCGCCACCAGGTGAAGGATCATCGCGATTACGGGCGCATCGACCTGGCCCGGGTGATCCTGAAATCGAGCAATGTGGGGGTCAGCAAGATCGCCCTGGATTTGCCCAAGGAGCAGTTCTGGGGCTTCTTCTCGCGGGTCGGATTCGGTGACCCCACCAGTACCGGTTTCCCCGGTGAGGTGGCCGGTCAGCTGGCGCCCTACCGGCGCTGGGCGGAGATCGACCAGGCGACCCTGGCCTTCGGCTACGGGCTCTCGGTCACCACTCTGCAGCTGGCCCGTGCCTACGGCGTGCTCGCCAGCGATGGCATTCGTTATCCGGTCTCCCTGCTGCGCCAGGATGCGCCGGTGAAGGGGGAGCGGGTGATGCGGGCCGCCACGGCACGCACGGTTCGAAAGATGATGGAGGCGGTGGTGACGGACGAAGGCACGGCGCCGGCGGCGGCCGTTACCGGCTACCGCGTGGCCGGCAAGACCGGGACGGCGAAGAAGAGCATCAGCGGCGGTTATGCGGATGATCGCTACATCTCGGTGTTCGCCGGTATCGCCCCGGCCAGCGATCCGCGCCTGGTAATGGTGGTGATGATCGATGAACCGACGGCGGGGAAATATTATGGCGGTTCCGTGGCCGCGCCGGTGTTCTCCCGGGTGATGACCGGCGCCCTGCGGCTGCTCAATATCGCCCCCGATGCCATCGACGATTCCATGCTCAAACTGGCCGGTACCGGAGGGGGCGGGTGATGGCGACGCGTGCATACAGCTCGGTTTGCCGGCTGCCGGAGCTGCTCTCTGGCTGGATCGATGCCGCGGCGGTGGCGGATCGGGAGATCACCGATCTGACCCTGGACAGCCGCCGGATCCGTCCGGGCTCGCTGTTTATCGCCCGTGCCGGGATCTCCCACCACGGCCTGGAGTTTCTCCAGCAGGCGGTGGATCGCGGTGCCGCGGCGGTGCTCTGCGAACCCAACGAGGAGTGGACCGCGGAGGATATCCAGACGCTGGCCGAGGCGAGCGAGATCCCGCTCTATGCGCTGGCGGGATTGAGCACCCAGATCAGCGCCATTGCCGGACGTTTCTATGCCGATCCCAGCCACAGCCTGGCGGTCTTCGGCATCACCGGCACCAACGGCAAGACCAGCTGCAGCCATTTCCTGGCCCAGGCGTTCAGTCCGGAACACCCCTGCGGGGTGATCGGCACCCTCGGTTACGGTCTGCCGGGGGCGCTGGAGGGTGCCCTGGAGAGCACCGGCCACACCACCCCCGATGCGGTCACGCTGCAGGCACAGCTGCGCGATCTGCTCGATCGTGGCGCCGAGCTGGTCGCCATGGAGGTCTCCTCCCATGCCCTGGATCAGGGGCGGGCCGCGGCGGTGCGCTTCGATGTCGCGCTGCTGACCAACCTGACCCAGGATCATCTCGATTATCACACCAGCATGGCGGCCTATGCCGAAGCCAAGCTGCGCCTGTTCACCGATTGCGAGATCGATTGCGCGGTGCTGAACCTGGATGATCCGTTCGCCGCCCGGGTACTCGCCGGGCTGCCTGCGCGGGTGCGCCGGATCGGCTACAGCAGCGATGCGGAGCGCACCCCGGAGACGCCACAGTGGGTGAAGGCGGCCGCTATCGTGCCGGACGCCGAGGGCATGACCCTGGTCATCGAAAGCAGTTGGGGGCGGGGACACCTCGTCAGCCGGCTGCTGGGGCGTTTCAACGTGAACAATCTGCTGGCGGTGCTGGCGGTACTGCTGCACCGGGGTGTGCCGTTCGCCGCAGCGCTGGAGAAGCTGGCCCAGGTGGAGACGGTGGCCGGACGCATGCAGCGCTTCGGTGGCGGCGGGCAACCGCTGGTGGTGGTCGATTACGCCCATACCCCGGATGCCCTGGAACACGCCCTGACCGCGTTGCGCGAACATGTCGGCGGCCGCCTGGTCTGTGTGTTCGGTTGCGGCGGTGACCGGGACCGGGGAAAGCGGCCGCTGATGGGCGGCATTGCCGAGCGGCTGGCGGACCGGGTGATTGTCACCGATGACAATCCGCGCAGCGAATCGGGCGACTTCATCGTTGCCGAAATCCTCGCCGGCATGGGCCGGCCGGACCAGGCCCAGGTGGTCAGGGACCGCGCCCGGGCGATTGCCCTGAGCATTCGTGAGGCCGCGCCGGGCGATCTGATCCTGATTGCCGGCAAGGGGCACGAGACCTACCAGCTGGTGGGCGACCAGGTACTCCATTTCAGTGACCGCGATCAGGTGGAAAACGCCTTGCGGGAGGTGAGGTGATGATCGCCTTCACGCTCGCGGAAATGGCCGGGGCCATTCGTGCCCGGCAACTGGGAGGCGACGCTCGTTTCAGCGCGGTCAGCACGGATACCCGCCGGCTGCAGGCGGGGGATCTGTTCGTGGCCCTGAAAGGCTCCAACTTCGATGGCCATGACTATCTGCCGCAGGCGTTGGCGCAGGGTGCCGTTGCGGTGGTGGTGGATCACGAGCTGGCGGTGGATTGTCCCCAGTTGGTGGTGGAGGATACCCGCGTCGCCCTGGGGCGGATGGCGGCGGAGTGGCGGCTGAAGAGCAAGGCGCAGGTGATCGCGGTGACCGGCAGTAACGGCAAGACCACGGTCAAGGAGATGATCGCCGCCATCCTGAGCGGTAACGGCACGGTCCTGGCCACCCGGGGCAACCTGAACAACGACATCGGCATGCCGTTGACCCTGCTGCAGTTGCAGGATGAGGATTTTGCCGTGATCGAGATGGGCGCCAACCACCCGGGCGAGATCGGCTATCTGAGCAAGATCGCGCGACCCGATGTGGCGCTGCTGAACAACGCCTGCCGCTCCCACCTGGAGGGCTTTGGTACCCTGGAGGGGGTGGCGAAGGCGAAGAGCGAGATCGTATCCGGACTGGTCGAGCCGGGCTGCTTCGTCTTCAATGCCGACGACCGTTTCGCCCCGTTCTGGCGCGGCGTCGCCACCGGGCGGCGGGTCTGCAGCTTCGGCATCGACCAGCCGGCCGATATCAGCAGTCCCGGGCAACTGGTGTTGCACTGGTATGAGGAGGGGCACGAACAGGGCTTCAGCAGCCGCTTTGCGGTGGATATCCCCGGCGGCAGCCTGAACATCGAGCTGGCGCTGGCCGGGGAGCACAACCGTATGAACGCGCTGGCGGCGATCGCCGCCGCGCTTCAGGTCGGGGCCAGCGAGCAGAGCATCGTCGCCGGGCTGGCAGCCATCCGTCCGGTCAAGGGGCGGCTGCAACCGCTGCGGGGGCAGCGGGGGATCTGGCTGATCGATGACAGCTATAACGCCAACCCCGATTCCGTCGGCGCCGCCATCGATGTCTTGGCCCAGGCGCCGGGCCGCCGCTTCCTGCTGCTGGGTGAGCTGGGTGAATTGGGCGCGGGCACCCTGGGCTTTTATGGCGAGTTGGGGCGCCAGGCGCGGGCGGCCGGGATTGAACATCTGTATGCCGTCGGCGAGGCGGGAGAAGCGGCCAGGCAATTCGCCGCGGGCGGTGCGGCCTTCGCCAGTCGTGATTCTTTGCTGGAACAACTGCAGCATGAGCTGCGGTCAGGCGACCGGGTGCTGGTAAAAGGCTCGCGTCGCGCGGCAATGGAAATGGTTGTCAATGCACTCGTCGAGCGGGAGACAGACTGAGATGCTCGTTTACCTGACCGAATACCTGACCCAGTTCAACAGTGGCTTCAGCGTATTCCAGTATATCACCCTGCGTACCATCCTGGGTGTGCTCACGGCGCTGATGATTTCATTCATTGTCGGGCCGGTGATGATCCGTCGCCTGACCCATCACCAGATCGGCCAGACGGTTCGCAGCGACGGGCCCCAGAGCCACCTCGCCAAGGCGGGTACGCCGACCATGGGCGGCACCCTGCTGCTGGTGGCGGTGGCGGTCAGTACCCTGCTGTGGGCCGACCTGGATAACCGCTATGTGTGGATCGTGGTCCTGGTGACCCTGTTGTTCGGACTGATCGGATTCTATGACGACTATAAAAAACTGGTGTTGCAGGATTCCCGGGGGCTCTCCGCCCGCTACAAGTATCTGTGGCAGTCCCTGGTGGGTGCCGGGGCCGCCTATGCCCTGTTTGCCAGTGCCTCGTTACCGGCGGAGACCCAGCTGATCATTCCGTTTGTCAAGAGCGTGGTGATCGACATGGGACCCTGGTTTGTCCTGCTCAGCTATTTCGTGATCGTCGGCACCAGCAACGCCGTCAACCTGACCGACGGCCTGGATGGCCTGGCGATCATGCCGACCGTACTGGTGGCCGGCGCCCTGGGCATTTTTGCCTACGCCTCCGGTAATGCCCAGATCGCCGGCTATCTGCTGATTCCCCATCTCCCCGGTGTCGGGGAGATGGTGATCTTCTGCGGCGCCCTGGTGGGGGCCGGTCTCGGCTTTCTCTGGTTCAACGCCTACCCCGCTCAGGTGTTCATGGGCGACGTGGGGGCGCTGGCCCTGGGGGCGGCGCTCGGCGTGGTGGCGGTAATCGTGCGCCAGGAGCTGGTGCTGGTGATCATGGGCGGGGTGTTCGTGATGGAGACGGTGTCGGTGATGCTGCAGGTGGCCTCGTTCAAGCTGACCGGGCGGCGCATCTTCCGCATGGCGCCGCTGCATCACCATTTTGAATTGAAGGGCTGGCCGGAACCCCGGGTGATCGTCCGTTTCTGGATCATCACAGTGATTCTGGTGCTGATCGGGCTCTCCAGCCTGAAGATACGTTAATGGGATTTTACGCCGAGGCGTAGGGAAGAGATGACACCACCGAGGGCGAGTGACAAAAAGAGTCTGATAGTCGGTCTGGGCAAGACCGGGCTCTCCTGCGCCCGCTATCTCTCGGCCTGCGGTGTGCCGGTGGCCATCACCGACAGCCGCAATGACCCGCCGGGCCTGAATGAGCTGCGTCAGGAGCTGCCCGATATCGCCCTGTTCCTGGGCGGCTTCGACCCCGCCGCCTTCGCCGTGGCCGAGCAGCTGGTGGTCAGCCCGGGGGTGCCGATGAGCGAGCCGCTGATCCAGCAGGCGGTGGCCCGGGGGGTGCCGGTGATCGGCGATATCGAGCTGTTCGCGCGCGCCGCCAAGGCGCCGGTGGTGGCGATCACCGGTTCCAATGGCAAGAGCACCGTCACCACCCTGCTGGGCGCCATGCTGCGGGATGCCGGGGTCAAGGCCGCCGTCGGCGGCAACCTGGGGGACCCGGCGCTGTCGCTGCTGCATGACGCGGTGGAACTCTATGTACTCGAACTCTCCAGTTTTCAGTTGGAGACCACCTTCAGCCTGCAGCCGAAGGTGGCGGTGGTGCTGAATATTTCCCCTGATCACCTGGACCGCTATCAGGACCTGCAGGCGTACGTGGACACCAAGGCGACCATCTACCGTGGTGCCGAGGGTACGGTGTTCAATCGGGACGATCCCCTGGTGATGGCCATGCGCGGGGGCGGTGCGGGAGAGATCCTGTTCACCCTGGAGGCGCCGGCCGCCGGGGAGTTCGGGGTTCGCACACACCGGGGCGAGCGCTGGCTCTGCCACGGCACGGAGCGGCTGATCCGCGCCTCGGCGTTGAAAATACCCGGTACCCACAACCTCGCCAATGCCCTCGCCGCGCTGGCGATCGGCACCTTGCTGCGGTTGCCGCGCGAGGCCATGCTGCGCACCCTGACGGGTTTTGCCGGCCTGCCGCACCGCACCCAGTTCATCAAGGAGTCGGCCGGCGTGCGCTGGTACAACGACTCCAAGGGCACCAATGTGGGGGCCTGCGCCGCAGCGCTGGAGGGGCTCGCCGGCGGGGACGCAACGCGCACCGTATTGATTGCCGGCGGGGTCGGCAAGGGGGCCGATTTCGCCCCCCTGGCTCCGGCGGTGGCCAGGTATGCGCGGGCCGTGATCCTGCTGGGTCGGGATGCGCCATTGATCGCCAAGGCCCTGGACGACGCCCTGGGCGACAAGGTGCCGCTGATCCAGGCCACTGACATGGATGACGCGGTGTTGCTGGCGGCCGGCTGTGCCGAGCCGGGTGACCGGGTGCTGCTCTCCCCGGCCTGTGCCAGCTTCGATATGTTCAAGGACTATCAACAGCGGGGCGAAATGTTCGTGGACGCGGTGGCGAGGTTGATCCCATGAACCTCACGACCCATCGGCAGGCCACCTTTGGCGAAGGGCGCAAGCTGCTGCCGAGCCTGGACTATCTGCTGCTGATGGCCGCGCTGGCCCTGCTCGGCCTGGGGTTGGTGATGGTCGCCTCCGCCTCCCTGCATCGCATCGGCGAGGCGCCTTTCTACTACATGAACCGCCATCTGCTGGCCATCGGCCTGGGACTGCTGGGGGCACTGCTGATCTCCCAGGTGCCGGTGGCACAGTGGGAGCGTTCCGGCACCCTGCTCTATTTTACCGGGCTGTTGCTGCTGGTACTGGTGTTGGTGCCCGGCATCGGGCGTGAGGCCAACGGGGCCACCCGCTGGATCCCGCTGGGGCCGTTCAATCTGCAGAGTTCGGAGTTCATGAAGCTGTTCATGGTGGTCTATATCGCCGGTTATCTGGTGCGCCGCCAGCTGGAAGTGGCGCACAGCATCTGGGGCTTCATCAAGCCGATGCTGCTGCTGGTGGTCGCCTGTGCGCTGATCATGGTGCAACCCGATTTCGGTACCACCACCGTGTTGCTGGCCACCGCCATGGGCATGTTGTTTCTCGGCGGCGTCCCGGTGTGGCAGTTCGCCATCCTCATCGGCCTGGCCAGTTCCGCGCTGGTGGGACTGGTACTGGTCTCACCCTACCGGCTGCAGCGGGTGACTGCCTTCCTCGACCCCTGGGCCGATGTGGAGAACAGCGGCTACCAGTTGGCCCAGGCGCTGATCGCCTTCGGGCGCGGCGAGTGGTTCGGGGTCGGACTGGGGAATGGTATCCAGAAACAGTTCTATCTGCCGGAGGCGCATACCGATTTCCTCATGGCGGTAATCGGTGAAGAGTTCGGTCTGTTGGGGACCCTGGTGGTGATCAGTCTGTTCGCGGTGATCGTCTGGCGCGCCTTCCGTATCGGCGCCCGGGCGGAGGCGCACAGCCGGCGTTTTTCCGCCTATGTGGCCTATGGTTTCGGGCTCTGGATCGGCATGCAGGCGTTTATCAACATCGGCGTCAATGTCGGTCTGCTGCCGACCAAGGGATTGACCCTGCCGTTCATGAGCTACGGCGGCAACAGCATCATCGTCGCCATCCTGGTGGTGGCGATGCTGCTGCGCATCGACTACGAACTGCTGCGCCCGGAACCGGTCGAGCAGGGGGGGGCGGCATGGCAGGAGGCGTGATGCTGATGGCCGGCGGCACCGGCGGTCATGTCTTCCCGGCCCTGGCGGTGGCCGAGGAGCTGCGGGAACGCGGCGTCGCGGTCTGCTGGCTCGGCAGCGCGGACAGTTTCGAGTCGCGGGTGGTGCCGGAACACGGCATCGATATCCGCTTGGTGAATATCCGCGGGTTGCGTGGCACGGGCCTGAAGCGCTGGCTGTCGGCGCCGTTCAGGATTGTTCGCGCCCTGTTCCAGTCCGCCCGGATATTGCGTCAATGCCGGCCCCGGGTGGTGCTGGGGATGGGCGGCTTTGTCACCGGCCCCGGCGGCCTGATGGCGCGCCTGCTTGGCATACCCCTGGTGATCCACGAGCAGAACGCAGTGCCGGGGATGACCAACGGCTGGCTGTCGCGGCTGGCGAGCCGGGTGTTCGAGGCCTTTCCCGGCAGTTTCGGCGGGCGGGTCGGCGCGGTGGCCTGCGGCAACCCGGTGCGCCGCGAGATCGCCGCCCTGCCGGGGCCGGCAGTACGGCTGCAGGGCCGGCGCGGGCCGGTGCGGCTGCTGGTGGTCGGCGGGTCGCTGGGGGCGCAGGCCCTGAACCTGACAATGCCGGAGGTGCTGGCGACCCTGGCTACCGAGACCAGGCCGCTGGTGCGCCACCAGGCGGGACGGGACAAGAGCGAGGCCACCCGCGCAGCCTACCAGGCGCTGGGTATCGAGGCGGAGGTGAGCGACTTTATTCAGGATATGGCCGCGGCCTACGCCTGGGCCGATCTGGTGGTGTGCCGGGCCGGTGCGCTGACCGTGAGTGAGCTGGCGACCGCCGGGGTCGCCGCGATCCTGGTCCCCTATCCCCACGCGGTGGATGACCACCAGACCCGCAATGCCGGCTACCTGGTGGATGCCGGCGCGGCCCGGCTGCTGCCCCAGGCGGAACTGGAACAGGACGGCTTTTCGGATGAGTTGAAGGCACTGCTGGTGGATCGCGAACCACTGCTGGCGATGGCGGTGAAGGCCCGCGCCCTGGCGATGCCGGGTGCCACCAACGTGGTGGCCGATTTTTGTCAGGAGATCGCAAGCCGATGAACAAGGGTGAAACAACGCAGCGCCGTCTGGCGGCCACCACCATGGGGCGCATCCGTCACCTGCACTTCGTCGGGATCGGTGGCGCCGGCATGAACGGCATCGCCCAGGTGATGCTCAATCTCGGCTACCAAATATCCGGCTCCGACCTGAAGAGCAACCCGGCGATCGGTCGCCTCACCAAGCAGGGCGCGACTATCCATATCGGCCACGACGCGGCCAATATCGCCGGTGCCGATGCGGTGGTGATCTCGACGGCGGTCAAAGAGGACAACCCGGAAGTGCGCAAGGCCCGGGAGCAGCGGATCCCGGTGGTGCCGCGGGCGGAGATGCTGGCGGAGCTGATGCGTTTCCATTTCGGTATCGCGGTGGCCGGTACCCACGGCAAGACCACTACCACCAGCCTGGTGGCCAGCCTGCTGGCCGAGGGCGGTCTGGATCCTACCTTCGTCATCGGCGGCCGGCTCAATTCCGCCGGTACCCATGCCCGCCTGGGTGGCGGCGAATACCTGGTGGCCGAGGCGGACGAGAGCGACGCCTCGTTCCTCTATCTGCAGCCGATGATGGCCATCGTCACCAACGTGGACGCGGATCACATGACCACCTACGGCGGTGATTTCAACCGTCTGCGCCAGACCTTTATCGAGTTTCTGCACCACCTGCCGTTCTACGGCCTGGCCATTCTCTGTATCGATGATGACGAAGTGCGGGGCCTGCTGCCCCAGGTGACGCGGCGGATGATCACCTATGGCGAGTCCGCGGACGCGGATTGCCGGGTGAGCGCGATCCGCCAGGAGGGGTTGCGCACCCACTTCAAGGTGAGCATGGCCGCTCCTGGGCATCCCTGCCCCCGCGGCATTAGTGAATCCCTTCACGTCGCGGGCGAAGCGTCCTTTGACGTGACCCTGAACATGCCGGGGCGGCACAACGTGCTCAACGCCCTGGCGGCGATTGTGGTGGCCCATGAGGTGGGCGTGGACGTGGCCGCCATCCAGCGCGGCCTGGAACGGTTCGAGGGCATCGGCCGGCGTTTCAACGCCAGCGAATGCACCCTGGCCGATGGCCGCCGGATCATGCTGGTGGATGATTACGGACACCACCCGCGCGAAGTGGGCGCGACCCTGGATGCGGTGCGCGCCGGCTGGCCGGAGCGGCGCCTGGTGCTGGTGTTCCAGCCGCACCGCTACAGCCGTACCCAGGAGCAGTTCGACGACTTTACCCAGGTGCTGTCGCGGCCCGATGTGCTGGTGCTGGCGGAGGTCTATGCCGCCGGCGAGGCGCCGATCGCGGGGGCGGATGGCCGCTCCCTGAGCCGGGCCATCCGCGCGCGGGGTCAGGTCGATCCGGTGTTTGTCGATCCGATCGGCGAGCTGCCGGCGTTGCTGGACGGGATGATTCTGGATGGTGACATTGTCCTGACCCTGGGGGCCGGGGATATCGGGCAGGTGGCCGCCATGTTACCGGGCTGGTTTCAACAGCAGGGAGGTGAGTCGTGACTGACGGAGTGAATCGGCGTTTGCATATGGGCTGTGGCGAGCCACTCTCGGGGATCTATCCGCTGCGTGACAAGTCGTCGACGGCGACCCGTCACCCGGCCGCGCCCGGACTGAAGCGGCCGGCACCGGCACAACCACGTGGGCGAAAGAGCGCCTGATGACGACACGGCAGACAGCTTCCCTGCGCGGCGAGCGACTTCTCAACGAGCCACTGGCCCGTTACACCACCTGGCGGGTGGGTGGCCCGGCGCGTCAACTCTACCGCCCGGCCGACGGCGAGGATCTGTTGCAGTTTCTTGCCAGCCTGCCGGAGGGCGAGCCGCTGCTGTGGCTGGGCTTGGGGAGCAATCTGCTGATCCGCGACGGCGGTTTCAACGGCACGGTGATTGCCACCCAGGGGCGGCTGGACGGGATGGCGCTGATATCGGCCACCGCACTGCGGGTGGAGGCCGGAGTGAGCTGCGCCCAGGTGGCGCGCTTTGCCGCCCGCCAGGGGCTCTGCGGCGTAGAGTTCCTGACCGGTATACCGGGCACCTTCGGCGGCGCCCTGGCGATGAATGCCGGCGCCTTCGGCGGCGAGACCTGGAGCCAGGTGACGACGGTGGAGACGGTGGACCGGGCGGGGCAGTTGCACAAGCGCCTGCCGACCGAGTTCAAGGTGGGCTACCGGCAGGTGGAGCGGCCGGCGGAGGAGTGGTTCCTGGCCGCCACCCTGGCCCTTGAGCCGGGTGACGTGACGGAGAGCCAGGGGCGGATACGCGAACTGCTGGAGCGGCGCAACAGCAGCCAACCGATCGGCCAGCCAAGCTGCGGTTCGGTATTCCGCAATCCGCCGGGGGGTCATGCGGCGCGCCTGATCGAGGCGGCCGGCCTGAAGGGGGTGCTGATCGGCGGGGCCCAGGTTTCGGAGAAGCACGCCAATTTCATTATCAACCGGGGTAACGCCACGGCGGCCGATATCGAGGCGCTGATCCGGCGGGTCCGGGAACGGGTAAAGGCGGCCAGCGGCGTGGAACTGGTCACCGAGGTACATATCGTCGGCGAGACGGAGGAGAGAGCATGACCCTGTTGGCGGCGGATTTCGGCAAGGTGGCGGTGTTGATGGGCGGGCTTTCGGCCGAGCGCGAGGTGTCGCTGCAGGGCGGTCAGGCGGTGCTGGAGGCGCTGGTGCGCCGGGGTGTGAATGCCCACGGCGTGGATGCCGGACGGGACGTGCTCAGCCTGCTGCAGCAGGAACATTACGACCGGGTATTCATCATGCTGCATGGTCGCGGCGGTGAGGATGGGGTGATCCAGGGGGCCCTGGAGAGTATCGGCATGCCTTATACCGGCAGCGGGGTCGCCGGCTCCGCGCTGGGCATGGACAAGTATCGCTGCAAACTGCTGTGGAAGGGACTGGGTCTGCCGACGGCCAATTTTGTGATGCTGGAGCAGGCGGCCGACCTGGCGCGGGCCGAGGTGCTCGGTTTCCCGCTGATGATCAAGCCCTCCCACGAAGGTTCCAGCATCGGCATGGCCAAGGTGGAGAACCGGCAACAGCTGGAGCAGGCGTGGCGCCAGGCGGTCGGTTACGACGTCGAGGTGATGGCGGAGTCCTGGATCAGCGGGGCCGAGTATACGGCGTCGATCCTGGATGACCAGGTGTTGCCGCTGATCCGCATCGAGACACCCCATACCTTTTATGACTACGAGGCCAAATACCAGGCCGACAGCACCGCCTACCACTGTCCCTGCGGCCTGCCGGCCGAACAGGAGGCGGAGCTGCGGCAACTGGCGGACCAGGCGTTCCGCGCCGTCGGCGCCAAGGGCTGGGGACGGGTCGACCTGATGCTGGATGCGGCGGGGAATCCCCGTCTGCTGGAGGTCAATACCGTGCCCGGCATGACCAGTCACAGCCTGGTGCCGATGGCGGCCCGGGCCGAAGGGATCGACTTCGACGAGCTGGTCTGGCGCATCCTCTCGGCCAGCCGGGTGACTGGCTGATGGCGGTGGCTCCGGGCAACCCGTCAGCGAAGGCCGGTGACGGCCGGCTGTGGCGCTGGCTGGGTACCTTCGCCGTGCTGCTGCTGTTTGCCGGTGGCGGCACTTGGGGGGTGATCGCCCTGCGCGATCCGTCCGTATTGCCACTGAAGCTCGTACGTATCGATGGGGAGTTGCACCATCTCGATCGGCGCTCGCTGGAGCAGGCGGTCGGCGGGGCGATGGAGGGCAATTTTTTTACCGTCGACCTGGATCGGGTGAGGGCGGCGGCGCTGAAGCTGGCCTGGGTCGATCAGGTGACCGTCCGGCGTATCTGGCCGGATACCCTGAAGATGTGGGTGGAGGAGCAGCGGCCGCTGGCGCGCTGGGGGGCGTCGCAACTGGTGAATGGTCGCGGCGGTGTGTTCACCCCGGAGCCCGAGGCGCTGAAGGCGGAGCTGCCCAGTCTGACCGGACCCGACGGGCAGATCGCGGAGATGGTCGCGCGCTATCAGCGCATGGGCCGGCGCTTTGCCGTTCTGGAGCTGGTGATCGACCGCCTGGTCTTGGATGGGCGGGGCGCCTGGACCGTGGGGTTTAAACAGGGGCTGGAACTCAAGCTCGGGCAGCTGGATACCGAGGCGCGGGTGGAACGGTTCGTGCGCCTCTATCCGCGGCTGGAACAGGCGGAGAAGCGCCGGGTGAAGCGGGTTGACATGCGCTATGCCAATGGGGTGGCGGTGCTCTGGGGAGAGGCAGGTTGAACGTGATGAACAGAGAAGTCCGGCCGGTCATGGGGCAGGCAAATGGATGGGCCAGGCGCGGCGTGGCTAACAACGGATCTGGCAACCGATCTGGCAACCGATCTGGCAAACGATCTGGAGAGGTACGGTTTTAATGACCAAAAAGACAGAAAAAAATCTGATCGTCGGACTGGATATCGGCACCTCGAAGGTGGTCGCCATTGTCGGTGAGATCAAGGCCGACAATGAGATAGAGATTATCGGCATCGGCTCGCACCCGTCGCGCGGCCTGAAAAAGGGCGTGGTGGTGAATATCGAATCCACCGTGCAGTCGATCCAGCGTGCCCTGGAAGAGGCCGAGCTGATGGCCGGCTGCGAGATCCACTCGGTGCACGCCGGGATCGCCGGCAATCACATCCGCAGCCTCAACTCGCACGGCATCGTGGCGATCAAGGACCGGGAGGTGACCCATGGCGATGTGGAACGGGTGATCGACGCGGCGCGGGCAGTGGCGATTCCGGCGGATCAGAAGATCCTGCACATCCTGCCCCAGGAGTTCATCATCGATGAACAGGAGGGGATCCGCGAGCCGGTCGGTATGTCCGGGGTGCGCCTGGAGGCGCGGGTGCACATGGTGACCGGCGCGGTCAGCGCGGCGCAGAACATCGTCAAATGCGTCCGGCGCTGCGGTCTCGAGGTGGATGACCTGATCCTGGAACAGCTGTGTTCCAGCTTTTCCGTACTCAGTGACGATGAGAAGGAGCTGGGTGTCTGTCTGGTGGACATCGGCGGTGGTACCACCGATATCGCGGTGTTTACCGAAGGCTCGATTCGCCATACCGCGGTGATTCCCATCGCCGGGGATCAGGTGACCAACGACATCGCGGTGGCCCTGCGCACCCCAACCCAGCACGCGGAAGAGATCAAGATTCGCTACGCCTGCGCCCTGACCCAGCTGGCGACCAGCGACGAGACCATCGAGGTGCCGAGCATCGGCGACCGGCCACCCCGGCGGCTGTCCCGCCAGACCCTGGCGGAGGTGGTGGAACCGAGATACGAGGAGCTGCTGGGCCTGGTACAGGCCGAGCTGCGGCGCAGTGGATTCGAGGATCTGATCGCCGGTGGGGTGGTGCTGACCGGCGGCAGTTCCAAGATGGAAGGCCTGATCGAACTGGCGGAGGAGGTGTTTCACATGCCGGTGCGGCTGGGCGTTCCGCAGTATGTAACGGGGTTGGTGGATGTGGTGCGTAACCCGATTTATGCAACAGGGGTCGGTCTGTTGCTGTTCGGGCAGCAGAATCGGAAGGGACGATTGCAGGAGCTCCCGGGGGGCAACAATTTCAAGGCGATATGGAATCGCATGAAGAGCTGGTTTCAGGGCAATTTCTGACTTTTTGGCAATTTTAAACTTTTTCAGGTGGCCGTGTAGCAGGGCCTGGATCATGAGGAGAGAGTGACATGTTCGAATTAATGGATGCATATAGTCAAAACGCGGTGATCAAGGTGATCGGGGTCGGTGGCGGCGGTGGCAACGCGGTCAACCACATGCTGAATGCGAACATCGAAGGGGTGGACTTCATCTGTGCCAACACCGATGCCCAGGCGCTGAAGAACAGCCAGGTGCGTACGCTGCTGCAGCTGGGCTCCAATATCACCAAGGGGCTGGGCGCCGGAGCCAATCCGGATGTGGGGCGCGATGCGGCGATGGAGGACCGGGAGCGCATCCATGAGGCGCTGCTGGGGAGCGACATGGTGTTCATTACCGCCGGTATGGGTGGCGGTACCGGTACCGGGGCCGCGCCGGTGGTGGCCGAGGTGGCCCGGGAGATGGGCATCCTGACCGTGGCGGTGGTGACCAAGCCGTTCCCGTTCGAGGGCGTGAAGCGCATGAAGACCGCCGATCAGGGGATCGAGGCGCTGAGCCAGTACGTGGATTCGCTGATCACCATCCCCAACGAGAAGCTGCTGGCGGTACTGGGCCGCGACATGAGCCTGCTGAATGCCTTCAAGTCGGCCAACGATGTGCTGCAGGGGGCCGTCCAGGGGATCGCCGAGCTGATCACCCGGCCGGGCCTGATCAACGTGGACTTTGCCGATGTGCGCACCGTAATGTCCGAGATGGGCACCGCCATGATGGGTTCCGGTTCTGCCAGGGGTGAAAACCGCGCCCGCGATGCCGCCGAGCAGGCGATCAACAGCCCGCTGCTGGAGGATGTCAATCTGGCGGGGGCCAAGGGCATCCTGGTCAATATCACTGCCGGGCTGGACCTGTCGATTGGTGAGTTCGACGAGGTGGGCTGCACGGTCAAGGAGTTTGCCTGCGACGACGCCACCGTGGTGGTGGGTACCGTGATCGACCCCGAAATGGGCGATGAGTTGCGGGTGACCGTCGTGGCCACCGGCCTGGGTGCCCTCCGTAAGGCGGAGCTCAAACCGTCGGTGGTTGAGGAGGCGCCCCCGGTACGTCTGGTCAATTCCGACGTGGTGGCTCCAGGGCCGGCCGATTATCGCGAAATGGACAGTCCGACCGTGGTGCGCAAGGCGGCTAAATCCTATGTAACCGCCGCCCAGGAACACAATATGGATTACCTGGACATCCCGGCATTCCTGAGGCGTCAGGCGGATTGAGCTATGGTTCGGGTTTATCCCGGCTAAAGCAGCGCCACCGGGTGGTTGGTGATAGGAGCGGCCCGCTGCGAAGTTTCAGCGGATCCGGGTGGCGAAATAAACTTGCAATAAAAGGGTGAAGCTGGTACTTAATAAGGGATTACCCTAATGGGTGCTGGGGGGCGCAAGGGTTTTGTCTTGCAGATGTCTTGGGCCTGGCGCTATTAACAGAGGCGTAATCTGCTCAACGAGCCCTCGTGTGGTTTACCGGGTTTGGTTTATTGGGCGGATTATGTGATACCATCCGGCCGTTTATTTATAGTGGCCGGGAAATGGGGAATACAGGCAACATGATACGGCAACGTACGCTTAAGAACGTTATTCGTGCTACAGGAGTGGGGCTGCACACCGGGGAGAAGGTCTACCTGACCCTGCGCCCGGCGGCAATCGATACCGGCGTGGTGTTTCGTCGGGTTGACCTGGAAGTGCCGGTCGAGATCGCGGCGCGGCCTGACAATGTCGGTGACACCCGACTCTCCACCACCCTGGAGCAGGACGGCCACAAGATCTCCACGGTGGAGCATCTGCTCTCTGCCTTTGCCGGTCTCGGCATTGACAATGCCTATGTGGATGTGAGTGCTCCCGAAGTTCCCATCATGGACGGCAGCGCGGGGCCTTTTGTTTTTCTGATCCAGTCCGCCGGCGTGGAAGAGCAGAATGCGGCGAAGCGCTTTATTCGTATCAAGCGCAAGGTGATGGTGAGGGAAGATGACAAATACGCCGCCTTCGAACCATTTGACGGTTTCAAGGTGTCGTTTGGTATCGATTTCAACCATCCAGCATTCGCCGAGCGCACCAAATCCGCCACCATCGATTTCTCCTCCACCTCCTTCGTAAAGGAGGTGAGCCGCGCGCGGACCTTCGGATTCCTGCGCGATATCGAGATGCTGCGGGAGCGGGAACTGGCGCTCGGCGGCAGCATGAGCAACGCCATCGTGGTGGATGATTACCGGGTGCTGAACGAGGATGGGCTGCGCTACGAAGACGAGTTCGTCAAGCACAAGATCCTCGACGCCATTGGTGATCTTTACCTGCTCGGACACAGCCTGATCGGTGCGTTCAGTGGTTACAAGTCAGGGCACGCCCTGAACAACAAGCTGCTGAAGGCGCTGATGGCGGATGAGACCGCCTGGGAAGAGGTGACCTTTGAAGAGGGAGACAGCGTGCCCATCTCTTACATGAAACCCGTCCAGGCCACCTGACGGTATCTGCGCGGTGGGCTGCCTGTGCAGTTTTGTAGGGTGGATAAGCCGGTAGGCGCATCCACCAATGCCTGGATCAACTCTCAGGTTGGGGTGAGCCTGCGAACCCCAACGGGTTTTCATACGCGTGCGTCGTGATGTTGGGGTTCGTTCCTCACCCCAACCTACGGGCGCTAAAGACCGAGTGGAGCGGCGGAAAGGGTTAGGGCTTCGTTTTGTCGGCGTGCCGGCCAAGACGGATCAGGGCCTGGCGTAGCTCCGGGTCCTCTATGCCGGCCGCCGTCTGGTTGATCAGGGAAGCATTTTCCGGGCTGAGTTGGCGGATTCTGACGGGTTTCCGTTTGGCGGGCGCGCTGGTCACCAGTACCCGCACCGTGATGCGCTCGGTGGCGATCCCGGTGTCGTTCAACCGGCGGGCAAGGTCACGGGTGGTAAAGCGCAATCGGCTGGCCCAGGTGGACGAGTCGACGTAGAGCACCAGTTGCGTGCCCTTCTGTACCGCTGCCGTGCAGTGGCTATCCAGGGGCGAGGGAATCAGGCTGCGAACCCGTTGCAACAGCAATAACTGCGCCTTGGATTGTTCAAGTAATCCATGCAGCGTGTGGGTGTGCTGCAGAAAGTCTTTGATGAGACGCGGTCGTTTGTTCATGGATGAATTGTGTCACGGAAGCCGCTGTGTTGGTGATTTATCTTTTAACCAGACACTCTGAATACGCAATCCATGAAGATTATACTCCTCTCCAGGTTCTGCCATAAAAAAGGCAGCCGCCCGATCTCACCGTTCCGGTTGCTGTTTACCCTGGTGCCGCTGCTGGCCCTGCTGATGGGGGGCTCCCTCTGGGCCGGTTACCGGTGGGGGATGAGTAGCCAGTCACCGCAGACCGCGGCCGGGTCTACGACCGAGGCGGTGCACAATCTGTTGCTGACCCAGCGTGATGAGCTGGAGGAGACCCGGGGGCGCACCCAGGAACATCTGGATGCCCTGGCCCTGCGGCTTGGCCAGATGCAGTCGCATATTATGCGAATCAATGCCCTGGGGGAGCGCCTGGTGAAGATGGGCAAGCTGGATGAGGCGGAGTTCAACTTTGAGGAAGAGCCGGCCCGCGGCGGCATCGAGTCGACGGAGACGGTCCAGTCGGTCAGTCTGTCCGAACTGGTCTCCGAGATGGAACAGCTGTCACTGGTTATCACGGATCGTCAGCACAAGCTCGACCTGATGGAGGGGCTGATTCGCGACAAACGGATGAGCGAAGAGCTGCTGCCGACCGGGCGGCCGGTGGAGAAGGGCTGGGTTTCGTCGCGTTATGGCTACCGGAATGATCCGTTCACGGGCAAGAAGGCGTTCCACTATGGAGTCGATGTTGCCGGAAAACAGGATTCGAATGTGGTCGCGGTGGCCTCGGGTATCGTTACCTGGGCCGGGGAGAAGAGCGGGTTTGGCGAACTGGTCGAGGTGCGACACTCCGGCGGTTATGTGACCCGTTATGGCCACAATCACAAGATCCTGGTCAAGCCGGGTGACCTGGTGTTCCAGGGGCAGCCGATCGCGCTGATGGGGTCCAGTGGCCGTTCGACCGGTCCGCATGTGCATTTCGAGATCGCCCGCAACGGCAAGACCATCGATCCCGCCAAATACCTACGCGCAAAACGCTGAACAACCGCTTTTTCATCGGTAGATCAGCGTTAAGTCCAACAGGCTCCTTGGGATACCTTCACATGCAACCCGTAGGATGCTGGTGAGTTTGCGAACCGGGTGCGATTCAAACAGACTTGGGACAATCGCAGGAGTTTACCGGCTGAACTATACGGATGCATCCAGAATGTGGCTAAACCAACGGAAGGAGAGCCTCAAGGCCGGGGAATATGGCGGAGTCATCGAGTACTTGTAGGGTGGATAAGCATCAGCGCATCCACCATGAATCGGATAGCGGTGGATGCGCAAGCTTATCCACCCTACAAAATCCGGCCTTGCGTCTGAACTGGGCAAACGGGCAATGGGACAATTATTGGAATCAAGTCAGAAAGGCGGCTTGAAGGACACATCAGTTTGAATCGCACCTACGCGAGCCCTAATGCCTGCTAACGCAGGCTTTTTGCGGTATCATCACCGTTTCATTTTCCTGCCCGCGCCCGTTTCGGCTGGCGTGGGCCTAAATTCATATCAGCAAGAGTTTTTCCATGGTCAGTAACATTCTCAGGAAGGTCTTCGGCAGTCGCAACGACCGCCTCATCAAGCGGATGTCGAAGGTGGTGGCTCAGATCAACGGATTGGAGCCGGAACTTCAGGCCCTTACAGACGAGGAGTTGAAGGCCAAAACCGGAGAATTCAGGGCGCGGCTGGAACAGGGGACGGAACTGAACAGCCTGATGCCGGAGGCCTTCGCGGTGGTGCGGGAGGCGGGGTGTCGGGTGCTGAACATGCGCCACTTCGACGTGCAGATGATCGGCGGCATGGTACTCAATGACGGCAAGATTGCCGAGATGCGTACCGGTGAAGGCAAGACCCTGGTGGCGACCCTTGCGGTCTACCTCAATGCGTTGCCCGGCAAGGGGGTGCATGTGGTGACGGTCAATGATTACCTGGCCAGACGCGATGCGGAGTGGATGGGAAAAATCTATACCTTCCTGGGTCTGAGCGTCGGGGTGATTCAATCATCCGGTGCCGGACCGGGGGACTCCTCCTTTGTCTGTGACTACGGCTACGACGGTAAAAGCGGCGGTTATCTCCACCTGCTCCCGGCCAACCGCCGTGAGGCCTACGCCTGCGATATCACCTACGGCACCAATAATGAGTTTGGCTTCGACTACCTGCGCGACAACATGGCCTTCAGCAATGAACAGCGGGTGCAGCGGGAGAAATTCTTCGCGGTAGTGGATGAGGTGGATTCCATCCTCATCGACGAGGCGCGCACCCCGCTGATCATCTCCGGTCCGGCGGAGGGGAGTTCGGATCTCTACACCCGCATTGACCAGGTGATCCCGCGCCTGACCCGGCAGGAACCCATCGAGGCGGATGAAGACGGCAAGCCGGCGTTTGGGCCCGGTGACTATTCGGTGGATGAGAAGGCCCGGCAGGTGTACCTGAGCGAAGAGGGGCATCAGCATGTGGAAGATGTGCTGCTGGAGATGGAGTTGCTGGACCCCGAGTCGAGTCTCTATGACACCGCCAATATCAGCCTGATGCATCACGTGACCTGTGCGCTGCGGGCGCATGCGCTGTTCCAGAAGAATGTCGATTACATCGTGCGTGACGGTGAGATCGTCATTGTCGATGAATTCACCGGCCGGACCATGCCGGGGCGGCGCTGGTCGGAGGGGCTGCATCAGGCGGTCGAGGCCAAGGAGGGGGTGGAGATCCAGAAGGAGAACCAGACCCTGGCCTCGATCACCTTCCAGAACTATTTCCGCCTCTACCGCAAGCTCTCCGGCATGACCGGCACCGCCGATACCGAGGCGCCGGAGTTCCTGCAGATTTACGGACTGGAGGTGGTGGTGATCCCCACCAACCAGGAGATGGTGCGCAATGACATGGGCGACCTGGTCTACCTGACCACCGGCGAGAAGTACCGTGCCATCACCGAGGACATCCAGGATTGCGTCAAGCGCGGCCAGCCGGTGCTGGTGGGCACCGCCTCGATCGAAACCTCCGAGCTGATCTCGGGACTGCTGGAGCAGGCCAAGGTGCAGCATCAGGTGTTGAATGCCAAGCACCACGAGCGTGAGGCCAATATCGTGGCCGAGGCCGGGCGTCCCGGCGCGGTCACCATTGCCACCAACATGGCGGGACGCGGTACCGATATCGTGCTGGGAGGCAATCCCGACATGGAGATCACTGATCTGGGCGAGGCGGCCACCCCGGCGGCGGTCGACAAGATCCGGGCCGACTGGAAGGCGCGTCATCAGCAGGTGCTGGAGGCGGGCGGCCTGCACGTGGTAGGTACCGAGCGACATGAGTCGCGG
This sequence comes from Sedimenticola hydrogenitrophicus, assembly GCF_029017505.1. Taxonomy (GTDB): domain Bacteria; phylum Pseudomonadota; class Gammaproteobacteria; order Chromatiales; family Chromatiaceae; genus Sedimenticola; species Sedimenticola hydrogenitrophicus_A. Next base: position 116,968 of record NZ_JAQGEI010000009.1, read on the forward strand.
CGTGTGGACAATCAGTTGCGCGGCCGTTCCGGTCGTCAGGGAGACCCCGGCTCGACCCGTTTCTATCTCTCCCTGGAAGATAACCTGATGCGCATTTTCGCCTCCGACCGGGTTTCGGCCATCATGCAGAAGCTGGGCATGGAAGAGGGCGAGGCGATCGAGCATCCCTGGGTGACCAAGGCGATTGCCAACGCCCAGAAGAAAGTGGAAGGACGCAACTTCGATATCCGTAAACAGCTGCTGGAATACGATGATGTGGCCAACGATCAGCGCAAGGTGATCTACCAGCAGCGCGATGAGTTGATGGATACGGGTGATGTATCCGACTCCATCACCTCCATCCGGCATGACGTGGTCAACGCCCTGATCGACCGCTATATTCCACCGGAGAGTCTCGATGAGCAGTGGGATATCCCCGGCCTCACTGCGGCGCTGAAGACCGAGTATGACCTGGATTACCCGATCCAGGAGTGGCTCGACGCCGACCACAACCTGCACGAAGAGACCCTGCGGCAGAAGATCATCGAGCAGATGGAGCAGGAGTACGCCGCGAAAGAGGCGCTGGCGGGGAGCGAAAACCTGCGCATGTATGAGAAGGCCATCATGCTGCAGATCCTGGATGCCAGCTGGAAAGAGCATCTGGCAGCCATGGATTATCTGCGCCAGGGTATTCATCTGCGCGGCTATGCGCAGAAGAACCCCAAGCAGGAGTACAAGCGCGAGGCCTATGCGCTGTTCTCCAATATGCTGGACAACATCAAGCAGGAGATCACCCAGGTACTGACCAAGGTGCGGATCCAGCCGCAGGAGACCATGGAGATACCGGCCCATGAAGCCAACGAAGCCGAGTTCCAGTTCAAGCATGAGGAGTTCGGCGGCTTTGGCGAGGAGAGCGGCGAGGCGGCGGGTGGGGCCGATGAAGAGACGCATCAGCCATTTGTCCGCTCGGACCGCAAGGTGGGGCGCAACGAGCCCTGCCCCTGCGGATCGGGGAAAAAATACAAACAGTGCCATGGGCGTATTCAGTAGGGTATCCCATGAAAGGCTTTCCCCTTTCCCGTCATATCGGCCGGCGACATACCACATTGCCTGGGGTAGGATGCCGGTGAGCTTGCGAACCGCATCATTGGTGGTAAGGCTTGATGCGGTTCGTGCCTCACCGGCATCCTACATCTACAACAAGCTTGGTAGGGTGGGCACGCTTTTTGTGCCCACGCGGAAGGTGCGGCACGGGGTAAAGCCGCTCCCGGCCATCCATGGCCTACGCGGCATAAGTCCATCCCTATAAAAAAAGGTGGGCACAGACTAGGTGCCCACCCTACGCGACTGCGAGCAGGATGAGGATGTAGGGTGAGGAGTGGTACAGGGATGTACCGTTTACGGACCTGAGGATAGCATAGGCGACAGCATATCCACCGTAGTCAACAAACAAATATTGGCGGATTTGACTCAATGAGCGAAGCGTTGGAGTTTATGCCGGTCTCCGGGATCCGGCTGGGTGCCACGGGCGCCGGGATCAAGTATCGGGACCGTGATGACCTGGTGATTATTGAACTGGCCGAGGGCAGCACCTGCGCGGCGGTATTCACCCGCAACGCCTTCTGCGCGGCACCGGTGGTGGTCGCCCGCGAGCATCTCTCCGCTACCATGCCCCGCTACCTGCTGATCAACTCCGGCAACGCCAACGCGGGGACCGGGGATCCCGGCCTGCGGGCCGCCAGGGAGTCCTGCAAGTCCGTGGCCGCCGCCAGGGCCTGCGCCATCAACCAGATATTGCCCTTCTCCACCGGGGTGATCGGTGAACCGCTGCCGGTGGACCGGATCGCCGTGGCGGTCCCCGATGCGCTTACCGCCCTCTCGGAACAGGGCTGGGCCCGGGCGGCGCGCGCCATCATGACCACCGACACGGTTCCCAAGCTGGTTTCGCGACAGCTGGAGCTCTCCGGCAAGACGGTCACCGTAACGGGCATGGCCAAGGGGTCGGGCATGATCCGCCCGGATATGGCCACCATGCTCGCCTACATCGCCACCGATGCCCTGGTCGACCGGCAGCTGCTGCAATACTGTCTCGAATCGGCGGTTGCGCCCTCGTTCAATTCGATTACCGTTGACGGCGATACCTCCACCAATGATGCCTGTGTCCTGATGGCCTCCGGTGTAAGTGGGTGCTCACCCATCACCGACAGGACCGCGGACGACTTCGCCCGATTCAATGCCGTGGTGGAAGAGGTTTGCATGGAGCTGGCCCGGGCCATCGTGCTGGATGGGGAGGGTGCAACCAAGCTGGTCGAGGTGCGGGTCGAGGGCGCCGCAAGCGAGGCCGAAGCCCGTGATGTGGCCTACACTATCGCCCACTCCCCCCTGGTCAAGACCGCGCTGTTTGCCTCCGACCCAAACTGGGGGCGCATCCTTGCCGCCGTCGGACGTGCCGGTATTGAAGGTCTCGATATCGACCGGATCCGCATCTGGCTGGATGATGTCTGCATCGTGCGTGATGGCGGCCGGGCGGCGGACTACACGGAGGCGGCCGGCCAGCGGGTGATGGCGCAGAGCGAGCTGACCATCCGGGTGGCCCTGGGCCGGGGAGAGGCGATAACCCGCGTGCTGACCTGTGACCTCTCCTACGATTATGTGAAGATCAACGCGGAGTATCGGACCTAGGGAGTCTGGCACATGCTGGTATTGTAGGAGCGGCTTTGCCGCGAAAAGCAAATGTAGGGTGGATATGCCGGTAGGCGCATCCACCATGAAATTAGATTTCGACCCGAATGGCACTTACCTAAGCCAAGAGCCACCGTCATCCCGGCGCAGGCCGGGATCCAGACTGCTTAATGGTGGCGGTATTCCTGGATTATTCGCTTCGCTCACCCTTCGGGCCGACTTTCAGTCGTTCAACGCGCTTCGCGCTTTTGTCCGGCCTGCGCCGGAGAAGTGGTGCAGGGATGCATCGGTTACGGACCTAAGGATGGAATGACGAAAATCCTGCAATTCGCCTTAAGTAAGTGCCATTCGATTCCGACCCCTTGTCCCTATCTCTTTGCGTACTTGGCGTTCTTCGCGGTTGAATCGAGTTCGTTGGGGTTCGTTCTCCGCCCCAACGGCCCTGGTTTCGTAGGGTGGATAAGCGACAGCGCATCCACCGCGGCAATGGTGGATGCGCCTACCGGCTTATCCACCCTACGAAACTGGCGCAAACAAATAATCAATGGCTTGGGGTTAAGTTCTCCGTGAGCAGGTGATGATTTTGCCGTTATTTGCGTGTATTCGCCTTCATTCGCGGGTTTATAAAGGGTGCCCAACCATAACTGAACCTGGTGGGTAATCAGGACAATTTATGCTGCCGATCCATGTCGCTGTTGCCGTAATCCAGGATGCCGCCGGCCGGGTGCTCCTGACCCGTCGCCCCGGGGCTGCCCACCAGGGTGGTCTCTGGGAGTTTCCCGGTGGCAAGGTGGAGCGGGGAGAGGATCTGGCCGGGGCGCTGTGCCGGGAGATACGGGAAGAGCTGGGTATTGAAGTCAGTGCTCACCAACCACTGATCAATGTCACCCATCTCTATCCGGATAAAGCGGTCCGACTGGATGTGCACCGGGTCCTCCGCTACTTCGGTCACCCGCTCGGCCTGGAGGGACAACCGTTGCAGTGGGTTTTACCCGAACATCTGCCCCGCTACGCCATGCCGGCGGCGGACCGTCCTATCTGCACCGCCTTGCGGCTGCCTCAACAGTATCTGATCACCGGTCCCGATCCGGCCGTTCCCGGACAATTTCTCCGGCGTCTTGAAGCCTCCCTGGCTAGCGGTCTGCGGCTGGTGCAGCTGCGGGCGCCCGGTCTCGCGCGCGCCGATTATGCGGCGTTGGCCACCGAGGCGCTGGCGCTGTGTCGGCAACACGGCGCGCAACTGCTGTTGAACTGCCCGGTGGAACTGGCGCTGGCACTGGATGCGGATGGCATCCATCTCAACAGCCAGCAACTGGCGGGGTTGAGTGAGCGTCCACTTACCGATGACCGATGGGTTGCCGCCTCCTGTCACAACCGGGAGGAGATCCGCCAGGCGATGGCCATCGATGCGGACTTCTGTGTACTCTCGCCGGTGTTGCCGACCACTTCCCACCCCACCGTAGAGCCGCTCGGATGGGAACGATTCTCTCAGATCGTGGCAGCGACCAATATCCCGGTATATGCCCTGGGCGGTATGGATGAAGACCAAATCGAAGTCGCTTTGGAACACGGTGGCCAAGGCATCGCTGCTATCAGTGCCCTCTGGGCCGGTGATATTCGATAACCATAGGGTGGGCCGTGCCCGCTGACGGCGCCCATGGGGCGCCCTATGGGCGGTTTTCGGTGTAGGATGCCGGTGAGCTTGCGAACCGCATCATTCCATCCTCAGGTCCGTAAACGGTGCATTGCATCCTCGGCTCCGTTATCGGTACATCCCTGTACCACTCCTCCTGCACCACTCCTTGCGGTGGGCTTGATGCGGTTCGTGCCTCACCGGCATCCTACTCTGAGCGTCGTGGTTTGTAGCCCGTAGGAGCGCCTCTGGCGCGAAGGTTTTCGCGGCGAAGCGACGCACAATGAAGTGCTAATGCCGCGGGCGGCAGGATGCCGGGAGCGGCCACTCCTACAAAAGCACCGTCCTTCATGCAACACCTAACTGGTATATAGCCGAATGGCACTTACTTAAAGCGAATCGCAGGATTTTCGTCATTCCGGCGCAGGCCGGACAAAAGCGCGAAGCGCGTTGAACGACTGAAAGTCGGCCCGAAGGGTGAGCGAAGCGAATAATCCAGGAATACCGCCACCATTAAGCAGTCTGGATCCCGGCCTGCGCCGGGATGACGGTAGTTCTTGGCTTAAGTAAGTGCCATTCGTATATAGCCTTTTTCATAGATGTGCATAGGTTTTCCAGGCCCTAACTGTGATCATCCTCGGGAGGCAGGAAGGGGTTCGCCGGACTGTTGTCCGGAATGCGGTGCTTCTCTTCCAGCCAGTCGCCCAGGTCGATCAGGCGGCAGCGCTCGCTGCAAAACGGTCTGGATTGCGGATTGCTGTGCCAGTCAAATGCCTTCTTACAGATCGGACAGCGTACGATTTTCGGTTCATTTCCCATGGTTCTTAAAGCTCGAGTTTCGGAGTTCGCAGTACTTGTAGGGTGGATAAGCTTGCGCATCCACCATGAATCGGATGGCGGTGGATGCGCAAGCTTATCCACCCTACGAATTCAGAAATTCGGGCTTTGTGAAATGAACTCCGAAACTTGAGTTTGAACATAATCGTTCTACCATGCGTGAGGCTAACTTGTTTTTGCAATCAACAGGTTAAGCGATATTTATTGCTGAATTTGAACTCCGAAACTTGAGTCAAAGAATACAGCAGTTGAGGAAGAAGGTAATGTCCTGCCTGGTCTGGGTGGCTCGCTCCTCTGTCGATTGCTCCATGAAGCGGACAGTGAAGCGGTGCTTTCCGCCGCTGATCTCGGCGTAAAGCTGACTCTCCCGGGGCAGCCCGACCCGGATCAGCTGGGCCGGTGACTGGGCATCCAGGCTCTGCTGGAAAAATCCGCCGGCGGCGATTTCGCGGGTGGGCGTGGTGCTGCCGCGGACGAGTGAGAGCAGCAGGCTCACGGCGGTAAAGACCGGGTCCAGGGTCTGCCGCCAGGCAACGATCTCCTGGTGGCGCTGTTCAAAGGGTTGTTGTAGCCAGAAATGGTACAGGGGCAGATCAAAGGCGCAGCTCCCGCCCGGGATGCTGCTGCGCTGGGTGATGCTTTTGAGAAACTCGTTCTCTCTCAGCTCCTGGCCCAGTTGCCCGCCGTGCTGCTGAAGCCGGCTGGAAACCTGGCTCAACTCCCGCAGGATCTGATCCAGGCGCTCCTCGTTGACATCCGGTATGGCGCGGATGCTGGCCAGCTTATCCTGGTGCCGCTTCAGCTCCTTGATCAGGTCGGTCTTGATGTCGGCACGGGAAAAGATGGCCACCATGTCCATCAGACTGGTGATGGCGGCCCGGCTGTCCCAGGTACTGGGCTGGGGGATGTGATAATCGACTTGGCGAAACAGGTGCTCCAGACGCAGAAAGGTTCTGGTCTTCTCATTGAGCGGATGCTCATAGATGATTTTGTCTGAAACAGCTGGTTGCATGGGGCCATGTCTGTTGATTGCGACACCGGGACCGGTGCCTGGATTCGACAATCTTGTATATTATACCGATTCTGACAACTATAACCTCGTCAGGTGGCAAGGTTAAGGTATTTCTGGTGGAGTTGTTCAACTATCGGCCGCAGGTCATTGAGGCTGCCTGAATTATCGATAATGTCATCGGCCCGGGCCAAGCGGCTTGTCCGCTCGATCTGGGCGGCAATGATGGATTTTGTCTGCGCTTCGCTGGTGTGGTCGCGCCGAGTGACCCGGCTGATCTGCAGCTCGGGCGGGCAGTCCACCACCAGTATGCGGTCGACGCGCTTGTCCTGCCCGGTCTCGAACAGCAGCGGTATGGAGAAGATGGCGTAGGGGGTGTCGAAGTCATCCAGCCGGCGGCGCATCTCCGCACGGATCCTGGGATGCAGGATTCCCTCCAGCCGGGTTTTGGCATCGGGATGGGTGAAAATGTGCTCCCTGAGCCAGAGGCGGTCGAGGGAACCGTCGGCGCTCAACACCTCGGGACCGAACTGTTCGACAATCTCCCGTAGCGCCGGTTGGCCGGGTTCGACGACCTCCCGGGCCACCACATCGGCGTCGATGACGGGTACGCCCAACGCGGCAAAGCAGTCGGTTACCGCACTCTTGCCGCAACCGATGCCACCCGTGAGTCCGACTATAAACACGATGCGTTCCTCCGGCTATCGGTAAAAAACTTCTGGATGATTATTTTTCTCATGGAGAACTTAACCCTAATCCATTGATTCCTGGTTTCACGCTGCCTCCCGCTGTCATTGCTAAGCAGAGCCGAAGTGAATGTAGGGTGGATAAGCGACAGCGCATCCACCGTAGCAATGGTGGATGCGCCTACCGGCTTATCCACCCTACGAAACTTCTGGTACCCGGCGCCTTTCCGGTCCTGGATCAGTAAAGGATCATTACTCTCACCAAGACGCCAAGCACGCCAAGGAAAACCTATACCTTCCTTTAATCTTTGCGCTCTTGGCGTCTTGGCGAGAGTCCATCTGTCATCCGGAGGTGCTCGATCCACGCATAGGTCAAACCTGACGAGTCCCCCCGGGATTTACCCATTGGCGTCAGGTATTTCCTGCTGCTACGCTATACATGTAAAACATGTATAGCAATGGGGGGTTGACATGCTCGCAATACGCTTGCCGGAAGAAATCGAGGCCCGTCTTACGGCGCTGGCAGCCAAGACCGGGCGGACCAAGACATTTTATGCCAAAGAGGCAATTCTAGAACATCTGGATGATCTGGAAGATAAGTATCTTGCCATCCATCGACTGGAGAACCCGGGAAAACGCTGGACACTAGACGAGTTGGAGCAAGATCTTGACATGGATCGTTGAATTTGACGCCGCGGATAAAACTGCGCTTTCCACGGCAGATTGGAATCGCTGCGCAAGTTCAGGACTGATTTTCCGATAGAAGGCTTTTTCGTGACGTATGTCCTCGCGAGCTGACGCTAGAAACTTGACGCGCTTCAATGATCGTCTTCCCGAAGTTCAGCAAAAACATCCTCCGCTGGGATAGCTTGTTCCTCCCCGCGGAGATATGCCTCGTAACGGCGGTTAGACTCGGCTACCCACGCTGCTTCTACCTTCTTCGGGTCGGACACGGGACGTGATTCAATACTTTCCAACAGGTGGATCACTAAGCGCGTCCGCTCCTCCAGTGGCAAAGCAAGCGCCTCAGATTCGATAGCTTTCGACAGATTACTCATACCGGTCTCCACTCAATGGACCCCAACCACATTGTATTCTGAACCCTCGACGATGCAAAGGTGCGGTGGATTTGTCGAAGCACATAACATTGAAAACATTGAAGATGACAAACTCATCGTGCTTGTGCTGCGTGTGGGGCATCGTAAAGCTGTCTACAAGTAGACCATTTTCTCCCAGCTTCTCGTAGTTCGGGTTTGCAGCCGGCTACCCCAGCGCCGTAGCCTGGATGAAGCCGCCACCGCCGAAACCGGAATGATCATGTGTGCCCGCGGCGGCGTAATCCGGGGTTTGGGTCAGACTTCGGGCAATGCTCCGGATTACGCCCGTCTGGGGTTGTGTGTCTGTCGGGCTTTTGTGGGGCGGGCTTCATCTGGGCTACAATAAGACCTCTCACCCGAATGGCACTTACTTAAGGGATATCTATAGGGGTCGGAGTCGAATGGCACTTACTTAAGGCGAATTGCAGGATTTTCGTCATTCTATCCTTAGGTCCGTAACCGATGCATCCCTGCACCACTTCTCCGGCGCAGGCCGGAATCCAGGAATACCGCCACCATTAAGCACGTCTGGATACCATCCTTAGGTCCGTAAACGGTGCATCCCTGCACCACTCCTCCGGCCTGCGCCGGGATGACGGTGGTTCTTGGCTTAAGTAAGTGCCATTCACCTCTCACCCCTCTCAATAGATTCAGAAGATTCAAATGGATTTGAGTGGAAGGAACAAGCATTGGTTTCCTGAACTGAGAGGCGAGAAACCGAATTGTTCATAAAAGCGCTGTGCTCGCTCATCGATGGCATCGACGACCATGGCATAAATGGCGATCTCATCGCTGACGGCCAGCGTTCGCTTGATGGCGTCGACCAGCAACATTTTCCCCACCCCATGACTCTGAGCCGCTTGATTTACCGCTAACCTGCCAAGCAACGCTGCTGGAACAGGATGGCGGGGGAGTTTACGAGTGAGAGCTTCAGGCAACTGACTGAGTTCAATCGACAGGGTGGAGAGAGTGTAGTAGCCCACAATACTATTCGGCTGCTCCACCGTAGTTGCCACAAATACCCGGCTGACACGGCGCTTCACATCTTGACGGGCCTGCTTTTGAATGTAGTCATCCAGTGAGGCTACACCGCAATGGAATCCAGGTCTGTCGTGATCACTATCCAGCGGTCGTATGACCAAATTTGAATAATCGGTCATTTGCTGGTGACGCGCTGATCATGTTCCTCGAAGGCGGCTACCAGTTTTTTGTTGAAGCGGATCGGCTTGACCAGTGCATTGAAGAAGACTTCGGAGTCTCGGCTATTCAAGCTCATGACTTCGTGCTCATGAATGGTTTTTTCGGCATGTGCCAATGCACTGGTCAGGATGAAATTGCTAACGGTCTTGCCTTCAAAGCTCGCGGCGCGCTCCAGTGCCCTCTTAGCGCTGTGTTTCAACCGGAGATTGATACGTTCTTGTTTGGTGTCTGTGGCTACACTCATGGTGAATACCCTTCGTCGACGTGGATAATGTGAGATAAATGTACGTCATAATGGTGCCTTTTACAACCATCGCGACGGAAGGGGCAGTGGATCATTGGGGGGCGGGGCCAGGGAGGCCCGGATACACAACATGAGGATGCAGACTGATGGCGCACAGCGATCGCGGCAGCCAGTACGCGTCAGCACTGTACCAGAAGACGCTCCAGGAGCATGAGTTCGTCTGCAGCATGAGTCGCAAAGGCAACTGCTGGGACAACGCACCTGCCGAGAGTTTTTTCCACACCCTGAAAACGGAGCTGGTCCACCATCGCCGGTACCAAACCCGAGAGGAAGCGAAGCAGGAAATATTCGAGTATATCGAGGTGTTCTACAGCCGTCAGAGACGCCATTCGACTATCGACTACCAGACCCCTATGGGGTATGAGCAAGACCGCCGGGATGCCGCGTGATTTTTTGTCCGGAAAGGCCTTGCCGCATCATTCTCGGCTCCGTAAACGGTACGTCCCTGTACCACTCCTCACCAATGCTCTGGTGGATGCGCTGTCGCTTATCCACCCTACAAATCCGTGTTTGGGGTAATCAGTTGCGTAGGGTGGATAAGCTGGTAGGCGCATCCACCTGTGGTCCTGAGTGCAATGCCTGCCCAAATGATCCGCTACGTTACGTTGTTCAGTTCCACCTCTGTGTCCTCTGTGCCTCGGGGTGCATTGGAGGGGCCTTAATGGACGCTTCGGGTGAGTTGTTACCATTGAAGATGACAAACTCATCGTGCTTGTGTTGCGTGTGGGGCATCGTAAAGCTGTCTACAAGTAAACCATCTTCTCCCGGCTTCCCCCAGTCCGGTAACTGGGCCGGGTGCAATCGAAAGTGTTGATAAGCAAAAGCTAATACAGATGGGCATCTGGAAGCATTGAGTGTACACAAGGATGGGAACGTTTACTGGAAGGAGCCAACTACCCCAGCACCGTAGCCTGGATGAAGCCGCCATCGCCGAAACCGGAACGATCATGTGTGCCCGCGGCGGCGTAATCCGGGTTTTGGGTCAGACCCCGGGCAATGCCCCGGATTACGCCCGTCTGGGGTTGCGTGTCTGTCGGGCTTTTGTGGGGCGGGCTTCATCCAGGCTACAAACTAACCCACACTTTCGATTGCACCCAACTGGGTCCGGTAACTGCGTCGTTTGCAACCGCCCGCCCGCGCCGCACAAGACTCAGGCCAATCCCGCCCACTGCAGATAGGCCGCGTTGATCCGCTCACCCCAGATCAGGCTGATCCAGCCCGCCGCCGCCAGATAGGGACCGAAGGGAATGGGGATATTACGATCGCGCCCGCGGATCAGGATCAGCAGGATCCCCACCACCGCACCGACCACGGAGGAGAGCAGGATAATCTGCACCAGTGACTGCCAGCCGAACCAGGCGCCGAACAGCGCGAACAGCTTGAAATCGCCATAGCCCATGCCCTCCTTGCCGGTAATCAGCTTGAACAGCTGGAACACCACCCACAATGAGAGATAACCGGCCGCAGCGCCGATAATCGCCGAGTGGCTGTCGGTGAAGACGCCGAACAGACTGAGCAGCAGGCCAAGCCAGAGCATCGGCAGAACAATGGAATCCGGCAGCAGCTGCTCATCAAAATCGATCAGGGTCAGGGAGATCAGCGCCCAGGTCAGCGGGAGTGCCGCGACCGTCTGCCAACTGAAGCCGAAATGGAGCACCACCGCCAGCGAGAGCAGGCCGGTGGCCAGTTCAACCAGCGGATAACGGGCTGAAATCGGCTGCTTGCACGCGGAACACCGACCCCGCAGCAGCAGCCAGCTAATCACCGGGATATTCTCCCAGGCACGGATTCTGTGGCCGCAATGGGGGCAGCTGGAGCCGGGGCGGCTCAGGGTCAATGACGGGGAGGGCTCCCCGGAGTCCGTATCGAGATCGAGGAACTCATGGCACTGCTGCCGCCAGCCTGCCTCCATCATCTTGGGCAGACGGTAGGCCACCACGTTGAGAAAGCTGCCGACGAACAGGCCGAGGAGCGTGCCGGTAAAGGCAAAGAGCAGCGGGCTTTGCTGGAAAACCGAAAGCAGGTTCATTAATAGAGCTGAATACTTTGTTTAACCATGGTTTTAGACAACAGCTGCCATCTTGAAGATCGGCAGGTACATGGCCACCACCAGGCCGCCCACCAGGGTGCCGAGGATCACCATGATAAAGGGCTCCAGCAGGCTGCTGAGCGCGTCAACCGCATTGTCCACTTCCTCTTCAAAGAAGTCCGCCACCTTGGTCAGCATATTATCCAGTGCGCCCGATTCTTCACCAATCGCCACCATCTGGATGACCATGTGGGGAAACAGCTGTTGCTGTTTCATCGAAAGCTGGAGTGATTGGCCGGTCGCCACATCCTCACGCATGCGCATGACGGCATCACTGTAGATGGTGTTACCGGTCGCACCGGCCACGGATTCCAGCGCTTCGACGAGCGGCACGCCGGCGGCAAACATGGTTGCAAGGGTGCGGGAAAACCGGGCGATGGATGCCTTATTCAGGATAACCCCGATTATGGGTGTTTTGAGCAGCGCTCGATCGATAAATTGGCGCATCTTTCGCGAGCGTTTAAAGGTGTATGAAAAACTATAGACAGCGATAATAATAGCGCCCAGCAGTAGCCACCAATAGCTTGTCATCCATCGGGACAACGCAATAACCATTTTTGTGAACGCGGGCAGGTCCCCACCAAAGCTGGAGAAGAGGCTCTCAAATTGGGGGATAACAAAAATCATAATAAGCGCCGTTACCATGAAGGCAACGATGATTACGGCGGCCGGGTAAAATAGCGCCTTCTTGATTTTCCCCTTCAGCGATTCGGTCTTCTCCTTGTAGGTGGCGATTTTATCCAGAAGGGCTTCAAGTACACCGGCCGCTTCACCGGCGCGTACCAGATTGCAGAACAGATCATCAAAATAGAGCGGGTGTTTTGCCAATGCCTCGGCCAGCGCGGTACCGCCTTCGACATCCGCTTTTATCGAAAGAAGCAGATCCTGCATGGACGGGTTATCATGACCGCGACCTACAATATCGAATGCCTGTACCAGCGGCACGCCCGCTTCCATCATGGTGGAGAGCTGCCGGGAGAAAACCGCAATATCGCCAGCAGTGATCTTCTTTTTTGTGTTGAAAATAGCAGTTGCTTTTTTCTTCACTTTTAATGGATTAATACCCTGCCTTCTAAGGTCGGCCCGCACCAGCGCCAGGGAGGCGGCACGCGATTCTCCCTTGATTCGCTTGCCATGCCTGTCAGCACCCTCCCAGCTGTAAACATAGGCCTTTTCGGCCTTGGGGGCTTTTTTTGCAGCGGTAGCGGTGGCCATATCGGTTAATCCTTGGTAACCCTGTTGATTTCTTCCAGGCTGGTGATGCCTGCCCTGATCTTGTTCAATCCAGCTTCCCTGAGGGTGAGAATGCCCTCATCCCTTGACTGTTGTTCCAGTTGCAATGAGTTACACCCCTCCATCACCAGTTTTTCCATGGCTGAGGAGATGGGCATGATCTGAAATATACCAACACGCCCCTTGTAACCCAGAGTGCAGCGGTCACATCCTACGGCTTTATAGACAGTAAGGTGTTTCAGTTCAGCCTCTTTGAAGCCTTCTTCGAGAAGCGCTTCTCGGGGGATCTCGTCCGTGGTCTTGCAGTGTTCACAGAGTCGTCTGGCCAGACGCTGGGCCATGATCAGTAGCACAGACGATGCAATATTGAAGGGCGGTATGCCCATGTTGGCCAGGCGTGTCAGGGTTTGCGGGGCGTCGTTGGTGTGCAGGGTCGAGAGTACCAGGTGGCCGGTCTGGGCCGCCTTGACGGCGATTTCCGCCGTCTCCAGGTCGCGGATCTCACCCACCATCACAATATCGGGATCCTGGCGCAGGAAGGCGCGGAGCGCTTCGGCGAAGGTTAGTCCGGTCCTGACATTCACATTCACCTGGTTGATGCCCGCCACCTGGATTTCCACCGGGTCCTCGGCGGTTGAGATGTTCACCCCTTCACTGTTCAGCATATTCAATGCCGTATAGAGGGAGACCGTCTTACCGCTGCCGGTCGGTCCGGTGACCAGGATCATGCCATAGGGCTTCTTGATCGCCGTCTCGAACAGCCGCTGTTGCTCCGGTTCAAAGCCGAGTGCCTCGATACCCAATTGCGCGCTGGCCGGGTCGAGAATACGCAAAACCACTTTTTCCCCGTACAAAGTGGGGCAGGTGTTGACACGGAAATCGATGGCCCGGTTGCGGGAAAGCTTCATCTTGATGCGGCCGTCCTGGGGAACACGCCGCTCGGCGATGTTCATGCGGGACATCACCTTGATGCGGGCGGTCAGGCGCGAGGCGATGTTGATCGGCGGAGAGGCGACTTCATGCAGAATACCGTCCTGGCGCAATCTGACCCGGAAGGTCTTTTCATAGGGCTCAAAGTGAATATCCGATGCCCCGCGGTTGATGGCATCGAGCAGCATCTTGTTGACAAACCGGACCACCGGGGCGTCGTCGACATCCAGATCACCCTCTTTTTTCTGGGTATCCGGTTCCCCGGAAGAGATGTCCAGATTGTCCAGATCCGCATCCAGCAGATCCGACATGCTGGTGTCCTTGGCTTCCAGCGCAATCTCAATCGCCCGAACCAGTTTTTCCTCTTCCACCACGATCGCCTCGATCGCCAGTCCTGTGTGGAACTTGATCTCATCGAGGCCCTGGATATTGGTGGGGTCTGAAACGGCCAGGAAGAGTCGATTGCCGCGGCGGAAAATCGGCAGGGCATGGTGTATGCGAATAAGTTTTTCGTCAACCAGCCCTATCGGCGCGAGGGCCATGTCGAGCGCTTCGAGCTGAAACAGTGGTACCCCGAACTCCTGGGAAGCCGAAAGGGCGATGTTGTTGCTGCCTACGAGTTTGTTTTCGACCAGGTAGGTGACGAATTGCTGGCGTTTTTTTGCGGACTCTAAAACGGATTTTTGCGCAACCTCGTCGGATAACAGGTTGTCCTCGACAAGCCGGCGAGGTAGACCACTCAATGCTATTTTCTGGGTTGCTGTTGTCATCTGGATCAAGTTTTGTGGACAGTGTTATGGCCTGGGTTGGATGATTATAACGTCTGGAACACGCCTGCCGACTATTCTATCGGCACCTTCTCTCAGTATTTTACCTTTAAATGATGAAAACTATACCCTTTCCAGGCCTAATAGCCAATTATGGATTATTTTTCAAGTTGTTTGTGTTATTTAGACCGCAACTTATTGTTTTTTAATAATGGCAGTATACGAAAACATTGGCTATTTACCAGTCAGGTGTTGTCTGAGGCAGTGCTCTTGAAGTGGCTCCCGCCATCCTACGCCGGAGACCCGCAGGGCAGGTCTAGCCCACCAATCCGCCCCATGGAGCACCGAATGACTAAACAGCCGGCCACCCGCAACCGAGCTACGCTACTTCGGCTGTCGTAGGGTGCCGGTGAGCCTGCGAACTGCACTATTCATACCCCCTTTGATTGGCGTTATTCCGCACATTGCAGGAGCGATGATGACGGTGTATAAACACATATACACCCATTGGAGATCCTCTATGAATACAGTCCGTTGGAATGTCGCCGTATCAGCAGATACCGATCAGTCGCTCCGAATGTTTTTGGCCAGCCAGGGCGGCGGTAAAAAAGGCGACTTGTCCCGTTTTATTGAAGAGGCGGTGCGTTCCCATATCCTGGAGTTAGTCGCTGAACAGGTCAAATCCTCAAATGAGGGAGTCGGTGAAGAAGATCTGAGCACCCTAGTGGAAGAAGCTTTGGATTGGGCGCGTAATCGGTAATGCGGGTTGTTCTGGATAGCAACATCTTATTCAGCGCCCTGATTTCCCCGCATGGTACACCCAATAAGATTTATCGGGCGTGGCGGGCAGCACAATTCGAAATTGTGACCTCGACACATCAACTCGATGAAATACGTCGAGCTAGCCGTTACCCGAAACTTCAGGCCGTATTGCAGCCAGCGAAAGTGGGCACCATGCTTAATAACCTGCAACATTCCATCGTCTTGGAACAATTGACCATGACCGAGGAAGCCGATGATCCAAATGATGCCTTTTTGTTAGCTATGGCCATTGCAGGAAAAGCTGATTATCTGGTGACCGGTGATCGCCGGGCTGGCATGCTACAACGAGGGCATATTGGCAGAACCCGGATAGTTGCCCCGGCACTGTTTTGTTCAGAGGTCATAGCCAAATGATTTGCTCAGGTATTGCTTTCTGGTCTGGGATTTAAGCTCGTCATGGCGCCGTTTTTTAGCTGTTATCACCGGCGCCGTTTCAAATAACCGTCTGGTGCGACTGTGATGAGCAGTTTATGTTGAATGCTCTTGTCGATCTCGAATTCCGAATGCTCGCTCAGATACTTCCAGACAGCGGTCTTGGGGTTATCTCCTGGCCCCCATGGGCGATCAGGGAACATGTCGGCGGGCATGTCTTCCACTACGGTATCGAACACCACGCAATAGCTGTCGACGCTCGCTAGAGGGGCGTAGGCTTGCAGTTCTGCCAATACGTGATCATGGGTGTGGTTACTATCCAGGCAGACGAGCACGCGTGAAAAGTTGGTCGCAATGGCGTGGACCTGCTCGATGATATCGGGGGAAATACTGGAGCCCTCAATCATCTCAATACGCGAGGACAAGGGGTGTGCCTCAATGGCGGATCGATTGTGTGCGCGGATGTCAATGTCAATGCCAAGTACTTTGCGTAGCGAGAACTTTGGGTCGATCGTTTCGCCCCTCTCGATTGCATCGTACATGTCCAGCAGTGCGAGCATGGACGCACTGAAAATCAGCGATCCTCCATGGGCGATGCCGGTTTCAATGATAAGATCTGGTTTGATTTCCCAGATCAGTTCCTGCATCGCTATGATGTCCTGCGGGTACTGAATGATGGGGCGACCTTGCCAAGAGAAATTGTAGGAGTACTTAGACATGATTGAGGCACGCATGAATTCAATCGATGAATCACACAGTCGCTTGTCTGATGTAACGGCTACAATTCGTTCGGCCACTTCTTGTTGAAATTCATTCACGATCAACTCCAATATAGTTATATGCATTGTCGGTGAATTGTATGATTTCTTCTAAATAGTTTGAATTCATCACATAAATCAGAGAATCCTTGGACAAGTCCGCCAGTGCCGCCTTGGGTGATTGGACCCGCAATCCGGTACCTGGCAGATACCTTCCTTGTTTTGCTGGATTGATGTCGATCACAGTGTGGACTGGAAATCCGGCTCGTTCCTTGAGCAGTGCGAAAATGACACCTTTTGAAGCGCCGCCCCAAATGGCAGTCTGATTCTGGTCAATACGGGGTGGTTCAGTAATAGTATTTGTGAAATCAGCGGGGAAGATAACTCGGTCATTTACATCGATCTGCGGTTTTCTGAGCGATGCGAGATCTGCAACTACATAGAGGTACTGGCCTCCAAAGGACCGTCCACTATCGATGATGTGGCCGAACATCCGGTCAAAGTCAGATAGCCTGAAATAATTGACGTGCTCGTAGAACACATCAAACCAGGCGCGGTGCGCACATATCCAATCAAAGCACGGCACCTCGATATAAATCTTGCCGTGACCGCCATTTGCCAACTTCAGTTGTTCTAGAAAACTAACAGGATTTTCAATATGCTCAAGAACATGGCGAAGAATCAAGCCTTGAGCTTGCTCCATAACGCCAGGTGCAAAGTATCCGCGTTGTATTCGTGGGTTTGAACCTTCGTATGTCGGATCAAAGCCAGTGACATCAAATCCATTGGCTAGAAGCAGCTCCAGAAAATATC
The DNA here is from genome assembly GCF_029017505.1 of Sedimenticola hydrogenitrophicus. GTDB lineage: Bacteria > Pseudomonadota > Gammaproteobacteria > Chromatiales > Chromatiaceae > Sedimenticola > Sedimenticola hydrogenitrophicus_A. Next base: position 134,179 of record NZ_JAQGEI010000009.1, read on the forward strand.
CCTTACCACATCCCACTTCGACCAAACGATCACGACCAATAGTTTGATCTATGAGGCGAGTAACCTTATTGAGGTGTCGCTGAAACAATGAACTTACGGCCTGTTCATTTTGATAATGTTTGTCATAGATCATCAGTTCCGATTGAAACTCGGCATTGAAGACCAATCCCGTGTGCGCATCTTCCACAAGCCTTATATTGCCCTTTGGGCAATTTTTTGCTTCTTCGGCAGTTTGGTACATCCGGTTCTGAAAGATTGGAAGCCCATCCTGCTGATAGAGAAGCCTCATGATTCGACACCTGCTTTGATTCCCACCACGCAGGGTGGATCTATCAGATTATCGCGACGTGCACCGAAACGAAGCAAATCGCGCCTCCCGTAGTCGTCTGCGATTTGCTCCGCCAGTTCTCTGACAGTGGTTCCCTTACCTGAACATACGTTGATAGCACCTTGTCGATGACTTAGCGCGATGTCTGTAATCATTCGACCAGCTTCCTGGACATCCATAAAGTCACGTAGTTGACTACCGCTCGTGAGTTCCGCAGTTTCGCCTTTCGACAACTTCGCTTTCAGGTATGGCACTAATCGCCTCTCATCCTCGCCTTCGCCATACAAGTAAAAAAGACGGCACCATGCGAATTCGACATCTGTGACTGCGAAGTATTGTGAAAGCGAAAGGAACACCGCTGCCTTGGTCGCAGCGTAGGGTGTGACAGGCTTCAAGGGGGTATCGACGGATAAATATCCCTGGCTCAAGTCATATTCAAAACAGGTACCAACACCCACAAATCGACGAACGCCGGAGTCAAGGCAGGCCTTCGCTAGCGTGAGTGTACCGCTTAGGCAGTCAAGGTTTCGGGGAGACTGGAGATAATGGCCAGGTTCCGCATACCAGGCAACATGAACCACAGTGTCAATGCCATTACATACCTCCTGCCACCAGGTCATGGGCTCGGTAAATATGTCAGGGGAAACAACCTGCGATTCAATCTGTTTCATCGGTTCGATCCGGTACTCATGACCTTCGCGTACCACTAGACGAAGCTTAACTGCTTGCCCTTCAAGTGCTTTTAACACTTGGCGCCCGACAAATCCCGTCGCGCCGGTTAGAAGTACAGTTTTGGTCATACAATCACCATGTTTGGAACCACTGTGACAAACCGCACGCCATGTGCGACCAACTCGGAAAGTTGACTCCGTACTTCCTCAGCGATATTCCAAGGCAGAATCACTACATAATCCAGACGATGTTCCTCTAGCATTGATGGCGAAAGGATCGGGATGTGGCTGCCCGGCAGGAACTTGCCCTGCTTGGCAGGGGCGGCGTCGCAAACGAAGGGCAACAGATCTGGCTTGATACCGGCGTAGTTCAGTAGGGTGTTACCTTTGGCTGCCGCCCCATAGGCGGCGACTTTCTTGCCCGATCGCTTCTGTTGAATCAAGAATTCGAGCAGATCATCTTTGACCCGGTCTGCACGGGACTGAAACCTGGTATAGGTGGCGATAACTTGTAAACCACGTCTTGTCTCTTCTGCAAGCAACTCGGTAACCGCCTGACTGCTCTGCCGTGAGTCATTGCTATGACAGCCGAACACGCGCAGGCTGCCGCCATGGGTGGGTAACTCTTCCACATGCCAAACGCGCAGACCCGCTGCCTGAAACACCCGACACACAGTATAGAGCGACAGATAGGAGAAGTGCTCGTGATAAACAGTGTCGAACTGGGTGTGCTCGATCAGGAGCATAATGTGCGGGAATTCCAGGGTGATGGTACCACCGGGTTTGAGTGCTGCTTTCAGTCCCAGAGTGAAATCGTTGATGTCCGGTACATGGGCATAGACATTGTTGCCTGCAATCAGGTCGGCTTGCTTGCCTTCTGAAACCAGTCTCTTGCCCAGGGCTTCGCCAAAGAATTCACGCAGGACCGGGATGCCCAGTTTTTCGGCCGCCGCCGCTGTACTGGCAGTTGGTTCGATGCCCAGGCAGGGAATACCCGCCGTGACGAAATTCTTGAGTAGGTAGCCGTCGTTGGAGGCTACTTCGATGACCAGGCTGTCTTTGGTAAGGCTCAATTGTTGTGTCATCTTTTCGGCGTAACGCGCGGCATGCGCCAACCAACTGCTGGAGGTGCTGGAGAAGTAGGCGTAGTCGGGGCTGAACAGCTCATCAGGTTGGGCATAATCCTCTGTCTGCACCAGCCAACACTGGTCACAGACCTTGATCTTGAGCGGGTAGTAAGTTTCCGGGTGCGTCAGGTCGTCCGCGGTGAGATATGCATTCGAGGGGGGGGCGAAGCCCAGATCAATAAAGGTGTGGCGGAGCGGGGTATCGCAGTGGCGACAGTTCATAGCGCTAAGCCTGAAAAGTTCTGATCGATCATTGGGTGATGCGCATCCCGACTGGAGAGTTCAGTTATTTCAAGCGGCCAGTTAATGGCCAGCGTTGAATCTTGTGGATTCAATCCCGCCTCTGCTTCGGCATGGTAGGGCGCAGAATGACAATACAGTAGTTCAACTTCATCGGTTAGTGCCTGAAAACCATGTGCAAAACCTTCGGGTATCAGTAACGCACGGCAGTTGTCTGCCGAAAGCTCTTCGGCATGCCAATGGAGGAAGGAGGGTGAGATCGTGCGAAGATCCATGGCGACATCCCATACCTTGCCGCGTATGCAGCTTACCAGTTTCATTTCTGCGTGGGGTGGGTGTTGGAAATGCATTCCACGCACCGTACCGCGCTGGGTTGTATAGGTATGATTGATTTGCGCTAGGGGTTTATGCCATCCGGCAACTGCAAGCTCTTCGGCGCAGAACAGACGCGACAGGAATCCCCGGTTGTCACCCAGGCGTTGACGCTCAACCAATTTCAGGCCCGCCAGAGGTGTGTCAAAGATAGTAAAACGGTTCACTTCAAACGCTCGTAGGCCGCGATTTGAGCCTCACAGCGCGCTCGTGCCTCTTCGCCCTGATGCTGGTCGCGATACCACTTCATGGTATGTTTGATCGCATCGCTGAGCAGCCACCGGGGCTTGACGCCGAGCGTGTGACAGGATTTTGTAACCTCCAGGGCCAACAAGCCCGCCTCATGGGGCCCATCGATATTGTCCTTGTAGCTTACTTCGCCGCTGCCATAGACGCTGCGGGCAATTTCCACCACTTCGCGCACGGTCGCCACGTCGTTCGTCTCCGGCCCGAAGTTGTAGGCGCCCGCCAGTGCGGGTTGATACCAGAGTTTCTCTGCAAGGGTCAAATAGCCGGCCAGCGGTTCCAGCACATGTTGCCATGGGCGGATTGCCTCGGGGCTGCGAATCTCCAGGATTCGCCCCGATTGCCATGCCCGTATCGCATCGGGAATCAATCGATCTTCAGACCAGTCTCCGCCACCAATGACATTGCCGGCGCGGGCGCTTGCAACGGCAGTGCCTTGCGTCGCGAGAAAGCCATCACGATAGCTCGCAATCACCAATTCGCTGGCCGCCTTGCTGGCGCTGTAGGGGTCGTGGCCACCCAGTGCATCGTCCTCACGGTAGGGCCATAGCCACTCATTGTTACGATAGACCTTGTCGGTCGTCACCATCACCGCTACACGCACACTGTCCAGCCCGCGCAAAGCATCCAACACATGAGTCGTCCCCATGATATTGGTGGCGAAGGTCTCTACAGGGTTGCGATAGCTGGCCCGTACCAATGGCTGCGCAGCCAGGTGAAACACAAGGTCAGGCTGGACTTGCTTAATCAGGGGGGTTAGCGCTGCGCTATCACGAATATCCTCTAAATGACTCTCGCAAAGCGCTTCTATACCGGCTAGCGTGAACAGATTCGGTGTGGTACACGGGGGCAAGCTGATACCGGTCACCTTGGCGCCGAGCCGATGCAACCAAAGTGTCAACCAAGATCCCTTGAATCCGGTATGCCCGGTGACCAGGACTCGTTTGCCTCGCCAGAAACCGCTACTCGACCGCGTTGGTTCTGTCATGGCCAGATTTTCCAGGGTGCCCTTCCTGACACCCATAATTCTTCGAGATAATTTTTGTCACGCAGGGTATCCATCGGCTGCCAGAAGCCCTGATGCTCAAAGGCAATCATCTCACCCATGGCGGCAAGTTGCGTCAGCGGTGTACTCTCCCAACTGCTTTGGTCACCTTTGATTAGGTCAAGCACCTTGGGTGACAGGACGAAAAATCCACCATTGATCAATCCGCCGTCACCCCGCGGCTTCTCAATAAAACCGGTAACCTGATCACCCGTTCGAACGAGCGCACCATAGCGGCCCGGTGGTTGAACGGCGGTAACCGTTGCCAGTTTCCCATGTTGATGATGAAACATGATGCTTTTTGCGATATCGACATCACTTACGCCATCGCCATAGGTAAAGCAGAATGCCTCCTCATCCTTGATGTAATCTTCGACTCGTTTGAGACGGCCTCCGGTAAGCGTATTTTCGCCGGTATCTACCAAGGTAACCCGCCAAGGTTCAGCCTTCTGCTGATGTACTTCCATTTTGTTGTATTCCATGTCAAACGTGACATCCGACATGTGCAGGAAATAATTTGCGAAATACTCCTTGATAAGGTACCCCTTGTAACCACAGCAAATCACAAAATCATTCACACCATGGGCTGAATACAGCTTCATGATATGCCAGAGGACCGGCATACCGCCGATCTCTATCATGGGTTTTGGCTTGAGATGGGTTTCTTCAGAGATACGGGTACCCAGACCACCCGCCAGAATAACCGCTTTCATAGCAGACCCCTGTTCAAACTCACCTCATCAAAGGCAGCTAATACGATAAGACTCAGGATCGATGCACACATACTGGTCAGTTTGACCTGTTGGAATACATGAGTTGGGTTATCTGCTCAGAGACCAGGCCGATAAGAAAAATTATCACTGAGGTAGAAAGCAGTAGTGCGCTCATGTTGGTGAACCTGCCTATCGATAAGTAGGTATATAGATAGTAAACGATACCGGTAAGAAAAAATGCGAAGCTGATGGGAACAAACAGCTTTAGCGGTGAATATAGACTGCCTATTTTGAAAATGATCAGTAGGAAGCGGATACCATCCTTGATGGGATGAATGTGGCTTTTTCCTTCCCGTTTTGCAGCGATGATGGGTTCATAGGCAACCGTGTATCCAGCCCTGAAAAAGGCCATGGTGCTGGTCGTTGGATAAGAGAAACCGTTGGGCAGCAGGTAGAGGAATTCCCTGAATTTGTCTGCCCGAACAGCCCGGAATCCGGATGTCAGATCTTCCACGTTGTGATTGACCATGAAACTGGCCAGGCGGTTATAGAACTGGTTGGCCGCCAGTCTGCCTATCGACGCCTGTGAGCCCGTACTCCGGGCGCCCACGACCATGTCGTACCCCTCATGGAGTTTTTCCAGCAATCGGGCGATGTCATCTGGGTTGTGTTGGCCGTCACCATCCATAAAAACCAGGATATCTCCACTTGCCATTCTGGCCCCCGTCTTAATGGCGGCGCCGTTGCCCGTACTATAGGGATGGCTGAAGACCGTCGCACCGTTATCCTTGGCGATCTCCGGGGTTTTGTCAGTGGAGCCATCATCGACCACAATTATTTCGGCTGTGGGTTGGACGGTTTTTATCTGGCGAAGCAGCCCGCCAAGGGAAATGGATTCGTTTTTGGCTGGAATTATTATACTGATTGTTTTGGACATAGTATTTGAAGGCTCTCTAAGTTCCGTTAAGCGACTTATATTCCTGTCTGCTGGAAATCAACGATGTTACTATACTATGACCAATATACATAATTATATCAATTGCTTATCTGTTTATCGCGCAATGATGTCTACCCATGTCAGGATGAAAAACTTGACCAAGGTTATCGGTAGCACCTGGGCATTATCTGACTATTATCGACTCAATGTGCTATAAACTTGCCGCGTAACTTGATGGGAATTGTTGTCGTCAATAGAATCAAATCCGCAACAAGGACTATCACTCTATAACTTGCAAGAATTGCTATTAGATTTTCTACACGTAAGTCGGATAGAAACAACTCGGTACCTACATATTCAGACACACCTAAGCCTTGGGGTGCAAAAATGGCAATGAATCCTACGCCCCAAGAGAAGATATATATTCCAGCCATTTCAAGTGTGGAGTTGAAGAATTCAATACTGGAGAAGGCGTTCAAGAAGGCGGCGAAGGATAGGCCTACAAAAAACCACTGTAAAGCGATAATCAAAACAGAAAAAAAGTAATCAGAAGACCTGTAGACTAACGAGTTCTTGAAGAATAGTCGCTTCGTGATGGCTGGAAATATGGCGATCACTATTATTGAAAATGGCACTGCCAGAATCGCGATGTTAGCCCATCCTGATTGCAGATAAGAAAGTTGACTAACGACTAAACCCCCAAGAAGTAGGGTGATAGACGCCACCATGAAGATTTCGAAAAGTATATAAATTGTTATAGACCTGACGGGGATCCCGATTTTTTGGTAATCGCTGGCTCGTGATGCTGTATGCCAAATGCCACCGGGCAAATATTTCGCAGGTAATCTTCTGGCGTATATGTAAAATGCCTGAGAGTAGTTTATGTTGTTGTCGGTAGCCCTGAAGGCTACTGTTGTTACAAGTGGTGAAAGAAAATGCATTAATAGAAACAGTAGAATAGACGCTGCAAAATATATACTTTCTGATTCAGTAGTCAATTGTCCCAGAAGATCTCTCGAAGCATAGATATAATAACCTAAATAGGCTAGTGCAAAAGGGGTGAATAGGATTTTGAGCCAATTCAGCCCTGTCTTGGTAAGGAAAGTTATCGTCTTCTGCACATTATTCTCGTATAAACTTTCCGGCGATATATCGTATTGGGAATGACAGGAAAAGATTAACTAAAATCAGTGACTTTATATGTAGTTGTATATTTGAGCTTGCAACGATTCTTATAAGTTCAATGGGTAAGCGGGCAAGTGGCAAAAATTTGGAAATTCGAGATTTTGCCAATAAGTATTGATTGCTCTTATATCGTTTTATCTTTTCACTATATGTCTGCTCGTTCCTGAACTCTCTTCGAGACCAAACGGCATCTGACCTGTAGGCAAAATTACCGTGCAAACAGAGATTGGTGAGTATCAATAAATCACTGCCGACAGTATTGATAATAGAAGTAGAACGGAGAAGTTCGGTGTTTATCAATCCTAGTACAGGATGCATATTTCCCCAGAATACCATGTTGAATCGTGAGATTATGGAGAGACCTGATGTATCAAATCCCCCTGACACTCTATTTAGTGAATCACCATTACTTGATATCCAGAATGCGGGGCCAAAGCATAATACTGTATTGCTACTCTCTGTAAGTGCTTCATGACAGATGCTTATGAATCTTTTGTTCCATAGATCATGGCCAGAAGCCCACATGAAATATTCACCATTTGCCATAGTAAGTGCATACTCAAAATTAAACCCAGGACCCCTGTTGATTTTATGTCGATGATAGACGATTGACGGATGGTTTGATGCGTATCGTTGGCAAATGATTGAGGTGCCATCATCGGAGCTGTTGTCGGATATTACGATTTCAAGATTTGGGTAGTCTTGAGAAAGTAATGAGTCCAATGTTTTTGAAATATATTTTTCTTCGTTGTATACGGGGACACCGACTGATATTAGAGGATATGAGTGCATAGTTGAGTTATCACTTCTAAATTTAAATCTATAATGGCAGTTGGATTTGTAGGTGTAGGCCAGTCATTTTACGTCATGTGGCTGCTTCATTTAATGCTTCCTGGGAATTTCTATTAACTCGAATATCCTGTTATCAATGTGGTAGGTTTTGAGGTTGTGTTATTGGCGTTGATCTTTTCAATAAGGAATTTTTCGAGATTCTCTATGGATTCTTTCCATTGATGCCTTTTGAAAATGTTCTTTGGCGAATGCTTGCGGGCATCATGGACTATTTGTAGTGCCTCTTTATAGAGTTCTGCGCTTACCAGCGTTGTAAACATCGAAGATAATGTTTCTATTGTGGGTTTAATACTATGTGCGCTCTCTAAATGGTGCATAGTCAAGTTCAAATCTTTTTTAGCTATTGAAATTCTCGATAATTCAAGGTGGAGGTTATAAACGGCAACTTCCTGGTTTCGAAAGTGCTTGTTTTTCAGCAAGGTATTCCCGAGGATATTAATATCCTCTAAATTAAGATAAGTACAGTCATCTTTTTGTTCGATGTCAATTAGATTGTGAAGAGCATCCAGAGCAGCTCCAGAGTATTCCATAGTGCTAGATCGAAGTACCACATTATGGAATTTTTCCGATAAAGCGTCACGCTCATCCTTGAAACACCCAAGTTGCAGTGTTTGTAAGGCTAAACCGCTATCATTTGGCATCCTTTCGCTAGCGCTATTGATCACCTTATCTGCCTTTTCTCTGTTGTTGTTATATACCAGTTTTTGTGAATAATTTTGGGCGGCCCTTGGAGAGTAGGGATGATATTGGTACCACATTTTTGCTGCTAGTAGCTGATTTCCCCAAAGAGATATTGTTTGAGTGAGTAAAAAACCAAACATGAACGGGTAAATGGCAATCATCCATTTTTGTTTTAGGCTTGTGACCCGTTGTATTTGTAAACATGCAAACAGTATTACAAATATTATCCCAAGGCTTGGCAGATAATTTCTATGTTCAAAATAGAGTTCAAGCGGGAAAATCGTAGACTCTAATATGTGTCCGCACATGAACCATAAAATGCCAAGTGCAAGTATAGGTGCGCCTCGTCGTGTATAGACTGCAATGACTGTAGAAGCAATCAATGTTATTGCGGCAAAAAATGATTTAAACGACCAGATCCAAATAGCCTGATCATCATGGTATGGACCCATGAGAGATATATTTGGTGCAATTATTTGCAGTATATATTTCCAAAGGATTACGGATTCGGTAGCTAATCTTTCGTTAAGAGTAAAGTTACGGGTGCCATAGCTTGCAAGGATACTATCCCATGTGAAAATGTAATAAAGTAGAAGGAAAGCGATCGGTGTAATAAATATCATCCCTTTCCATAACGTAAATATTTTTTGTTGAGTTTTATTAAGCAGTGGAGGTTTAATTATTGTTACTTCCAGGGCCAGAGCATAGAGGGGAAGCAATGCTCCATTTTCCTTACATAGAGCTGACAAGATAGTGCATCCGATAACTCCTGACCCCATTAACAAATAAGCTCTCCTTGGATTGTGGCTTAGTAGAGCGCGACCTCGTAGATAGAGATTCAGTCCGATTAAAGAAAACATGGCAGCGAGAAGAGTCATCCGCTGAATAGTCATTAGCACTGCTGAACTGTTAAATGGATGCAATACCCAGACAGCAGTTACAAGTAGGGCTATCCATGTGGCCTCATGACTGTTGAATTCCAAGTTTTTTTGGAAGATTTGCAGTACCAGAAGTGTAACAAGAAGGGCGTTGATTAAGTGTATAAGGGTGTTGGTGCGAATTAATTCTGATGTAAAATCCGGCCAGTAATGTTTCTGTAACATGAAGGTTAATAGAGAGATGGGGCGGCCTAATGGACCAGCCTTTCCATCCGTGAGGAATGTTAGGGCGGAATCGGTGTTTGTAACGGATGATAATCCAGACAGATTTTGGGAGTCGTCAAATCCGGGGCCGGCACTGAAACCATATTGATAAATAAAGTAAGTGGAGAAAAGCAGTGCGAGGAGCAACGCGATCTGGAAAAAAGAAGTCCACGTATACCTTTTTACGGTATCTGGTGCTTTGTGGTTTGAAGAAATCATTATTATCTCAGCCTAGTTATCACATTGCATTCCGCTAGTATCGGCATCAATCTGAATTAATCGGATTAATCTGCTTATCTCTTTATCGTAATATTTTTTGTTATACCTTCCTTTAGGGTCGAATGGAATAACACGCTGTGTAAAGATAAGATGTTTGATCGATTCGCAGTAATGTCCCTTATCAGCCAGTAAGGTTGATTGCACAATGCCCATATTGACACTGGGATTTTCCTCTAGAGATTGTTGGAACTGATCCACAGCATCTACCGTTTTATCTAAAGCTAGCAACAGATGGGCCTTATTATGGTGGATCTTCGACATATTTTGTGGAACTGAACTGAAACGTGGGTTGCTGGCTACGGCATCCCATAAATCTAACATGGCGAGTATATTCAATTTGGAATCGCTGCTGACAATCTGTTGGGAGAGAAGAACGGTCGCTGCCAGCGTTTCATTAGAGTAGGGCGCTGCCTTTATTAGCGATGCCAAGCTTGAGATTCTATTAGCTTTAAGTTCCGGAGTCTCCTTCGTTAATCTAATCAAATGTAAGCGAATCGGTGTGTCATCCGCTACTGTTCCAAGGGCGGCGGTTAAAACTTTTTTAGCTGTAGCGACTTCGTTTTTATTAATCAGGTTTTCTGCCGCCGCTAATTGTGCCCGATGCGATAGAGGATTTTCCCTCGCCCAGTTAAGTTGCAGTTCAGTAGAGTTAGACCAACTCTGGCATCTTATTGCGGTCATCACGACCAGGACGACGGAAATTAGAATTGGGATGAATGTGCCGGATTTTGGCTTGTGATCAATTAGTTTAATAGCCAAGAATGAAAAGGGAACAAAAAGAAAAGCGCTGGGGAGGTAATTTCGGTGTTCGTAGTAGAGCTCTAACGGAACAGTGGTAGATTCGATTAGATGTGCGGCAAAGAAAAAGAAGACTGAGACACTTATCAGTGGCTGTCTTGCTCTATATACCCATGCTATGGAGAGCAAAGACAAGATGATAAAAATCGACACGAGCACTATTGGATTTTCGCTAATGCTTTTTGATATTGGGTAATACTGATAAAGGCCGCCGGTATAGGGTTGTGGGATAAGCAGTATTTTTAAATACTCAATTAGCACCTGGCTCTCAGTTAGCAATCGCTCATATACGGTGAATCCCCTAAATTCAACTATTGAATCCGGCTGGTTTAATCCAGCCCAGATCAGATATAACACAATTACAATGGACGGGGTCCACAGGGATAAAATCTTAAAACGTTTGAAAGTTGTTGAGTCGGCTTTATTCGAAAACAATAGACTTTCTATGATCAGAATAAACAGCGGTAGTAATGCGCCGTTTTCTTTTGATAGCGTGGCAAACAGGGTGCCTAACGAAATCGACATCGCCATCACCAGGTAGCCTGATTTCGGTGATGTTAAATACCTGATTCGACCATAAATATAGCCCACCATGCCTAGGAGAGAGAATAGGGCCGATAAAATTGCCATCCGCTGTATAATGTAAAGGACCGTAGAGACGTGTAGCGGATGTGCCGCCCACCAAATCGAAGCAAATAAAGCGATCCAGATTCCGTGTTTAATCTCTTTAAGGTGGCTGGAGTTTTTAAATATTAAAGATATGAACCAGAATAAGATGATGCCATTCAAGAGGTGCAAGAGAATGTTGGTGATTTTAAAAGGACCAGCGTCGTCTGGCCAGCTATCGGCATTCACCAGGAAACTGAGCAGGGAAATTGGCCTCCCTGTCGGGCCTGCGGATGAATAGCTCAGATAAAGCTTAAGTTGCTCTAGGCTGTTGATCTCGCCAAACGAATCCAACGCTTTTAGATTGGGTAGATCGTCAAACAGAAAATCCCCGGGCAGCCCCAAGCTGTAAACCGCCGTGAGTATAATTAAGAAACCAGTGAGGCAAAGTAGGGAGGGGAGGTGCCTGCTGGTTCGAGGTGGATTCATTTTGCGTAAGGCCAGTCAACAAATTTAATAATCTGTCGGCGCTAGATGTAGTTTTAGCCAGTCGGCTGATCTTTAAGAAGCAAGCATGCTTGTTTTTTTGAATCGGTATCCAAGGTGATCCGTCTCCGGGTTTCTGATCTTGATATTCAGCTGTTTGGGGTGGTCATCTTTTGTGACTTATACACAGAGTTTGGATTCGCAGTTATTTGCTTATTAAGCATAAGTTAGGGAAGTCATATAAAGCAACCGTTTGACTGCTTGTGCATACTGCATGACAGGAGACGTTGAGCCATTAACTCGATTACAGGCGTGTAGGATGGCGAGTCGTGTGGTTCATGCTGAGAAATTGAGTCTGTCGATAGAATGTGGAGTGGATAGGAACTAATAGAAACAGCAGCCCCTTGATCCAAGGGGCCGCTGTATGCACTAGTTATCTACAGTTGGCAGGAAGGTACTTGGTTGGGATAGTAGTAGAGGCGTTATCGCAGACCCAGGTTATGGAGCCGACGTTGTCAACTGGGCTAAGCACAAAGTTTCCAGTCGTTCCAGAGGCGGTGTTTACCACGGCGGTAATTATCCCAGCGCTGACAGTTACTGAAGTAACGTAATCGCCAAGAATACTGGCGGCTGTGGAAATGCCTGCTTGGCTATTGCCAACAGGCCAAGTGGAGCGGGCGTTATAGAATTCGGCAACGGCAGTTTTGGCGCCAGAAGCTAGATTCACCGCTTCACCTACACGGGTGCGGATGGTGTAATCCTGGTAAGCGGGGATGGCGATGGCCGCCAGAATACCGATAATCGCGATTACGATCATCAGTTCGATCAATGTAAAACCGGCTTGTACTCTTTTCATGGTAATACTCCGTATTTTCTATAGTAGTTGCTTATCGGGCGGGCCAATCTTAACTTTAGCCCTTCCATGGAAACTGCGACTTATCTCTCACTTAAACCGAACATCTCAGCTGTGTGCCTAATAGTACGCACGTGCCATGCCAATTCTGTTATTACTTTCCAAGATAGAATTATTATTTTAATAAAAACAGTTGGTTAGTGTGTTTTGATGGGTGTTACGCTGACCCAATGCCGGATAACTTCCCTGCTAATGTGCTTGCTAGCGTCAGAATGTGACGGATTTTGTCACCCCGGCCTTTTTCGGGCCATGCTGAACACCTATTCCGCCGGAATGTGAATGCTGATTCCGAACCAGGGGTCATGTACTGAGCAAGACGGTGTATGGTGCTGTTATGACAACCTTACTTGGTGTCTAGCCACGCTTTACAAATAAACGTCTTCAGATACTCCTGGAACTCCTCTCCTAACTCTTTGTGCTCCAGGGCATATTCGACCGTGGCCTGTAGATAACCTAGCTTGCTGCCACAATCGTACCGCTTGCCCTTGAATTCATAGGCAAGCACATCCTGCTCTTTGAGCAGCATGGCAATTGCATCGGTTAACTGGATTTCCCCACCTGCCCCACGGCCGGTCTTTTCCAGGAAGCTGAAAATGTCAGGTGTCAGGAGATAACGCCCGACGACCGCGAGATTCGATGGTGCAACCTCAGGGTGAGGTTTTTCAATTATGCCGATGATTTTGCTCAGACGTTCAGCGCTCTCGGCCGTTTTAACAATCCCGTATTTATGGGTCATGCTCGGATCAATACGTTCCACTCCGATTACGCTGACCTGCCTGTCGTTGAAGACTTCCATCATCTGATTCATGCAAGGATTGTTGGCCTCGTTGATCAGGTCATCCGCCAATATAACCGCAAACGGTTCATTACCCACTACGGGTTTGGCGCATAAAACGGCATGCCCCAATCCCAGAGCTTCCGGTTGCCGTACATAAACAGAAGATACTCCCTCGGGTAGGATTCCTCTCAGTATGCCGAGTAATTCGCGGTCGCCACGTTTTTCAAGCTCAGTTTCCATCTCATAGTTTTTGTCGAAATGGTCCTCGATCGCCCGCTTGCTGCTGCTGGTAACGAAAATGAGTTCATTGATCCCGGCCGCGATGGCCTCTTCCACGGCATACTGGATCAGTGGTTTGTCGACAATCGGCAGCATCTCCTTTGGGTTGGCCTTGGTGGCGGGTAAGAATCGGGTCCCCATGCCCGCAACAGGAAAAACCGCTTTATTAACTTTCATTGACCAACTCCATAATGTGAAGCCAATAACCACCCTGATCAGTAATGCGGGTCAGAGAACAATATTTGCTAGTATACCCGTGACCGTAGCTGACTCTGAACGAAATGCGGGTCAGAGAACCGGGAAATGCGGGTCAGGGAACAATATTCTGTAGTGCCGGTGGTGGTAGCTGATCTTGCCAGGGGATCGCGGGGTCAGGTCTTGCATTGTGCGCGTGAAGAATTCCGGCCCCAGGGTTAAGCCCTACAGACTCCTATCCCGCCTCTTCATTAGTATAATTAGCGTAACGTATTGCGGAACGTATCGCATAACGTTACTATCCCACCATGATCAAATCATTCAAGGACAAGAGAGCAGAAGATCTGTTCAACGGCAAGAAGCCCAAACGTCTTTCGGCAGATATCCATAAAAGAGCCTTCACAAAGCTGGTCATGCTCAACGCCGCCGTCGAGCGAGATGATTTGAAAAGACCGCCGGGCAACCACCTTGAGGCGCTTGTCGGCGATAGAGAGGGCCAATATAGCATCCGCATTAATAAACAGTGGCGGGTCTGTTTTGAGTGGGATAACGGCAGCGCTTATAATGTTGAGATAGTGGACTACCACTAGAGGAGCGACCCATGACTTACGAATCACCTGATCTCCTGGTGCACCCTGGCGAGATCCTGCGGACAGAATTTTTGGAAGAGCTGGATCTGAGCGCCTACAAGCTGGCGCAGGATATTAGTGTCTCCCGCACCCGCATCAGTGACATCATCGCCGGCAAGCGCGCCATCACTGCTGATACCGCCTTGCGGCTGGGGCGCTACTTCGGCACCACCGCGCAGTTCTGGATGAACCTGCAGGCCGACTACGAACTGCGCAAAGCGGTGATCGAGTTGGGCGAAAAACTGGAGCAAGAGGTTCACCCACGAGCGGCCTGAGTTAGGTTAACGGTTTGCTTAGGCCTACCTGGCTTCCGTTACTCCATACCCAACTTGTCCAGTTTATAACGCAGTGCCCGAAAGGAGATGCCCAGCCTCTTGGCGGCGGCGGTCTTGTTCCAATGGGTCTCTTCCAGGTGAATGCGGGTCAGAGAACAATATTCTCTAATATACCCTCGTACACAAACACTGTTTTCTCCCTTGATTGGTTAATGAGGGACATATATCATACTATGTATGACACTTATGACTGAGGGATAGGATTGCCTTGTGAGGGTGTTCAAGAATGCTTGGTTTGTGCGATTTGCTCGGAAGCAGCATATTCCAGACACGGCGCTGTTGGAAGCCATTGCGCGAGCTGAGAATGGACAAATTGATGCCGATCTGGGTAGCGGTGTACTCAAGCAGCGCGTGGCACGGCAAGGGCAAGGCAAGTCTGGCGGTTTTCGCACGATTATTCTGTATCGGACGGCGCAACGCGCTGTCTTCGTCTACGGCTTTGCCAAGAGTGACCGGGCCAATATCGATGGTGACGAAGAGGCGCAGTTCAAGAAAGCAGCGGCCCATGTTCTTGGACTGTCTGACAAGCAGTTAGCTGAGTTGATCAGCAAGGGCCAGTTTTCGGAGGTGCAAGAAAGTGGCAAAGAAATACAGAAGTGATGCACTAGCGGCGATCCATGAAACGATGGAGGCACTGCACGAGATCGGCGCAGTTGATAAGCAGACTATGCGTGAGTTCGATGATGCCTGTCTCACTCCTGTGCAGGTATTGTCGCCGGAAGAAATTCGCGCGCTTCGTGAGCGCGAGCACCTGTCCCAGCCCGTCTTTGCCCGGTACCTGAACGTGAGTAGAAACCTTGTGTCAGACTGGGAGCGTGGCGTCAGAAAACCTGGTGGCCCCGCCTTGCGTCTGCTGACAGTTGTAAAAAAGAACGGCATTCAGGCTATTGCATAGCAAAATGACGTAATTCGGGTCAGAGAACAATATTCTCTAATATACTCGTGACAGTAGCTGACGCTGGAATTCCGCTTTTGGCAAGAGGGTGACATACCGTAAAAAGGGAAAGGTGGGTTATCTTTTAATCCCTCCGTTCCCTTTCCCCCTGTTTCCACTCATTGCCAAAATCCTTCTGAAAGCGGTCGATCTGATGCATATGCTCGTGCAGAACGGTCACGATACCTATGTCACCGTTGCCCAGCGTTTTCCAATAGATGAAATGCTTCTCGTACCGGAAGAAATATCCGTCCACGCTAAATTCGGCCGGGATCGGACGCGACAGCACCTCGTGCGTTGCAATTTTATCAAACGTGTCGAACAGCCCGGTCACGTACCGGTCGGCCTGCTCGTTTCCCCAACGATCCCGGGTGTAGCGGTAGATTTCGTCGATGCGGTGCGAGGCCGCTTCCTGAACCCGGAAGCGGGTCATCCGGTTTTCGTCTGGTTTCGATCAATGACATCAGCAGCCGAGAGCGGCTGGTACGAGGCGTCCGGCGCCGCGAACGCGCGTGACAGCTCGGCTTTCAGGCGGTCGAAGGCCTGTTGTTCGGTTCGCTCCTTGTCGCGCCGGATGAGGTCGCGAATGTACTCGCTGACGTTTTCGTAGTTGCCGGTTTCACCGACATTGGTCGCGACAAAGTCACTGAGCGCGCCGCTCAGGCGTACCGTCATTGTGGTTGTGCGGGGCATGGTCGAGTCTCCTGCCGCAGATCTTGTATTCAAGATAATCAAAAACGCACACACCTGCAAGTGGGCTATGGGTGGACGATTATTTGGTTTAGGTGGTTCAGGTGATCGTGCTGGGGCGTAATGTATAAGGATGCTGTTCAGCATCTCCACCGCATAGGCCGGGTCCTTGCGAAAGATTTCCGCTATCACCTCGTCAGGTTGGGAACAGAATCGCTGCGTAGTCCATTGCGCCATGTAGAACATGGACGACCACTACACGCTCGCGTTCAACTTGATAGAAGATGAGGTAGTTGCCGTACGGACGGCGCCGGATGCCATAGCGTTCGTAGCGGCACCAGAGGAAAGGCCAGCGCGAGATCGGCGAGCGTAAGGCACTTGTCCCGCAACTCTTGCAGAAAGCTGACCGCCCGAACCGGGTTGTCTTCGGCAATGTGATCGCCGATCGGCTCCAGGTCGCTTTCTGCCTCGGCCGTGATATCAACTATCATGCCGAGCGATCAGTCATCGCACGGTACTTGCTTTCGAGGCGGTCGAACACGTCTTTGGCTGACTTCGTGCGACCAGTCTCGGCGTCGGCGAGGCCGCGAGCAATCGAGTTGTCTAGGGCCGTCAAACGGGTTTCACGATCCTGGATGAGGCGCACACCCTCACGCAGCACTTCACTCTTCGAGTTGTAGCGGCCCGACGCCACCAGCTCCGCGATGAAAGTCTCCAGTTTGTTTCCAAGGTCGGCGCTAATCATCGTCATATCCTCTGCAATATGTGGGCATGTGTGCCACATTTACTAATAGTTATCAAACATGGCCAAGTCGAGTGGTTAAACTTATGCGGGTCAGGGAACAATATTCTCTAATATACCGGTGGCAGCTGATTTTGCCAGCATCATTACTCGGCCTGAAGGCCCGGGACTGCCGTGCACCTGGTCAAAAGCCTGACTGACGGCTTTCTGTATACTACATTCAGACTGGCGCGTGGTTATTCCAGAATTGAGCAGGTGACACGATGGGGTGTGTGTCGGATAGTGCTAACAGGTCTTTGTCTCCGGTAATCAGGTAATTAGCCTGGGAGAGCCTGAGTGCGGCCAGCAGGGTGCCGAGTACAGGCTGGTCGTATTCATCACGTAGGGAGGGCGTATTACTGGGGTCGGGTTCGATGAGTTCGGACTGGATGCTGAGGATGTCGATCAGATCGTCCATTTCCTCTTGTGACAGACCGTGCCGATGTTGCAGTCGCGGTAACACCCGGCTCAGCTCTTCGAGAATATAGCCTGAAAGTAATACCTCGATGGAGCCGTGCCGCCATGCGGCCAGAATTTTGCCCGGAATGCTGGCGGGGTAGGCGATGCCAGACAGCAGTACATTGGTATCAACTACCACCCTCAGGGTTGCCATGCCTTTCAGGTTTCTTGTTGTGTGGCTTGGCGCACTTGTTTCACGGCCTCATCAATCTCCGCCATGCCTTCTTCTTC
Source organism: Sedimenticola hydrogenitrophicus (assembly GCF_029017505.1). GTDB lineage: Bacteria > Pseudomonadota > Gammaproteobacteria > Chromatiales > Chromatiaceae > Sedimenticola > Sedimenticola hydrogenitrophicus_A. The sequence continues at coordinate 152,111 of NZ_JAQGEI010000009.1, forward strand.
AGGAAGCACAGCGAATCCCTTTTCAATTCGCTCGCACAGGGCGTCAAAGCGGGCCTGCATGCGCTGAATCCGGGCAAACAGCTTGGCGTCAACCAGCGCGGCCACCGGCTTACCATCTTTGTTGATGATGATACTGTCGTGACGATACTGCACCTGATTAAGCATATCGCCCAGATTCTGTCGAAAACGCACGGCGCTGGTTTCGGTAATCATCGTTGATCTCCATAATGATCGTTATGGTCATTATGGTTGCGATTGGTTGGTGCGTCAAGCTGTGGAGGGAGTGGAATGCGGGCCAGCGGGAATGCGGGGCAGATAA